>JAQBQJ010000025.1 GCA_028287065.1 Labilithrix sp. | reverse complement strand
GGCGAAGCGTCTCCTCGTCGAAGTCGAAGAGCGCGCGCCGCTGCGTCTCGGCCCAGTAGGAGATGTCCCACGGCTCGAGCGGGCCCTCGTGCCCGTTCTTCTTCGCGAACGCCGCGAGCTCGGCGTTCTCGCGCACGAAGCCGGGATGCAGGCGGTCGCGGAGCATGGTGACGAACGCGAGCGCGTCCTTGCCGGTCTTCGCCATGCGATCGTCGATGGCGAGATCGGCGAAGTGCGCGAAGCCGAGGAGCTTCGCCTTCTCCTGGCGGAGCGCGATGACGTCCTTGACGATGCCGCGGTTGTCGCGCTCGGCGCCCCCGGGTCCGGTGCCCGAAGCGCGCGTGGTGTGCGCACGGTAGAGCGTCTCGCGCAGCTTCCGATCGTGGACGAACGTCATGACCGGCCCGTACGACGGAGCCTGCAGCGTGAGGCGATAGCCCTTCTTGCCCTTCTCCTCGGCGCTCTTCTTCGCGGCCTCGCGCGCGCCGCCCGGAAGACCGTCGAGCCGCTTTGCCTCGGCCTCGTCGATGAGCACCTCGAACGACGACGTGGCGTCGACGACGTTCTGCGCGAACTTCAGCGTGAGCTCCGAGAGCGCGACGTCGATCTCGCCGAGGCGCTTCTTTCCGGCCGCATCGAGCTCGGCGCCGTTGCGCCGGAAGTCGGCGAGCGTCTTCGTGAGGTAACGGCGGCGCGCGGGCTCGAGCTTCTTGGCTTCGTCGGTCGCCTCGAGATCGCGGAGCGCCTTGTAGAGCGGCTCGGACAGGAGGATCTGGCTGTAGAATGCAGTGACCTTCGGCACGACGGCCGCGAACGCATCGCGCAGCTCGGGCGAGCCGATCACGGACTCGAGATGGCTCGCGAGGTTCGTCGCGTAGTCGAGCTCGTTGGTGGCGAGATCCAGCACCTCCAGCGTGCTCGCATACGTGCGCGGCGAAGGTGCCGCAGCGATCGCATCGAGGCTCTTCTGGGACGCCGCGAGCAGCGTGTCGACGGCAGACCGGATGTGCTCGGGGCGGACCTCGTGGAACGGTACGGGGACCTTCACTTCGAGGAGCGGATTGGCGGACGGCATCGCGCCGGAGTGTATCAGTCCTTCGCGCCGAAGGCGGTGGCGCGGGCGACCGGCTCGGCGCGGTCGACGTCGGCGGCGACGAACGCGAGCTTGGCACGGATGCCGTCGACGGCATCGGAGCCCAGCGGCAGGCGCAGCGGGGGGTCGGCCGAGGCGACGACGTCCGCGATGGCGCGCGCGGCCTTCGCGGGGTCGCCGGGCTGTTCGCCGGCGACGTCGGAGGCGAACGCGCGCGTCGGGCCGACCGTTCCGGCGTAAGCGGGCATCTCCGGCATGCGCCTGAACGCCGCGCCGAACAGCGCGGTCCGGAACGCGCCCGGCTCGACGATCACGACGCGCACGCCCATGGGCTTCACCTCGAGCGAGAGGCACTCCGAGAGTCCCTCGAGCGCGTGCTTCGCGGCGCAGTAGGCACCGAACCCGGCGCCGGTCGTGAGCCCGCCCATGCTCGTGATCTGGACGATGGTCCCCGTCTTGCGTTCGCGCATGTGCGGGAGGACCGCGGCCGTCATGGCTGCCGCGCCGAAGAACATGATCTCCATCGTCGCGCGCAGCTCGTTCTCAGGGGTCTCCTCGACGGCTCCGACGATGCTGAAGCCGGCGTTGTTCACGAGGACGTCGATGCGCCCGAACCGAGCGATCGCCGCGTCGAGCGAGGCGCGGATTTGCTCGTCGCGCGTCACGTCGAGTCGCAGCGCGAGGACGCGCTCGGGGCTGACCTTCGCCTCTTCGGCGAGCCCCGCAACGGCGTCGGGGTTGCGCGCAGTGGCGACGACGCTGTCGCCCCGCGCGAGCGCCTCGAGCGCGAGCGCGCGACCGAAGCCGGACGAACAACCGGTGATGAACCAGACGCTTGCCATGACGATCTCCTTCGATGGAGAACGTAGGCGCGGCGATACTCCCTGAAAACCGCGCAATCGTGCATTCGCTTTGAAGTATTACTAATGAATGAGCGACGACCTCTCGGGCCTCACGGCGCTGCTCGCCGTCGCAGAGAAACGCAGCTTCACCGCCGCGGCGGCGGAGCTGCGGATCACGCCGTCCGCGGTGAGCCAGACGGTGCGTGCGCTCGAGGAGCGCGTAGGCGTTCGCCTTCTCCAGCGAACGACGCGGAGCGTCGGGCTGACGGAGGCAGGCGAGCGGTTCCTCGCGCGCCTGCGCCCCGCCATGGATGGCGTGCACGCCGCATTCGAGTCGCTCGACGAGCTGCGCGGGCGCGCGGCCGGGACGCTTCGTCTCGACGTGCCGCGCGTGGCGAGCGCCGCGGTGCTCGAGCCCGTCCTGGCGGAGTTCCTCGCTGCCTATCCCGAGATCCGTCTCGACATCGCGATCGACGACGGCTTCACGAGCATCGTCGAGCGCGGCTTCGATGCAGGCATCCGGATCGGCGAGACGCTCGAGAAGGACGTGGTCGCGGTGCGCGTGAGCGACGATCTCCGCATGGCAGTGGTCGGCTCGCCCGCGTATTTCGCCGCGCGCGGCAGACCGAAGCACCCGCGCGATCTCGTCGCGAACGCGCATGACTGCATCAACTATCGAGGCATCACCTCCGGCACGATCTACCGCTGGGAGTTCACGGACGCCGGACGCGACCTGACGCTCTCCGTCGAGGGACGCCTCGTCACGAACGACGCCGCGCTCATGGTCCGGGCCGCAGAGGACGGCATCGGCCTCGCCTACGTGTTCGAGAGCATCGTCGCCGACGCGCTCGCCTCGAAGCGGCTCGTCCGCGTGCTCGCGCCGTACTGTCCGCGCTTCCCAGGATATTTCCTGTACTACCCCAGCCGTTCGCAGCTCCCGTCGAAGCTCCAGGCGCTCGTGGAGTTCCTTCGCCGGCGGCGGCGGTGATATGGCTCTCCACCATGTTGCTTCGTCGCGCCGTGATCGTGTCCGTGAGCGCTGCTGTCGCCCTCATCGCGTGCGGCGGTGCACCGGTGAAGCCCGACGTGCCGGGGTCCGGACCTGCGAGCGGCGCGGATGCAGGCGCGCCACAGGCCAAGGCCGAGAAGGAGCCGGGTGCGCAGACGCCGCCGGGAAAGACGGCGGCCGATCATCATCGCGAGTTCATGGCCGGCTGCGCGAAGAAGGCGATGAACTCCCCGGACTACTGCGAGTGCGCGTGGGGCGAGTTCCGCAAGGTCTTCACCGACGACGAGATGAGCGCCGGCGACATGCCGGCCGCGAAGCTCGAGAAGGTGAAGACGCAAGTGGTGGGCGCGTGCGCGAGCAAGATCCCGGAAGAGGCCGTGAAGGACGGCTTCTCGAAGAGCTGCGTCGGCAAGAACCCGGAGATGAAGACGTACTGCGACTGCACCTGGTCGGAGTTCCGCAAGCGCTTCTCCGCCGCCGAGCTCGGCGACGAAGGCACCGTCACGAGCGAGCGCTTCGTCACCGCGCGCGGCCCCGTCGTGAAGGCTTGCGGCAACAAGATGCCCGAGAGCGTCTCGAAGGACGCCTTCATGAAGGGCTGCGCGAAGGATTCTGCGGCCGACAAGTTCTGCGGCTGCGCGTGGAAGGAGCTCCGCAAGCAGGCGTCGCCCGGCGAGATCGAGGCCGGCACGTTCGATCAGAAGACGGTGTTCGCGCAGGTGGAGAAGAGCTGCGGGAAGCTGCGGCCGCCGAAGCCGTGATCCCGTAGCGCCACGGCGTGCGCGGCTGCGAGAAGCAGGCCGAGTGCCTGCCACGAGGTGTTTACGGCGCGGCGGCAATGTCGCGCTCGTCGATGTACTGAATGCAGCTCGCCATGTAGCCCGCCGTTGGCCTCGATGGGTCGAGTAGATCCCGTGAGTCGGACCTGCCCACGATCACGACCGCATCGCAGCCTTTTTTCGCTCCGAATGCCCTGAGCTTCTCGAAGAGGCTTCCGCTGGACCAATCCAAGCTATCGGCTGAAATGTGCAGCATCGATACCTCCACGAACCGGCGATCCGGCTTTTGCGTGATCAGCGCCACGTCGCGCA
>JAQBQJ010000529.1 GCA_028287065.1 Labilithrix sp. | reverse complement strand
GAGCACTGGTGAAGCGCGCGTAGAAAGGCGCCGAGCTCGCGCCCAGCGGCGAGCAGAGCGTAGGTGAATCAAGCGAGTATTCGGCGGGAGCCGGGGTGGCGAGGCAGGACTTGGGGCTGCGGTGTTGGCGGGGTCCGCCTGCGGCTCGGAGGTCGGATGGGTGCGCTCTGGACTCTAGACGCCGCGATGGCCTGCGAAGGAGATCCAGCCCGCGGCGAGCACGGCGAAGTACACCAAGCCCGCGATCGCGATCGCCCGTGATCGACGAAGCTCCGGATGGAGCTCGTTCACGCGCCAGATGTACGAGGCGAGCCCGCTTCTCGAGAGCGATGCGCCGTCTCGAAGTGCTTGGTAGGCGATCCGCATGACGTGCTCGAAAACCCAGAAGTAGGGCGCGAAGAGGACCACCTCCGCCGTCGAGACCGCCACGCGGACCGGCAGTCCAAACGGCGTCGCGCCGAATGCCTTGCGCTGCACCTCGCCGACGTCGTCATAGAAGTTGGTGCCGATGAGGATCGCCACCAGGAGCAGGCCGACGAACCGTCCTGCCCACACGGGTGAGACGAGAAACGCGTCGGTCTCGTCGGGCCTGCCGCCAGTTCGCTTTCGAAGCCGCCGGAGCTTCAGCTCGGACAACGCCGCGTTGATGGCGAAGAAGATGACTGCGCCGCCGACGACCTTCCGCGCGAACGACCGATTGCGAGCCGCCTCGCCTCGTGGGACCGACGGATCGGAGGTCGGCCTCGTGAACGCCGGCGCCTCCGGCAGATAGCTGACGATGAGCTCCTGCCCGACGTTGAAGGGCGCCTCGTCTCTCGAAACCGACAAAGAGTAGGCCGCGCCGTCGACCTCGTAGCGGTACCCCACGTACGTGGCCGCATCGGTGACCGTCGCGCGAACCGTCTTGCCGTGATCCGCGAGAGCGTCCAGCCGCCGCGCCTGCCGCTCGAAGATCGCGTGGAGCGCTGCGGGCAGCAGGACGGCCAGCAGCAGGAAGATCCAGCGCCATCGCTGGTGAGAGCGAATGAGCTTCTCTCGCGGAGCGTCGGCGATCGCGTCAGTCATCTCGTTCTATTTGAGCCTCGACGCGAGGACCTGTCGCAACGTTTCGGCGAGCACTCCGACGAGATGGTCCCGCGCATGAGAGCAGGGGACGACCTCGACGCCCACGAAGTTCTCGGCCACCAGCACGTCCTTGTTCATCACCACGTCCGGCACGACGACCATCGTGAACACGTTCACGAAGCGCTGACGCTTCGCCGAGGGCGTTGGTCCGGCGCTCGATAAGCTCGTTCGTCCCTTGTGGGGCGAGGTAACCCCCGCGTACGAGACCGGCGGGATCCAGCTCATACTGGCAAGTGGCGGAGAGTACGGCGCAGAGAGGGAGCTGGCCGGTGGCCTCTGCCGTGCAATTGCCGATTCGCACAGGCCATGCACATCCGCACCTCTCTCCTCTCGGTCCTTCTCTGCGTCGCCACGTTCACCACGGGCTGCGCGAGCTCGCGCGACGATGGCGGAGACGATCCGGTCGGTGCTGCCGACGAGGAGGTCCGCACGCAGACCACAGCAACGCTCGAAGGCAAGCTCACAGCTGGCGGCATCACCGGCTTCCAGATCACCGAAGCTCGAGGGCCGGAGGATCGCGAGGTCGTTGCGGTCGATCTCGCGGGCCTTCGCCTTTCGGGCGCGCTGCTCGTAAAGAGGACCCTTCGCATCCGCGGCCGCCTCGAGAAGCGCGAGACCGGCACGCTCCCTAACGGCACGCGCATCCTGCAGGACGTCTTCGTCGCGCGCGAGGTGGTGGAGAAGACCGCGGATGATCTGACGCTCACGGGAACGCTCGAGAAGCGCTCCTCGGACTGGGTCGTCGTCGAGCGCACGCCCGCCAATGCGGCGCCGGTGGATCAGGACGTCGAGGAGACCGCGTTCGAGGCTCCACCTGGTTTCGTCGGTGCTTCGCTCCGCGGGAAGACCGTCCGCGTCGAGGGCAAGCTGGCGCGCAAGTTCGTCGGCGCCATCCGCGACCGTTTTCTCGTGGAGCGCCCCGTCCTGATCGCGACATCGGTCGTGCCCGCCGGGCCCTGAAACGCCGCTACTCCATCGCGTCGATGATGCCGTCCGCATCCGTATCGCGAACAGCAGCGGGCATTCCACTGACGACCGGCACCTTGCCTCGAAAGGCGTCGTCGAAGAAGCGGAGCATCGCCGCGTGGAGCTCTCTGTAAGGTGAGGGCACGGCGTATGCGTCGGCCTTGCGCGCGAGCAGCGAGCCGTCTTCGCCGTTGTAGGGGACGGCGTACGTCCGTTTCCCTCTCGGTTGGCTGCTGTTCGTGCCGTGCTGCGTGGGGCCGATCTGGATCATCACCGCGGTGACGCCGGGCTTCGGCGTGTCATGGATCCCTTCTCCAGCTGGAGCGACCACGTCGAGCTCGATACCGCCACCGGGATACGGAGTCGTGGCCTTCAGGTTGGCCATTCCGGAGTTGGTGCCCACGTTCGGCGCGGCCAGCGCCCAACCGCCCGCGCGCGCGAGCACCCAGACGTCGAGAACTCTAGGCCGGGGACGCGACGACGAGTCGGAGGCCGGCGTCGTACTCGTCTTGCTTGCGGAGCGCGCCGTGGCGACGGTCCCAGGTTCCGTCGGCGAGATCGCGCGCCAGGTCGCCGACGACACGATCGACGACCTCGGTGGACATGCGCGCGAAGCCCGACGTCGCGTTGCGTGCGTCCGCATCGAAGACGCGCTCGGGATGCGCCCAAAATGCGCCGAGCATCCAGTCCGAGATGTCGCGAGGAATCGGCACGGGCGTGACGCTGATGTCGGCACCGTCACGAGAGCCGAGCCATTCGCAGACGCGATCGATGGGCGGAAATATCGCGCAATCGAGCGCGGCGACCTCCGTGAGGTAGTCCGCGACGAGCCACATGCGTGCGCTCACCTCCGCGTCGTACGTGAGGATGACGACGGGGCCGCGCGCGACGCGACGCAGCTCGCGAACGCCGCGCTCCTGCTCCGCGTCCCAGTGATGAATGGTGAGGATCGCCATCGCCGCATCGACCGATGCGTCGCGAAGCGGCAAGCTTCCGGCGGATGCACGAATGGCGGGCGCGAGCTCGAGTGCGCGCTGCGCGGCCATCACGTCGCTCGGCTCGATCGCGACGACATGTCGATCGCGTGGCTCGTAGGATCCGGCGCCAGCGCCGACGTTGACGATGCTCTTTGCGTCCCCGAGCGCCGCGTAGATGCGAGCCCGAAGCCGCGGATCCTCGCGCCGAGTGCGTGCATATGCGCGCCCGATCTCGTCGTACCTCGCATGCCCCGCGCCCCCAGCTGACCGGATCGTCATCCGTCCCATCCTGTGACGCGCTCCGCGACCGCCGCAACCAGATCCACGTGCGGTCGTAGCCGCGCGGCCTCGTCGGCCATGCGCGATGGGTTGCCCGCTCGCTCGTCGCCGTGGACTCCGGCGAGCACCAGCAATGTCTTCGACGCGACCGCGCGCGAACGCACCGACAGGACAGGGTGTGCGCGACCGCGGTACGGCATCGTGACCTCGGTCGCGACGGCAAAGCGCTCGCCATCGAACGAGCGGATCTGCGCGACGTAGCGATCCAGGTCGAACGCGAGCGGCATTGGGTGTTGATTATGCCGTGAAGACCCGAGGGACGGCGCTTCCCTTGCCGCTGAGGTAGCGCTACGAGGGACCGAGATGGGCGCCTGGGGCGAGAAAGCATTCGAGAACGACTCGGCTCTCGACTGGTTCAACGACCTCGAAGCCGAGGGCGTGGAGGCGCTGCGCCATCTCCTCGAAAGCGTGGCCGAGACCGACGACGCGGACTACCTCGACATTGACGATGGGGCCGCCGCGATCGCTGCTGCCGAGATCGTCGCCGCCGCGCGGGGCCGCGGTCGCGACCGTCTGACGAAGCCGGTCATCGCTTGGCTCGATGCCAACGCAGACGAGCTCGTGGAGGAAGACATCGTCCTCGCGGCCGCTGCGATCGAACGCGTGGTCACCGGAAGCTCCGAGCTGCGCGAGCTGTGGGAGGAAGGCGGCGCGGACAGCCCATGGCACGCCGACGTGCGCACGCTGCTCACCCGGCTGGGGAGCACCGCGCGCATCGGAGTGCGGAAACCCGTATTCGAGAAGGCGGACGAGACGGAGAAGCAGGCGCTGCTCACCTTTCTTCGAGCCCGCGGCCTCGAGCCCACGGAGGCGCAGCTCGCTCGCATTGTTGCCTCGGAGAGCGCAGCGGAGGTGCGTCGCTGGCTCGCGCGCGCCCTCCTCGCACCGTCGGTTGCCGACGTCCTCGAAGGCTGAGAACCGGCGACGTGGCGAACGTGGGGACCGAGTGAGCGGCTAGACTGCGGCGCATGGGGTTCATGGTCAGCGCCTTCGTGGAGCGATACGCCGATGACGGCTGGCGCGAAGAGCGAGGTCTGCGCGCCGCGCTCGAGATGGACTTCGTGAACGTGCTCCGCAAGAAGCGACTCACGGAACGCTCATGAAGCGCTCACGCGCCCCTGGCCGCGCGATGCCATAGATTCCACGCGTCGAGCGGTTCACAGGTCGCGGACCGACCCCACGCGGAGCGCCGGAGCACGACGCCCGTGCAAATCCCAGCCCGCGCTGGGCAAGCTTTGCCTCATTTCCCACGAAGGACAGTTCATTGCGCACCCACGAGCCCTCACTCAGGACACGTAAGAAGCCCCGACTCACCGCGCTCGCGGCCGGAATCCTCGGATTCGCGGCGCTCACCATCGGGGCACGCGAAGCGCACGCCGGCTGGACCTGCGGGACGATTGACGGCTTCAACGGAGGAGGCTTCGGACAGACCTCCACCCCCGTGTCCGGCGTCGGCGCTTCGGTTGTCCTCAACGGCGCCGTCTGGGCATTTCACACCGACGCACTCGGGTATCAGCGCGGCGCAACGAACACCTTTGGGCCCTGGTACTCCACGACGATCGACGGCAACCATACGGTGCCGGGGCAGAGCGGCGACTACTTCCGAGATGGCTCTGCGGCGACCGTGTTCGGCGGTGTCATCAATGTATTCTACATCGATAGTCTGAGCGCCAAAGGGTTCTTGCGGCGCAACTACGGCGACGCCGTCGGGTTCCACCCCAACGAGATCACGGATGCTACTCACGGACAGGAAGGGACACCGCTCACCGGGCGTCCTGCGTCGGTCTCCTTCGGCGGCAAGCTCTACGTCTTCTACACCGAGGGGGCCGACGACATCCCGGGCCATCCCGCGGGGCGCCTCTGGGTCGGGAGGCTCGATGGCACCGCCTGGAGCTTCCACGTGCTCGACGGAGCTGGCGGCGTGAATGGGCAAGTCACCGGCGGCTCCATGTCCTCCCCGGTGGTGATCGTCGACACGATCAGCAACCTCATGCGCGTCTACTACAACCATGACAACGGCACCCATACCGTCCTTCGGGAGGCCTACAGCGGCGATGGAGTGAGCTGGGGCATGGGCACGCTGGATGGGAACAGTCAGGCCAGCGGCCGGACCACGCACAGCGTCGGCAACCCCTCGGTCGCCTTCTCGCCGAAGTCGGGTACGCGCGTCTTCTATGACGACTACTCGGCAGACACGCTGCGCGTCGCCACGCTCAAACCTGGCGTCAACTGGTCCTTCGCGGTCGTCGACGGCGCCGCGACCACCCATGGTCTCGTGAACACGTCCGTGGGCGGAGGGAGCGCCGCGTTCTTCGACGAGGCCGATCAACCCAATGTCTTTTACGAGGACAACACCACGCACGCGCTCCGCATGGCCTGGTGGAACGGCTCCTTCTGGAGCGCGTGGGTGCTCGACGGCGGCGTCGGTAGCCATGCGTGTGCCGGCGCCACGGCCCAGCATCTGGCCTACGGCGGATACAGCGCCGTGACGAACAGCGTCGACCACACACGCCACGTCTTCTATTCGACCTTTGGCACCGGCACGGCCGTCCTGGCGCGCCACGCGGTGCTCACGCCTTGAGCTGACGACTACGCTGCCGCGGACTCGAAAGGGTCTGTATTGTCGCGCTGCAAGTCAGAGTCCTAGCACGGCGGCGGGAACGCTTCGCGAGACCTGCGTCCCGTCGCCGAGCTGCCCATCGATGTTGCTCCCCCAGCACAGGACGCTGCCGAGGACGCTGCGCGCGCACGTGTGATACCCGCCGGCCGATACGGAGATCGCGTTGACGACGCCGGCCGCCGTCGGCTGCGTGCGATTCACGTTCGTTCCGTCGCCGAGCTGTCCCTGGCCGTTCAGGCCCCAGCAGACGATCGCGCCGTTGGTGCGTCGCGCGCAGGTGTGATGCTCGCCGGTGACGAGCGAGACGGCGTCGGTCACCCCGACGACGGAGGTAGGCGTCGAGCGGTCGGTCGTGGTCGCGTCTCCGAGCTGGCCGTACGCGTTCGAGCCCCAGCACACGACGCTTCCGCCGGCCTTCAGCGCGCAAGTGTGGTCGCCGCCGGCGGCAACGCTGGTGACGCTCGCGAGACCCGGAACGACGCCGGCGACCGCGCGAAAGGTCTGGGTCGCACCGTTGCCGAGCTGCCCGTTCCAGTTGCTGCCCCAGCATGTGACGGTGCCGTCGGCGTTGCGTCCGCAGGTGTGCGTGCCGCCTGCGGTGAGCTCGACGATGCTCGACGCGGCGAGCGCGACGACGGGCATCTTCGGATCGACGGTGGTGCCGTCGCCGATCTGACCGTAGTTGTTGTAGCCCCAGCAAACGATCTTGCCGCCGGCCTGGCGGATGCAGGTGTGGAGGCCGCCCGTGGCGATCTCGAGCGCGCCCGCGACGCCGGGAACGGGTGTCGGCAAGTTCTTGTCGCCCGTGTTGTCACCGAGCTGTCCTTCGATGTTGCGTCCCCAACACACGACGGTCTGATCGCTCCGGCGAGCGCACGCGTGAACCCAGCCTGTCTTCAGCTCGAGCGCGCCGACGAGCGAGGAGACGGGCGCCGGGGTCGGCCGATTGACGTTCGTGCCGTCGCCGAGATGGCCTTCGTAGTTGTTGCCCCAGCAGCGCGCGCTCCCGTCGTTCGCGAGCACGCAGGTGAAATACTCGCCCGTCGCGAGCGAGGCGACGGTGCCGAGCGCGGCGTCGGGCGTGGTCTGGGCGTCGTTCGCGGCCTTCGCGTCTGCGGCGTCTGCCGCATCGCGCGTCGCGCCGTCCGGCGAGGGAGCCGTGCTCGCGTCACCGACCGCGGAGTCGGAGCCTGCCTCGGCAGGCGGATCGGTGGGGTTGCCGCCACTCTCCACGGCCGAGGGCTCGGAGCCGCACGCCCACAGGATGGACGCGGAGAGAGCCACCGCGACGACAAACGAGCCGCCAATCCCGACCGGATTTGTCTTCACATGGCGGAGAGCCGGGGAAAGGGAGGTTGTCGCAGGAAATCGAGCGAGCCTGCCGAAAGCCCGGGGCGGCATGCGGGCAGGCGTAATGGTCAGTTCCCCCGCCTGAGCCTCGTGGTCCGAAGATTGCTCCACCGCGCGCGTGCGAGCGGTCACCATCACCTTCATCGCCTTCACAGCGCTCACGACCGTCGCGTCGAGCGCCTGCAGGTCTCGCGAGCACGCCGCAGCCGTTTCACCCG
>JAQBQJ010000511.1 GCA_028287065.1 Labilithrix sp. | reverse complement strand
GCGCTCCTTGAGAAACGGGTCCTTTCCGTTCCACAGCGCGACGGAGAAGTTGAGGACGCCGCGACTGTCGCACATGCCGAGCAGGCCGTCCTCTCCCCAGCGGTAGGCGCGGGCGCGAGCGTGCTCGTGGGTGAAGTAGTTCCACGCGTCACCGTTCGCGGAGTAATCCTCGCGGACCGTTCCCCACTGCCGCTCGGCGAGGTACGTGCCCCACCGGCGCCACTTCGTTCCCGCGCGAACCTCGGCGAGACGCAGATGCTCAGCCGTCGCGTCGATCGACATGGTGCGCCGATGGTACCGGGGGTAAAGTCTTGGGCGTGAGTGAATCGAGGCACCCCTCGGATCCAGCCCGAGGCGCAGGCGGCAGTGCCTCTTCGCCCTCTTCGCCCCCGTCGCCCCCGCCGCGTGGAGCGCCGCCCGCAGCCCCGCCTGCACCGCACCCGGGAAATAACCACGGCCCCGCTCTGCAGGGCGTGGGAGGAGAGACGAAGCCTCTGCCTCGCCTCGATCGTCCGCAAACGGGACCGCACGGCTTCCCCGCGCAGCAGCCGTTGCCGCCCGCGCACCCCACGCCGCCGCTTCAACAAGCCGCGCAGCCGATCGCGAATCCGTTCCAGAGCCAGATCGTCGGGCCGCCGCCCTCGTATCGATCGCCTTCGCCGCCGTACGGTCCGCCGAAGACGGGGACGCAGCCCGCGCCGAGCATGCAGAACGCGGATCGCACCGGCCCGCATCGCATCCTCACGCCGCCGCATCCGATGGCGCCCGTCGCGCCCGGCAGCTCGCCGCGCATGGGCAACACGGGGACGATCCCCGCGGTGCAGACGGGGCAGGCGCACCAGCAGCAGCCGCTCTACCCGAATCCGAACCGCATCGCGCATACCGGCAACGTGCCGCGCATCACCGTGCAGTATCCGCAGGTCGGCGGGACGCTGAAGGGGCAGCGCGGCAGCTACGTCGTCCGCGACGTCATCGGCTCGGGGGAGTTCGGTGCCGTCTACGAGTGCATCGGTCCGTTCGATCAGATCTACGCGCTGAAGATGGTGCGTCCGTCGAACCGGCCGTACTCCGAGGTGCAGGCCGAGTGGGCGCGCGAGCAGTCGCGGCTCTTCTCGCTGCGTCATCCGAACGTCGTCTACATCTACGACTCGTTCGAGCAGGACCACCTGTTCTATCTCGCGCTCGAGCGCTGCGATCACGCGCTCAAGGACATGCTCGGCACGCCGATGCAGGAGGGCCTCGTCCTCGAGATGACGCGGCAGCTCCTCGCCGCCGTGCAGTTCCTCCACGACAACGAGGTCGTCCACGACGATCTCCACGCCGGCAACGTCCTCATCACGCACACCGATCGACCCACGGTGAAGATCTCGGACTTCGGCATCAGCCACGAGCTCCGAGGGATGACCGCCGTGCGCCCGAACGTCGTGCACCACGCGATCATGGCGCCCGAGATCCTCGCGACCGGCTACACGAGCCGGCAGAGCGATCTCTACCAGGTCGGTCTCCTCCTCTACTGGATGCTCGCGGGCGAGCCGGCCATCCAGATGGACGTGCCCTACCAGGAGCTCGTGCGACAGGTCGCCGAGGGAACGCCGCGCGTCCGCGCCGAGCAGCTCGGAACGCCGTTCGGCGATCTGATCGCGAAGATGCTCCGCCGCCGCGAGGCCTTCCGGTACGCGAGCGCGCGCGAGGTGTGGGCAGAGCTGCGCGAGCTCCCGGCGTGGAAGCAGCGCAACCTCTTCCCGGTGAAGTAGCGGCTCCTACGCTTCGTACTCGCGCGGCAACGCTCGCACCGTATCGCAGCGAAAAAGGGCAATTCCGACGTGGGTGGTAATTTCCGTTACCAGCCTGGAGTAAGCTGAGGAACCCGATGTCGAACGGCGCGCGACAAGCGACCGGTGGCGCGACATATCGGATGCTGCGTGAGCTCGGTTCGCGCGCGCAGCATTCGTTTGCCGCCATCCGCGAGCCCCACGAGCTCCTCGTGGCGCAGCGCTTCGTGCGCGTGCGCACCGCCGCGCACGTCGCGCATGCGCAAGCGGACGGAGCGACGCCTGCCGACGGCGAGACGATGGCGCTGCTGCTCCGCGATGCGCGCTGCCTCGCGAAGAACTGGCATCCGAACATCGCGCGCGTGCGTCACGTCGATCTCGCGCAGATGGAAGACGGGCTCCGCACCGAGCTCACGATCGCGAGCGAGCTGCTCGAAGGCGCGACGCTGGAGGAGCTCGCCGAGGCCGAGCCGCGGATGCCGCCGCCGGTGCTCGTGCGCATCCTGCTCGACGTGCTCGCGGGTCTCGCGGCGCTGTTCGCGCTGCGTGATGCGATGGGCGCGCCGCTCGGAGCGATCCACGGCGAGCTATGTCCTGCGAACGTCGTCGTCGGCAAGGACGGCGTCGCGCGCATCGTGAACGTGCTGCGCAAGCGGCCCGTCCAGCTCGAGCTCGGCTCCGAGGGCGTTTCGTACGCCGCGCCCGAGGCGCTCGACACGGGCGGCACCGAGGATCCGCGCAGCGACGTGTATGCGGTCGGCGTGATGCTCTGGGAGGGCCTCGCCGGCCATCGGCTCTCGATCGAGACCGATCCCGCACGCATGCTCTCGCGCCAGCGCGAAGGCGAGCTCGTCGCGCCGCCGATCGATCCGAGCGCGCCGTTCGCACGCCTCGCCGGCGTCGCGATGCGTGCGATGTCGTTCGATCCGTCGCTGCGCTTCCGCGGACCCGCCGAGATGGCGACGGAGCTGCGCGAGATCGCGGGCAAGGACCTCGCGCTCGGAGGTGCGGTCGCCGCGACGGTGATGGCGCTCGCGGGCGATCGCATCCGCATGCGGAAGGCGCTGCTCGATCCGGGAACCTCGGGCATGCAGCTGCGCGCGCTACCGACGCTGCAGGCGGAGATCTCGATGGATCTCATCGCCGCCTCGCGGCCGACCAGCCCCGACCCGCTCGCGCCGGGCGCGCCGACCGTGACGCTGACGACGGAGGAGATCATCGCGCAGGCGCTCGCGTCGGCGACGGAGCAGATGCGCGCCGGCGCGATGGAGCGCCCGGCGATCGAGCCGCCGGTGATGCCGCAGACGAGCACGCCCGGCGATTTCGTGATCCCGATCGACGTCACGGCGACGCTGCACGAAGGCGCGCCGCGGCGACGTCGGAGATTCGCGGCGATCGTGGCGGCCGGAGCCGTCATGCTCGCGGCGATGGGCGTCTTCGTGGGAGTGCGCGGGAACGCCGGCAAGCATCGAGAGCGAGCGGCGGGCACCA
>JAQBQJ010000566.1 GCA_028287065.1 Labilithrix sp. | reverse complement strand
GCCGGCACCGAGGACAGGGCCGCCGACGCCGGCGCGCCCGCCGCGTCGACGCGCATCGAGCCGGAGCGGACGTTCAACGTCGTCCTCTTCACCGTCGACACGCTCCGCTACGACCTCGGCTTCGCCGGCTATCCGAAGCCCGTCTCGCCGAACCTCGACAAGCTCGCTGCGGAGAGCACCGTGTTCGAGCGCGCGTACTCGCTGTCTTCTTACACGGCGAAGAGCATGGGCTCGATGTTGATCGGCCGTTATCCGAGCGAGACGCTTCGCGACTACGAGCACTTCACGACCTACTACCCGTCGAACACGTTCGTCGCGGAGCGCGCGCGCGGCGTCGGGGCGCGGACCTTCGCCGGGCACTGTCACTATTACTTCCAGTGGAACACCGGGTACTCGCAAGGCTTCGACGTCTGGGACACGTCCGCGATCCCGCCGGGGATGGGTGACAACGACTCGAGCATCACGAGCGATCGCCTCAGTGATCTCGCGCTCCGCATGCTCGCGCGACCCGAGAACGTCACGCCCGCGCCGAACGGCGACAAGCCGCGGCGGTTCTTCGCGTGGTTCCACTACTTCGATCCGCACGCGCAGTACGTCCGCCATCCCGGCGCGCCGGCGTTCGCGTCGATGCCCGGCGGCGCTCCGAACCGGCCCGTCTACGACGAGGAGGTCTGGTTCACCGACAAGCACATCGGCCGCGTGCTCGATTACATCAAGTCGCAGCCGTGGGGCGCCGATACCGCGATCATCCTCACCGCCGATCACGGCGAGGCGTTCGGCGATCACGGCGTGAGGACGCACGGGCACGAGCTCTTCGAGCCGCTCGTGCGCGTGCCGCTCATCCTCTACGTGCCGGGCGCCGCGCCGAAGAAGGTAGGCATCAAGCGCTCGGCGATCGACATCGCGCCCACCATCGCCGATCTCGTCGGCGCACGCGGTCCGGCCGCGTTCAAGGACCTCCGCGGCGAGAGCTTGCTCGCGGACGTGTACGCCGCGGCGGGCGCTGCGCTCGTGGAGCGCGACATCTATCTCGACATGCCGGAGGGACCGCTCAACGACATGCGCCGCGCGGTCCTCACCGGCAAGACGCCTGGAATGAAGCTCATTCATTTCGGCGGCAGCCGCTATTCGCTGTTCGATCTCGCGGCCGATCCCGCCGAATCGAACGATCTCGCGCAGGACCCCGAGGCCATGCGCCCCGTCATGAGCCGGATGCAGCAGTTGCGTGGCGGCCTGAACGAGGTCGCCGTCGGGAGCGGTCGAAAGTAGAAGTCGGCTAGGCTCCACCGCGCCATGTCCACCACCGAGCTCGCAGGGCGCCTCGACGAGACCGTCTCCGCGATTCGCTACCAGACCGACTTCACGCCGCGGATCGGCGTCGTGCTCGGCTCCGGGCTCGGCGGCTTCGGCGAGCGGCTCCGCAACGTCGTGAAGATCCCGTACGAGACCCTGCCGCACATGCCGGTGCCGACCGTGCCCGGCAACGCAGGGAGCTTCTATCTCGGCTTCGTCGACGACGTGCCCGTGATCTGCATGGAAGGCCGCGTACACATGTACGAGGGATATCCGGCGTGGCAGGTCGTGCACGGCGCGCGCGTGATGGCACGACTCGGGGCGAACGCGGTGCTCGTCACGAACGCGGCGGGCGCGCTCGAGCGATCGTGCACGCTGGGCTCGATGGTGGTCATCGTCGATCACCTCGATTTCATGGCGCACGAGCCGATCGGCAGCCTCGGCCTCGACTCGGTGTCGCCATTTCCGGACATGCGCACCACCTACGATCCGACGCTGCGCGACGAGCTCCACGCGGCAGCGCGCGTCGAGACATCGTTGTCCGCGCGCATCAGCCCGCAGAACGCGGTGACGATCGAGCTCGACGAGGGGATCTACGCCGCCCTGCGCGATCCCACCTGCGAGACGCCGGCGCAGGTGCGCATGCTCGCGGCAGCCGGCGCGAAGGTGATGGGATCGAGCACGGTGCCGGAGGTCACGGCGCTCCGGCAGCTCGGCGTGCGCGTCGCCGCGCTGTCGTATGTCGCGTATCACGCGGCCGGCGTCGCCGCTTCGATGCTCGAAGACGAGACGACGTCACGCCTCGGCTCCGCGCTGCTCCATCGCCTCGTCCGCGCGTGGATCGTGCGCGCGGCGCGGACCTGATATGCCGGTCGAGGAGCTCCGCATGTTCGACAACGAAGAGGCCGCCGGCGACGCCGCCGTGCGCGTGCTCCACGCAATACGGCCGGTGGACGGGGCGCCGCGGAAGAGCGATCCTGGCACGATGAATTGGCGCTTTCCGATCGTTGGCCTGGCGATCGGTCTCGCAGGTTGCACGCTGCTCTACGGTCCAGGAAGCGACCTCACCGATGGAGCGACCGATGCGCTCGCGGAGGCTGGCTCCGCGGATGCTCCGCCCCTCGACGGACCGCTCGCCGAGGCGGCGATCGAGGCCGGAGCTCCGATCCCGTCGAACGGCCTCGTGATGTGGCTTCGCGCCGACGTCGGCCTCACCGCGTCCGCGGACGGACGCATCTCCGTGTGGACCGACAGCGCGCCGGCGGCTCGCGCCGGAGCGAAGCCGATGAACGCGACGCAGGTCATGTCGTCGGCACAGCCCTCGAAAGCGATCGGCCCGCATGGTCTCGCGGCCGTCGCGTTCGACGGCGCACAAACGATGGAGCTCCCGTTCGGGTTCGACGACTTCTCGAGCGGCCTCAGTCTGTTCATCGCGTCGACGCTCGCTCCGGCGAGGACAGGCGGCCCGGTCCTCGCGCTGGGGTTTGCCGGAACGGGCTGCGCGAGAGGCGCGCAGCTCGCGCTCGGTCCCGGGGGCTTCGACTACCGCGTCGAGAACACGGCGCTTGGTTCGCCCGCGGCGATCTCGGCTGCGTGGGAGGTCTTCTCCGCCGTGCAGAGCCCGTTCGACGCCACGAAGGACGCGGGCCAGGACTGTCCCACGAGCACGACGGAGCTCCGCCGGAGCGGGATCGCCGTCGGGTCCGACATGGTCAAGGTGCTCGACACCGGAGGACGTGCCGGCACGAATCTCGGTCACTCGGTCTATTTCCCCGATGATTGGCTGAGCGGCATCGTCGGCGAGGTGGTGCTCTACGACCGCGCGCTCACCGCCGCGGAGACAGCCGCCGTGAACGAATACCTCTCGCAGAAGTGGGCTCGCTGATCAGCGCTGACCGGTCAGGTGTAGTCGATGTCGAGGAGCCTCCGGAACGCGCCGACCACGCTCGTCACCGCGCGCACCGGGAATCCAAGGAGCGCTGCGGTCGCCGGCGCTCTTCGATTCGCGATCTTGCGCGCCTTCTCCGGCATGTTCTCGCGACGCATGATCGCGTTCGCTGCTTCGATGCCCGTCACCGCGGCGCGCTCCATGAAGAAGGAGAGCGTCTCGGCGTCGTCGGTTCGAACCCAGTCGCCGGCGAGCATCAAGTTCGGGCGCGACGCATCGCTCACGGTCGGCGTGCGCTCGTGGTCACCGGGCGCGAAGAGCGGGAACACGTCGACGTGGCGGAGCACGCGGCTTCGCTTCCGGTCCATGCGCGCGCGGAGGTCTTCGCTCGGGAAATACGCGTCGAGCACCTCGAGCGCGCGATCGAAGAGATCGCCGTCTTCGAGCGCGGTGAAGTGCTCGCAGTCGCCGATGTGGCATTCGAGGAAGAGATCGGACATCTGCTCGAACTCCTTCTGCATCGTGTGCAACGCGAAGAAGTTGTCGAGCAGGTCCTCCGCCGCGAACACGCCCGTGTCCGGGCCCGACCACCGGGCCTTGCCCCCCTCGCGGGCCGCGAAGCGCATACGCATCACGATCACCGACGTCGTGCGCAAGAGAGGGATGCTCGCCGTCGAGCGATTCATCGACATCGCCCGCGGGAAGATGGCCTTCAGCGACGCGAGCTCCATCGCGAGCACCGCGTAGTCGGCGCGCACGAGGCCATCGTCGCCGCGGGTGCTGCCGCCGCCGGGCTCGTCGAGGACCCAGACCGCGCCTGCCGCGTCGTGTTTCATGGCGACCGGCGCGAGCGCCTGCGTCGGAGGCGCGCGCAGCACCTGGCCGTTCGCGTCGAACTGTCCGCCGTGACACGGGCAGTCGAACGTCGATACGCCGGCCGCGTCCTTCGCTGCGGTCACCTTGCATCCCTGATGCGTGCACTTTCCATCGAACGCCTGGAGCCGCCGCTTGTCGGGCTCCCAGCTCAAGCCGAGGAACTTGGCGCCGAGCTGGCGCGTGAACAGCTTCGGCGCGTCGCCGAGCTCGCGATCGGTGATCATCGCGCGCGTCGCGAGCGCGACGAACTTGCCGGCGTCGTCGAACACGATCGATTGCACCGGCGCGCCGAGCTCGAACACGACGCCCTTCGCCTCGAGCGCCTTCTTCCACGGATCGAGCACGAGCTGCACCATGCCGCCGTCGAACCACTGCGCCTTCACGTCGTCGGCGTTCTCGAGGACGTAGTAGTTGAGCGCGTCCGTCGCGATGCGCGCGCTCACCTCGTCGCCGCGTGCATACGCGAGGTTCTTCAGATACGGCACGAGCAAGAGGCTCGCCATGCGTCCCGATACGCCCGAGTCGCGCAGAAGCGACGCGAACGTCTGATCGTCGAGCTCGCCGCGCTGCGAGCCTCGCGCCGCATACGTGCGCATGAGCACGGGCAGCGAGAAGACGTAGTCGCGCAATCGCAAGACGCCGCTCGGGACCATCGACGCGAGGAAGAGGGGAGCCATGCCGCTCGCCTTCGCGAGCTCGGTGCTCTGCATCGTGCGGCCCGGTCCGGGCACGCCGGTCGTGACGGTGCGCCTGTAGAACGACTCGCCGATGCCTGCGTCGGCCCAGAGCGAGCGGAGATTCGCGTAGCGCGGGAACATGCCGTGGATGCCGTGCTCGACGGTATGCCCGAGGTCCTTGTCGATCCACGACGCGCATCGGCCGCCGACGCTGCCGGCCTTCTCGAGCACCGTGACCGCGAAGCCCGCATCGGCGAGCACGTGCGCAGCCGCGAGACCGGCGATGCCGGCGCCGGCGACGACGACCCGCTTCTTGCCGTCGGAGGCAATGCTGGGATGAGGGCTCGGCGAAGGCGAAGGCGAAGGCGCGTCATCGAGGGGCATCGGGGTTCTCCACGTCCGGGTTCGAATCGCGTCGCTCGAGAGGGGAAGGCGGTCCGAGCCATGTCGAGGTCCACGACCACGACTGGCACCACACCGTGCGCAGCGCGACGCCTCTCGACGTGCATGCCGTGACGCGCATGCTGCGACCGATGCCGCGCGGGCGCAGCTTGATGCGCGCGCGCTCGTGGGGAGAGCCGGCGTCTCCGAGCACGTCGATCGAGGCCGTGATGGCCCGCACCGCGAGCGCGAACGCGATGCGGATCGGCACCGCGAAGACGCTCGCGACCACGCCGTGCGTCCTCGCTTCGAGGGCGAGGTCGTGGGCATGCGCGTTGAAGGCGCGCGCGGATTCATCGACCACGAAGGTCGTGTCGAGCCGCTTGGGGAGCGCGTAGTGCTGCCGTCCGAGGTCGACTGGAAGCTGCTGGTCGAGCACCATGTCGAACGGCACGGCCGCGACCTCGAGCCCGCGCCGCACGAGCGAAGCCGCGATGACCTCGCGATAGCGGAGCGGCATTTCGGCCGGCGGCTCCGTGTAGTGGTTCGCGATCACGACCGCCGCCGTGCGCCCGAACAGGCGCACGGGACGAAATCCGTCGGGCGGCGCATGGACGTCGCGGTCCCACACACCCACCAGCGCTAGACAGCTCCCGGCGAGCACGTACGGCGGACGGAACGGCGGCAGCTCGGACGCGTCCGTCATCGTCGGTCCTCGCCAAGGCAACGCAGATGACTTACGTCTATCGAGGATGCCGGACACGCCTCCGCTCGACGAGCCTCCGCGCGGAACGCTGCTCGATCGTCTTGCCCGATGGCTCGACGGCGGCGGCCGCGGCACGCCGGTGGACGAGGTCCTCGACCTGTCATCGGTGCTCGACCGCGACGCGCTCGGCCGCTTGCCGCCCGAGGTGATCGCGTTCTTCACGTCGCCGCACGGCTTCCGGATCCGCGCCGGCCTCGACGCCGCGCCGGTGAGCCGCTTCCTGCTCGCCATCTCGGCGATCGTCGCGCGCCAGACGAACATCCCCGACCGCGAGCGCGGGTTCGAAAGCTATCCGGTCGGTCAGCTGATCTATCGCGATGCGCGCGGCCGCACGCACTGGGATCGCTACGGCCTCGTCGACGGCGAGTGGCGCCGGCTCTTCCTCGCGCGCGTGGGAGGCGAGCCGGGGAAGTTCTTCGAGACGTTCGTGCTCTACGGCGTGCCGGTGGTGCTGCCGTTCCGCGCTCACGTCGATGGCGACACCCTCGTGATGACGCTCCAGCCGCGGCTGTCCGCGCCGTTCTCGTGGTTCGGTCGCGTCGAGTATCGAACCCGTCGTACGGCCGCGAACGAGGTCGAGACGCGCGGTGATTTCCGCATCCCCGTCATCGCGTTCCGAGTGGCGATGGAGTTCCGCGGCAGGCGCGTCGCCGCCTTGTAATGATGGTTCGCTCACGCGGCGCGCTCTCCGCTCGCGGGAGGCGTGCACGGCAGCTCGACGCGGAAGCACGTCTTCCTTCCCGGCGCGCTCGCGCAGCTCAAGGTCCCGCCGTGCGCCTCGACGATGCCGTGGCTAATCGAGAGGCCGAGGCCGACGCCCTCGCCATGCGGCTTCGTCGTGAAGAACGGGTCGAACACGCGCTCGGCGACGGCGGAGTCGAAGCCGTCGCCGTTGTCGATGACCTCGAAGGCGACCGACCCGGAGCCGTCCGACGTGAGGCTCAGGGCGCGGATGACGATCTCCTTGTCGTCTTCGCGGCCGGCGGCGCGCCGATTGAGCGCGTCGCGGGCGTTCATGACCAGGTTCATCAGCACCTGCTGGAGCTGCTGGAGCCGACAGACGATGACGGGCATGTCGTCGTCGACCTCGACGCGGATGACGATGCTCTCCTTGTCGAGGACGGTTCGCACGAGGGTGAGCGTGTTCTGGATGACCTCGCGGACCTCGGTCGCGACGTGCTCGGTCTCGTCCGCGCGGCCGAAATGCAGCAGGTTCCGGACGATCGCGGCGACGTGTTTGGCCTCGCGCTCGATCTCGTCGACGAACATGCGCTCGTCCCCATCCAAGGACATCGCGCGCTTCAGGAGCTGCGCGTAGTTGAGGATCCCGCTGATTGGATTGTTGATCTCGTGAGCGACGCCGGCGGCAAGGGTCCCGAGTGAATCGAGCTTCTGCTTGTGCAGCAAGGGGGCCGCGATGAGGAGCTTGTGGCGCTGCTCCTCGAGCCTCTCGAGCGACATTCGCTGGTCGACGATGAGCTGCTCGAAGCGCGCTGCGAGCACGCGCCAGCAGCCCACGAGCAGCGCGAAGAAGCCGAGGTGCTGGATGAAATGGCCGTCGCGCACGCCGGTGAGGATGCCGAAGTCGAGGATCGTTGCGATGAAGTAGGCGAGGCAGCCGATCGTCATCGGCGCGAGCTCGCGGCGTGCACGCGGATGACGGAAGAGCACGGTCGCGAAGCATCCGAAGGCCACCGAGACCAAGCAGAGGTAGCCGTGGCCGAGCGGCGTGAACGTCAGGCGATGCCTGTGCGCGCTCGCGAGGTCGGTCAGCACGAAGGGCTGCGTGACGACCGCCGTTCCGAACAGGAGGTCGGCCACGACCCCCAGGACGAAGGCGGTCGTGAGCACCATGTTGATTCGCTGCCCGATCACGAGCCAGCGCGGGCGCCGCTCGGTGACGTTCATCGTGAGCGCGCCGAAGACGTACGTCATGTACGGCGTGAACACGCAGATCAGGCGGCCCCAGGGCAGGGCGTCCGGGGCGCTCGTTTCCCTCATGTAGCGATACGTGACGAAGCAGTAGGCGCCCTCGAGGATCGCGAGCGCGAGCAGATCGAAGTACTGGCGAGAGCGCGTCTGCAGCGCGAGGTTCGCGGCGTGCACGCCGAAGCCGATGCACGCGCCTGCCATGACGAGGAGGCTCCCGACGTACCACTCACTCATAGTGCGAATGCGCCTCGGTCACGTAGCTTGCCCCGACCCCATGATGGGGCCCCGAGACCCTGCCGTCACTCCGTTCGCGAGCAATGTTGCGTTCGCGTACTCCCTAGGGAGTATACCGGGGCCGAAATCCTGCGACCGCGGTGCTCCCCGAGGCTCTGTGGAGGAAGATGCATCTTTCCCGAGCCTTTTCCCTGTTCCTCGCGGTCGGCGCTGCGGGCGCCATTGCCTGCACCGAGAAGAGGGAAGTGACGGACGCGAGCGCGGCGCAGCCCGTCGACGGCGTGCCGGACGCATGCTTGCTGCGGAACACCGCGCCCGCGCCCGCGGTGAGCGACGCCGGCCTGCCGGTCGCCGCGCCGGCCTCCGCTCCGCTCCGCTGCGTGGAGGACCTCGAATGCGGGGCGGGCGCACGCTGTGACAAGGCGCTTTCACCGCCGACGTGCGTGACGCTGTACTGCGTGCCGGCGGACGGCGCGTGCTCCGCCGCCGAGCAGTGCCTCGAGGGGATGAAGTGCCACGAGGGCCGCTGCAACCCCTGCAATCAGTGCGGGAACCTCTGCGAGGTCGATTTCAGCTCCGACCCGAAGAACTGCGGTGGGTGCAAGAAGACGATCTCGCCTGCGCAGAAGTGCATCAACGGAGAGGCGACGTGCCCCGGCGATCGCCCCACGCTGTGCGGTGACGAGTGCGTCGATACCAAGACCGACCCGCGTCACTGCGGAGCGTGCGACAAACCCACGCCGAACGGCGGCGCGTGCACGAAGGGAAAGACGTCGTGCCCGGACCAGCAGACCGTCTGCGCCGGGACGTGCGTCGACATGGACAAGGACACCGCGAACTGCGGGACGTGCGGTCACGTCTGCCCGACCGATTTCCAGTGCGGCGGGGGCACTTGCTACACGTCGGTGTCGTCGACGACGGCGCAGGCGTGCACGAGCCTGTGCCAGGCGCGGAGCCTGTACTGCGTCGACGCGGCCGCGATCTACACGTCGAGCAGCCAGCCGACGAAGATCGTCGACATCGCGTGCAGCGTGGTGCCGGGGACGGCGCCGGCGGGGTTCGTGTTCAACTCGGTGTCGTGCGCGTGCGTCGAGCCGTGAGGGCGTGAGCGGGAGATTGCTTCGGTCCCGGCGCCACTAGTGCCTATTTGCTCGAGCGAATGGGCACGCACGCGTGCGTAGGGTCTGCGCGCGATGAGCTACGCCCGCGCACTCTCACTCGACCACGCGCACGGGGACCGTCGCTTCGCCCGGGGCGATCGCCTCGTTGGCGACCCACGCCTTCAGCACCAGCGAGCCCTCGCCGGCGCGCACGCCCACGGCCTTCACGTCGACCAAGAGCGTGTTGAGCTGCTGGGCGTCGCCCGCGCTCATCAACCTCTGCATCGTCGCGAACATGTCGGACATGTCGAACGTCGGCGGTGGCGCGTCGATGCGCTCGAGGAACGCGTCGGCGAGGTCGACGGTGACCTCGCCGTTGGGCGACGGCGCGTCGACGCTCACGGCACGCTTCTCCTGCTGCTGCGCGTCGCGCACACGAACCGCAACCTCCACGCCCTCGACCCGCACGAGAGCGAGCCCGTCACCCGAAAGCGCAAGGCGGATGCCTTCGATCGGATCCGCGCCGTGCAGCGACACGGCGAAAACGTTCTCGTACGGCGAGCTGACCGCCTCGCCGACCTTGCCACTCAGAGAGGCCGCCGGGAGCGGCGCCACGTCGAGATGCGGGGCTTGCTCCAGCCCCTCGTCGTCGTCTTCGCCCCGCGCGAGCGGATCCACGAACGCGAGCATCATCGCGTCGTTTCCCGGGCCGCCCACACCGAAGCAGCGGAGAACGCCTTGCAGGAGCTGCTCTACGTTCGTCGCTGCGATGCCCTTCTCGAGCTCGCGCTTTCCCTCGTCCACGTCCGTCAGCTCCGCGAGCTGCGCGGCACGCGTCCGGCCCGACGGGTCGAGCGGGACCTCGAGCTGCTCGTCGAGCTCGCCGCCGTCGAACACGTACACGCGGATGCCGTCCGCTGCGGGCTCGATCGCGATCACTTCGGTCTCGCACGCCGTCGAGATCGCCGTGCCCCATTCCTCGGCATCGGCGATGTCGAGCGACTCGAGACCGAACGCGGCGACCTGCTCTCCCGTCGCCGAGACCAGCGCGCGCGGGCCTGCGAGCAGCTGCAGCATCGCGATGGGGTTCTGCGCCTGCGCATCGAGGTCGATGGGCTCGAGGCCCTCCTCGTCGGCGAACGCGGTGATCGCGCCGGCGACCGTCGGCGCGTCTTCATCACGGACGATGAGGAACATGGCGGGCATGGTGGCATCACGTCCGGCGGACGGCGAGTGACATCCGGACGCACGCGGCCATCGCGGTCTGCGCGACGGCTACATGCAGCGGTCGTTCTCGCCGTCGGGCCGCTTCTCGCAGCCGCCCGCGCACGCGACGTGCGTGGGCAGCCCGGCCGAGTGGCGCCCCGCCGCCAGGCGGCCTCAGTGCACGCAGCGCACGCCACGGAACAAGCGCATGCCGTAGCCGACCACGAGCACGTCCTCGCAGCCGTCGCCGTCGTAGTCGAGGTGCTCGATGATCGCATGGTCGCCGAAGTTGTTCATCGACGACACGTCCCACGGCGACCGGAACGTCCCGGCGGGTGCGGGCAGGGGTGCGCCGTACGCGAGGCCGAAGCCCGAATACGAGTACGTCGTGCGCGGCAGGATCCGATCGCGAACGCCGTCGCCGTCGGCATCGAACAGCCGCGGGCCGCGGTTGTCGACCTCGAGCGCAGGCGGCGTGAGCGCCGGGAGCATCGTCGCTTGCACGAGCGGCAGCGACGGCGCGCCGAGCGGCGGCAGCGTTGCGTCCTGCGCGGCGGAGTACACCGGCGTCGCGAACGCGATGACCTTCATCTTGTCCTCCTGTGCCACCGCCGTGCTCGTCGGATCGATCATCGAGGCGACGATCTCCGGCTTGCCGTCGCCCGTCACGTCGACGAACGCGGAGCGCGTGCCGTCGAACGTCGTCGCGAGCGGGACGTCGAGCCGCCGGTTCGCGCCGCTCACGAACGTGGCGCCGCGACGGAAGTACGGCGTCGCCCACACGGTCGTGGTGGTGCTGCTGCCGCCGCCGTTGAAGCTCACCACGATGACGTCCTTCGCGCCGTCGCCGTCGATGTCGACCGGGCCCATCACCTTGCCGCTGTACACGACGAGCCCGCTCGGCTCGCACGTGAAGCCGCCGCCCGCCGTGCCCTTGAAGAGGTTCGTGCCGGAGAGGACGTCGGTGAGGCCGTCGCCGTCGAAGTCTCCCGCGACGATGTTCCCGAGGCCCTCCTTGCACTGCGGCACGTAGAGCGGCGCCGCGCCTCGCCGCACCACCACGAGCGAGGGCACCTGCGCCGGTCCGCCGTTCGTGGCCGGGAGCCTCGTGCCGATCATGAGCAGCGCCGGCTTCGTCTCGCCCGCGAGCTTCTGCACCGCGACGTCGCTCACGCCGTACATCGGCAGCGGCGCCGATTCGACGAACGCATGGCCGGCCGGTGTGTCGTCCGCGAGCAGGCGCCGGATCGCGAGCACGCCCGGATACGAAGCTTGCGGGTTCGGGTACGGATGCAGCGTGCCGTCGGTGTCGCGGTAGATCGTATTCGACGAGGTCACGAAGTACGTCCCGTCGGCCGGCGCGCGCCAGCCGTTCATGCCTTCGAACTGCGCCGGCGAATCCGTCGCCGCCGCGTGGCAGGTCTGGACCGGGCCGTACACGACGAAGCTCGTCGATTGCGACGTGAACGAGCCGATCGAGAAGCGCTCGCCGCGCTTCGCCTGGAACGTGTAGCCCTTGCGAGAGAGGCCGGTCACCGGGTCGTACGAGAGCATCGCGGGCGGATCGATCGACGTCGGCGCGCGCTCGTCGAGCGTGCCGAGCACGATGCCCAGGCTCTTCTGCGGCGGCGGGGGCGTCGGGATGTTCACGACGTAGCCCTCGACCGCGACGTCCGGGAGGACGATGCCGGTCTCGCACGAGGTCTGCGCGCCTTCGGAGGTCTCGCTCGTGGGCGAAGCGCCGTCGTCTGCGGAGCTGGAGCACGCCGCGACCGTCGCGAGGATCCCGAACAGCGAGAGGCGAGTGAGCGATGAAGCATGCATGGGGATGTTCCTCACGGGCTCGGCGGGCTCGTCGCCGCGGTGCTGGAGCCGAAACAATGGGCCTCGCCGTCCACGTCGATCGCGCATGTGTGGCCCGAGCCGAACGCTATCTTCGTGTACATCGCGCCTTCCAGGCTCGGGTCGCTGCTGTTCGCGAACCCGACGCAGTGCACGACGTGGTTCGCGTCGACTCCGCAGGCTCTGCTGCCGCCCGCCGCGAGGTCGACGTAGTTGCCGCCGAAGTCGTGCGCGGCGGGGTTGCCGGCCATGTTCGTGTACATGCCCGACGCGTAGCTGCCCCAGCACACGAGCGCGCCGGTGTCGCGCAGGCCGCAGAACAGGTAAGGGCTCGCGGAGAGCTTCTTGAACGTGCCGGCCGGCGCGTTGCCCGCGCCGCCCATCCGGTAGTCGTTGCCCCAGCACGTGATCGCGCCGGCGGCGTCGAGCGCGCACGTGTGCTCGGCGGCGGCGACGATGTCGACGAAGGGTGTGGTGGGGACGACGGTCTGACCCATGGAGCCCCAGCACCGCGCGGTGCCGCCGCTCTTGCGGAGCCCGCATGCATGCGCGCTGCCGATCGCGATCTTCGAGAACGTCTCGTACGGCAGCGTGTTCCAGTTCACGTGCTGGCCGTAGCTCTCCCAGCAGGAGAGCTCGTCGCTCGTCGTGATCCCGCAGTGATACTTCTCGCCGGCGACCACCTGCTTGAACGTCTCCGGGCGTACGAAGGAGTTGTTCGGGCCCCAGCACGTGGCCTTGCCGCCCGTGTCGAGCGCGCACGTGCTGTAGGGCGCGGCGGTGATGTCGGTGAACACGCGCGGCGCCTTCACGGGTGCGGGCGGACGGGTGCAGATGCCTTCGACCTCGGTGTAGCCGAACGCGCAGGGATGAGGGACCGCGCACGTCGCGCACGCGGGCGCGGCTGCCTTCGCGTGGCATGCGATCGAGTGGTTCGGGTAATCCAACGCGTTCGAGCCCCGGCGCGCGAACGTGAAGGCGATGCCGTCCGGATCGAGCTGCATCGCCGACGACGGGCCGTGCACCTTGTACACGTTCGGCGTCGAGCCCTGCGCGTACTCGAAGAACACGGAGAAGCGCACGGGGGTCTCCGCTTCGATCACGAGCCTGTCGCCGAAGCTCCCGGCCTTGCCGTAGCTCGCCGGATCCTGGAACAGGCCGACAGGCGCGCGTGCGCCGTAGTACGTCGCGAGGTCTTCGGTGAGGAGCTTGTGGCCGATCGTCCTGTCGAGGTTGCCGCCGTCGGCGAACGCGGTCTCCCCCGCCCACGTGAGCGAGGCGCGCGGTTGCGTTGCGGTGCCGGGCTCGACGCGGAGCGTGCCGTCGACGTGGAACGGCGTCGCGCCGCCCGTGCTGTTCACCGTGCAGTCGATCGGCACCGCGAGGTTCCGGCCGAGCGCCCACGCCGGAAGATCGAAGACGGGATGCGAGGCATGCGCGCCGGTGAGCGTCACGAGGACCGTCGTGTCCTCGAGGCGGTCCTGACGCACGACGAGATAGACGTCGCCGTCGGTGTCCAGGTCCGCCGTCGCTTGGCC
Organism: Labilithrix sp.; assembly: GCA_028287065.1. Taxonomy (GTDB): domain Bacteria; phylum Myxococcota_A; class Polyangia; order Polyangiales; family Polyangiaceae; genus Labilithrix. Next base: position 12,380 of record JAQBQJ010000566.1, on the reverse strand, counting down.
GCGCGATCCGGCGCGGATCACCGAGCCGTTCGTATGCGCGATCCATGCGCGCATGTCCTCGGCGCGGACGCCGTTGCGCGTCACCTTCATCTCGAGGTGATCGCCGGCGGTGCCGTGATACGCGAGCACGCGATAGAGCGGCGTCTTCGTGTAGCTCACGACCACGCTCTCCCCGAGCGCGATCGGGCCGACCATCGCGTCGGGGCCGATCGTCTGGAGCTGGCTCTCGCTCGACTCGCTGTCCTCTCCTTCTTCGTCGGAGGGGGCGCAGGCGCCGAGCCCGGACGCCGCGACGGCGAGGGCAAGCGCGAACGGCAAGTGCCTGAAAGGACGGTGCTTGGAGGTTGTCATTGGGTTGGGCGATGGGTGGGCAAGGCCGGGGTACCGAGGGAGAGAGCCACCTCGGCGGCGCAGGTCGCAGCAATTCGTTCGACCGGGCTCGCTCCTGCATCTGCAAGGCGCCGCCGCAGCCCCTTACATCGCCTTTCTCCTCACGCCGTCTTCGTGACAACGAAGCGCGCGTCCTCTTACGGTGACGGGCCATGAACGCGTCACGCACATGCTTGCAGTTGGTCGTCGCCGCGACGCTCTGCGCCGCGTGCGGGAGCGCGGACGACGCGCAGCGAACCCCAGCCGAAACCGCCGCGAACGTCGACGGCAACGCACCCGCCGGCGGGAACACGCCGGCGACGCCGCCTCCCGCTGCCGGAACCACCATGCCTGCGCCCGCCGCGCCTTCCGAGTACGACGTCGAGAAGAAGTGGGCCGAGGACCACGGCGTGGTCATCGAGCCGAACAAGACGACCGTCATCGGCAAGCGTCGCGGCAACGACGCGCGCTCCGACAAGTACGAGGACAGCCTCGTCGTGTTCGAGGCGGACGGCACGCTCGTCCGCTTCGTCGGCACGACCAAGCCCGCGCAGATGCCGAGCCCCGGCAGCGCCGTCGTGCCCGACGTCGACGACGACGGCCGCAAGGACCTCGGGATCGTACGCCCCGGCATCTATCGCGCGCACGGCAGCGTGACGTACGGCCTGCCCGGCTACGAGCGCAACTCGTTCAAGGTCACGACCGAGGACGACGAGTCCGGCCTGCCCGCGTGGCGCGATCTCACGGGCGACGGCGTCTTCTCCCCGTCGGAGAAGATGCTGTCCGAGCAGCGCAAGTACACGATCAGTGGAATCTACATCCACTACGGCTTCGCGCCCGCCGGCACCACGCTCGGTGTCGACACGTACATCGGGCCTTGGTCCGTCGGATGCCAGAACGTCCAGTACAAGGAGCTCGACGCCTTCGTGCAGGCCGTCGGCGGCAAAGACGCGACGTTCCGCTACGCGATCATCGAAGACTGACGCGCGCGGTACGCGGTTACCCGCGCTCACGTCGCGCTCACGAATTGCTCATCGAGATCCCGGCCGGCGACCCTTGTACATCGCGAAACCTTCGCGGATGCTCGTAGGCACATGGCGATCACCTCGTTGACGTATGAGCCGCCGGTCCGTCGATCCTCCACGCGTCCCAGCCTCGACTACGACCTGCTCGAAGCTGCCGTGACCCTCGCCGACGAAGGGCGGCCGCTCGAATCGCTCCTCAAGGTGTTCGAGCACCTGCTCCCTACCGAGAAGGTGCCGGACCTCTCGAAGAGCGCGTTCTCCTTCACGCAGGGATCGTCGAAGGTCACGACGCGCATCGAGAACGACGACCTCGTCATCACCGTTCCGCTCGTGAAGGTGCCGAGCGACGGACGCGGCATCGCCGCGCTCCGGCACGTGCTCACGCAGATCAGCGCGACCGGGCAGCTCTACCAGCCGCGCCTCGGCGGCGAAGCGCGCGACGAGATCCGCCTCGAGTTCCGCGATCGCCTCTCGCGCTTGCACCCCGCCAAGATCCTCGAGGTCCTGCGCGCGATGCCCGCCGAGGCCGACAACAACGACGATTTCCTCACCGGTCAGTTCGGCGCGCAACCCGTCGATCGCGGCGCGATCACCCCGCTCGACGATGCCGAGCTCGCCCGCGCCGAGGCGATCTGGCGGAGCCACTGGAACGACGTCGAGGAGCTGCTGAAGGAGTGCCAGCGCAAGCGCTCGATGTTCTTCCTGAACGAGATGACCGCGTATGCGCTTCATCGCGTCTCGTTCTCGCTGCCGCTGGGCGGGTTCATCGGCTGGAAGCTCGGGGACGCCGCCGCCACGTTCAACGACAGTGACGTCGATCCCACGAAGCGCGAGACCACGCTCGCGAAATGCGCGAAGGAGATGAAGGCCGTCTCCAGCGAGGATCTCCGGAAGAGCATGGGCCACGCGAGCTACGCGATCAGCCCGCATGCGGACGGCACCGGCTCCGTGCTCTCCGGGTACATCGGACCCGGCAACTACACCGAGACGATCGACAGGCTGCGCACGACGGGCAAGCCGTTCGAAGCCGCCCTCGCGCTGATCAGCACGTACAACTTCCTGCTCAGTCGGTACTCGTGGCCCGAGCCGATCGAGACGAAGCTGAAGGCCGGCCTCGAGGCTGCGTCAGGCAAGCCCTGGAAGGAAGTGGCAAACATCCTCGTCGAGCACTCGAAGGCGATGATCGAGGAGTTCGTCGACGAGGACGAAGACGAAGACGACGACGAAGCGAGCGACGAGAACGGCGACGACGAAGACTCCGAAGAGGACGGTGACGAATGAGCTCCACGCTGGATATCGAGTCGCTCGGAGTGTTCCAGGTCTTCACCGGCGGTGGCACCGGATCGGGCTTCCTCATCGACGAGCGCACGCTCGTGACCAACTGCCACGTCGTCGCGCCGTTCCAGAAGGTCGCCGTCGAGAAGCGTGACAAGCAGCGCGTCGCCGGCACCGTCCGCCGCATCCACCCGAAGCGCGATCTCGCGATCGTCGAGCTCGCCGTGCCGCTCGCGGGCGAGCTCCTCACGGTCTCGCAGAGCGACGACCTCGGCACCAAGCAGACCGTGCACATCGTCGGCTTCCCGGTCGGGCTGCCGCTCTCCGTGACCGAGGGCGTCGTCTCCAACCCGAAGCAGCAGCTCGACGGACAGCACTTCGTCCAGACCGACGCCGCGATCAACCCCGGCAACTCCGGCGGTCCGATGCTCGACGAGCGGAAGCAGATCGTCGCCGTCACGACGTGCAAGCTGTCGTCCGCGGACATGGTCGGCTTCGGCATCCCCGCGTCGGACGTCCGCCACTTCGTCGAGACGTTCCGCGCGCAAACCGCGCCGTTCGGGGTCGTGTGCCCGTCGTGCGACGACCTGCTCGTCACGTCCGAGCGTTATTGCAACGGGTGCGGCTCCGATCTCGAGGACCTCGAGCTCGAGACGCTCTTCGATCCCCAGCCGGATCATCCGATCGTCGCGTTCGTCGAGAACGGCCTCGCGAAGGCCAACGTCGACCCGGTGCTCGCGCGTCACGGCGAGCACAACTGGTCGTTCCACAGCGGAAGCGCGCCGATCAAGATCTGGTGCTGCTGCTCCGAGCACCTGTGCTTCTCGTCGCCGCTCGCCGAGGTCGGCAAGCAGAAGCTCGGGGATCTGTTCCGCTTCCTCCTCTCGGAGGAGCACGCGCCGTTCTCCTTCGACCTCGCCGAGAACACCGTCCGCATGAACCTCACGTTCCACATGTCCGACGTGTTCGGGCATGGCGGTACCGACGAGGTCGCCGGTTGGATCTCGAAGTTCATCGCGTCCGCCGACGAGCTCGACAACGTGCTCGTCGACAAGTACGGCTGCGGCCCCGCGCACGAGACGCAGGTGACGTTCCTGAAGGAGCAGAGCCAGGGCGTCCGCTAGTCGCGGCTCTGGGCGCGCTCGTTGCACCTTCTTCGCGGGAGGTGCCATCATGAAGCTCATTCGAAATGCGGCAGCGCTCGCGGGGGGCGTCGTCGTCCTCACCACCATCGCGTGCAGCCATCGCGACCAGAACCCGAACACGGCCTCGAACGCAGCGGACCAGGCGCGCAGCGCGGGCGCGAACGCCCCTAGCCCCGGGGCCGATACGACAATCACCGGCGCGCCGATGCCGAGCACGCCGATGATCTACGAGACCGCCAGCGCGCGCATCACCGACGCTCGCTGTACGCACAACATCCAGTGCGATCAGGTCGGGCCCAACCGACGCTTCGCCACGCGCGACGACTGTACGAGTAACGAAGGGCAGAGCACGCGAGACCAGCTCAGCGCTTCGGAGTGCCCGAACGGAGTCGACGCGAACCGACTCCAGAGCTGCCTCGCCGCGATCTCGCAGAAGGACTGCGCCGACCTCGTCGTCTCGCTCCAGACGGTCGATGCGTGCCGCGCAAGCGCGATCTGTCTGGCTACGCCCTCACCTTGAGCGTGCGTGCGGCGTGCTCACGCCGCGAAGACGATGTAGAGCACGCCCATCACGACGGCGAGCAGGCCGAGTGGCGCCTGGATGTTCATGAGCGTCGCGCGGATGCGCTGGCCTTTCTCCATGGCCTGGGCGTTCTTCGACAGCGCGTAGTGCGTGATGAGACCGAAGCCGAGCAGGAAGCCGACGAGCAGGTCCGCGACGCCCGAAGCCATCCAGAAGGCCCACGAGATGGGATGCGACGCGAGCAGCGAGATGCCGAGGACGCTGTGCAGCGTCTCCCATACACCCCACACGAACATCAGTGTTCCGATCCAGCCCTGATACGGGGCGATCTTGTCGATCAACGACTGCGCATTCGGCGACCGCTTGATGATGAAGCCCGAGGCCGCAAGGATCCCGCCCGCGATCGTGATGAGTCCACCGAACATGTTGGCTGTTCTCCAGAAGGTCGCGAAGCCCAGCGCTCCGCGTTCGGGGACCGGCATCGCAACGACCGTGCCTCCGCGACTTGCCGCTGAAATCGGGATTTCGTGGCGGCGAGGTCTTGCCGTCCGGCAAACGGTTGCCGACATCTCGGCAACGTCTTGCGTTGCCGGTAAGGGCGGCGAGATGGGATAGACTCGGTCGCGATGGGGGCTCGCCTGTGCGCATGCTTCGTCCTCGTGGCGGGCTGCTCGTCGTTCGGTGTCGCGCCGGGCGATCCCGACGGAGGCAGCGCATCACCCGACGGCGGCGCGGATGCGTCGACGCTCGACGGCTCGGCCGCCGACGCTTCTGCGTCCGAGGCGTGCGTCGCGCCGACGTGCGAGGGGTTCGATCTCGCGACCTGGGCGCCGGACGGCCACTGGAACGTCGAGGGAGCGGCCGTCGCCGTGGCGGGCGACGGCGTGTCGCCGCCGAACGCGCTTCAGGTCTCGGTGCCGGCGAACACTGCCGCGCTCGCCTTCATCGCACGGGACGTGCCCTCCGCACCAGCGATTGTCATTCGCACCCGGCTGAGGGTCGAGAAGCTCGGCACCGGCTCGGTCGATCTCTTCGGCGTGCGCTGCAGCAGCAAAGCGGGCGCCACGTCGTACGAGACCAGCGTGCTGCTCACGCGGGAGGGCGGCTCGTTCGCGGTCCAGACCGGCGGCGGCGACGCCGGCGCGTATCACTACGACAATCTGACGACCGCGTTCGGGGAGTGGACGCCGGTCACGCTCGTCGCCAGCTTCGCGGAGGCCAAGTACAGCTTCCAGATCGGCACCCAGACCTTCGGCGGGTCACTGCCCGCCGCCTGCACGCCCGCGACCCTCAACGTCTTCGTCGGCGCCGTTTACGTCGCCGGGGTCACGAGCTCATGGGACGTGCGCTTCGACAACGTCGAGGCGGCGCCGCCCTAGCTCCTCACGGCTTCGGGAAGCGCTTCTCGAGGTCGTCGACCACCGCCGCGGTCTCGTTGACGACGCGCTGGCTGATCATCGGGACCTTGCCGAAGTAGCCGAACGCGCGCAGCGATGACGGCGTGGTGGCCGACTCGCCGCGCAACGTGAGATCGTGCGTCGACGTGAAGGCGTCGGGCAGCGACGTCATGTCGAGGCCGTGGTCCCTCTTCGTGAACGCGGCGACGACGGTGCTCACGTGGCATCCCGCGCACGGGAGCTGATCGGGGCCGTACTTCTTCGGGTTCTCGAGGCGCGCGACCGCCGCGAGCGTGCGCAGGCGATCGTCCGCGGAGCTGGTCTTCGCGACCTCGCTCGACATCAGCGGCGTGAGCGTCTCGGGCATGTTGCCCTCGGGCGTGAACTGGTACGAGTAGCCCTTCGAAGTCGCGGCAGCGTCGAGCCGATCGACGCGCTGATTGCCCTTTCCGACGCCGACGATGTCGAGCGGCGTCATCGCGCCCGCCGCCGTGCGATTGAAGCCGCCGAGCATCCAGAACTCGTTGATCGACGGGGAGCGTAAGAAGAACGTCATGCGTCGCAGGCTGTCCGCGCCGGCGTAGCGCAGCACGAGCTCGTTCAGCGCCGTGCCGTACTCGCCGGTCATGCCCTGAGCGACGAGCCCGGCGTGGATGTCGAGCGGCGCGTCTTTCACCTCGGGAGCAAGCGCCCGGAGCTGCCGCAGACCGATCACGAGGTCGGGAAGCTCTTCGTCCGTCAGTCGATAGAAGAGGTGAATCGCCGAATCGAGCGTCTCGTGCTGATCGCTGATCGGCTGCATGACGATGCGGATCTGCGCCTCGCAGCCTGCGGGACCGGGAAAACAGCCGTCGAAACGGATGCCGACCGCGCGCATGCGTGCGTAGTCGAGCCCCTCGACCGGCTCGACGCCGAACTTCGGGATCTTGTCGTAGACGGCCTGCGGGAGGAGCGCGCCCTTCGCGCCGGCCGTCGTCGGCCCGAGAAGACCCTTCGACGCCGGCGACGACGGGATCGGCAGGAGCACGGACACGTCGTTCAGGCCGAGCGACGGAAGCGGTGCGGCCGCGTCCGCTGCGGCGGCTTCGGTCGCAGGAGCGGGCGCCGCATCCGGCGTGCTCGACGAGCTACATGCCGCCGCGAGGGAAAGGAGCAAGCACAGCCGGAAGCGCATGCGGCCTCATAGCCAATTCGGGGCCGAGCGCCAACCGCTACGCCCGCGCGCGCTTCACGAGGGCCACCATCGCGCGCCGCACCTCGTCGCTCGTCGCCACGGGCTCGTCGAACGCGAGCCGCGTCGCGCGTGGGCCCTGCGGCGTGATCACCGCGAGCTCGAACCCGTAGCGGTCCACAGCCGTCATCGTCGCGGTGGTTGCGCCGTTGATCCCGGCGAGCTTCGTCGCGTACGCGAGCACGGCGTCCGCGTGATCGTCGTTCATGTGGCGGAGGATGCCCTTGGCCGCCGTCGCGAGCGGATCCGGCTCGGCCGCGCGATAGTCGTCGGCGGATACCCACGACATGCGTCCGAACCCGCCGACGTAACGGAGCGACTCGGGCTCGAGGCGGAAGAACGCGAAGTCCTTGAAATCGACGTAGTACGAGCTGCTCGGCTGCTGCGCGAGGAAGGCTTCACGCACCGCGGCTCGCTCTCCGGCAGGGACGGTCACGCAGCGACCGAGAATCGTCACACGACCCACGGCGAGCGGCTGATCGTGCGCGTCGAGCGGCTCGGTCACGAGGATCGATGCATCGCTCCGCGCGAGGAGGTTCTTCGTGTGCTCCGCGAGCGTCGAGATGAGGAGTAGAGGGCGACCGGCAGAATCGAAGGCGACCGTCACCAGCGAGCCATACGGATAACCGTCCGGCTCGCGCGCGATCGTCGAGAGCGTCGCGGACCTCGCGAGCAGCATCAGCGTGCGGCAGCGCTCTGCATGGCTCGGTGCGCGCACGGCGGCGGCCGCTTGCTCGTCACTCGTCGCGGGGCGCTGATGTCGATCGGGCACGCGACTCTCTAACAAAGCGTTCGGCCGGAGGGAAGGCCTCGCACCCTGTGCGCCGTATGTCGTGCAGCAGCGCTTCACTCAACTTCGATCTCACTTCGATCAGGAGCTCCTAACATCATGAACAAGCTTTTCTTCGGCACGAGCCTCGTCCTCGGCCTCGCGGCCACGCTCAGCATCGGTTGCTCCTCCGTCGCCGACGACGGCTCCGAGCAGCTCGACAGCGAATACCGCAAGAAGCCGACCGCGACGGAGAACTGGTCTTCGCTCACCGTGCAGCTCCCGACCGGAAGCTGTCAGCCCGGCGGCAGCTGCAGCCGTCCGCTCGGCGCGGCTGCGAACATCACGCTCGACGGCGCTGCGATCGCGCTCGGCGCGGCAAACCGCATCAAGCCCGGCGATCACACGCTCGCCGTGAACGGCGCCGGCACCAAGGTCACGCTCGCCGCGGGCGCGAGCCGCACGATGGTCCTCCCGACCGCGCGCCGGAAGTGCCAGGCGGCGGCGCTGCCGAGCGTCGCGCAGACCGACTTCGGCTCGACGATCACGCTGTCGAACGCGGCGTGCCCGGCGAAGGCCTCGCTCGTGACTGGCCCCGGCGGCGGCACCAAGCCCGTCATCGAGCTCCATTATTACAACTGGGGCTGCCCGGCGGCGAACATCACGGGCACGCTCGACGCTTCGAGCAACGCGACGACCTGCGCCGGCCTCCGCGCGGATCGGATCTACTCCGTGAAGGTCAACGGCGTGTGCACCGATCTGCAGGCGACCCGTCCCGACGGCCAGAACGGCATCAGCCCCGCCGAAGCGTGCAACAGCTACGTCGCCGGGGATACGTCGTGGCTCATCGCGGCCGCGAACAACGGCGCGGTCTTCGCCGACTACGATCTCGCGTACGTCCCGGGCGAATACTCGCTTGCGATTCCATCGGGCAGCACGACGACGACGCAGAAGTTCACGCTCAAGGAAGGCGACACCTCGGAGATCGCGGTGGCCCTGCCCGTCATCGGCGCGATCCCCGCGACCTTCGCGACGAGCGTGAAGTTCCTCGACCCGCGCGAGCTCCCCGATGCGCAGATCGCGACCATCACGTCGAGCTGCCCGAACGACCGGAAGTACAACCTGCCCGCGACGAGCACGACGGCGCTCAACCTGAAGGCATTCGTCGCGAACTGCGTCTACACGTTCAACGCGGCCGGCCGCACGGTCACGCTCAACCAGACCGCGAGCAACGCGATCTCGATGAACCGTCTCGACGTCGACAACGTCACTGTCACCCGCGAGAACGGCACGACCTACGAGGTCGCCGGCAAATACGAGCTCTTCTTCGGAGGTACGCGCGTCGCCGGCCCGTTCAACACGAACAGCGGCATCGACGTCCTCCCCGGCACGTACGAGCTCGTCACGTCGTTCAGCACGGCCGACGGCCCGCAGACGCAGCGCGAAACCCTCACGTTCTGACGGCGTGAGCGGCGGGGCGGCGGGAATGCTATTCGGCTGGCCATATGGCCACCATGAGCTTCCCGCCGCAGCTGCCGATCTCGGCGCGCGTCACGGACATCGCGCAGGCGATCGAAGCGCATCAGGTCGTCATCGTCGCCGGGGCGACGGGCTCGGGTAAGACGACCCAGCTCCCGAAGATCGCCCTCGCGATGGGGCGCGGCCTCGAGAAGATCATCGGCGTCACGCAGCCTCGGCGGATCGCCGCGACGAGCGTGGCGGCGCGCGTCGCGAGCGAGCTCGGGACGCCGCTCGGCACCGACGTCGGCTATCAGGTCCGCTTCGACGACCGCACGTCGCCCGCGACGTACGTGAAGTTCATGACGGACGGGATCCTCCTCGCCGAGATCCAGGGCGATCGACTACTCCATCGCTACGACACGCTCGTGATCGACGAGGCGCACGAACGCAGCCTGACCATCGACTTCCTGCTCGGCTGGGTGAAGCGCATCCTGCCCGAGCGGCCCGATCTGAAGGTGGTCATCAGCTCGGCGACGATCGAGACGGAGCGCTTCTCCGAGTTCTTCGGGGGCGCGCCCGTCATCCAGGTCGAAGGCCGGACGTATCCGGTCGACGTCCTGTACGAGCCGGCTCCCGACGACGTCGACGGACCCGAGGCGGTGGCGAACGCGGTCGCGAACGTGACGTCGCTCGATCCGCGCGGCGACATCCTCGTGTTCCTCCCCGGTGAGCGCGAGATCCGCGACACCGAGAACGAGCTGCTCGCGCGGAACCTGCGTCACACCGTCGTCCAGCCGCTCTACGCGCGCCTGTCCGCGGCCGATCAGGCGAAGGTCTTCGCGAGCATCCCCCAGCGCCGCGTGATCCTCGCCACCAACGTCGCCGAGACGTCGATCACGATCCCCGGCATCGTCTACGTCGTCGATCCCGGCGTCGCACGCCTCTCGCGGTACGACCCGCGCTCCGGGATCACGCGCCTGCAGATCGAGGGGATCTCGCAGGCCAGCGCCGATCAGCGCAAGGGCCGCTGCGGCCGCGTGCGCGACGGGATCTGCGTGCGCCTCTACGACGAGCAGAGCTTCGCTTCGCGACCCGCGTTCACGGATCCGGAGATCAAGCGGACCGGGCTCGCGGGCGTGATCCTCCGCATGAAGTCGCTCGGCCTCGGCGACGTCGAGGAGTTCCCGTTCCTCGACCCGCCGCAGTCGAAGGCCGTCACGGAGGGCTATCGCGTCCTCGAGGAGCTCGGTGCGCTCGGCGACAAGCGCGAGCTCACGCCGCTCGGCATTCAGCTCGCGCGGTTCCCGGTGGACCCGCGGATCGGACGGATGATCCTGGCCGGCGCGGAGCTCGGATGCCTGCGCCAGGTCTTGATCATCGCGGCGGCGCTCAACATCCAGGACCCGCGGGAACGGCCTCGCGAGCTGCAGCAGAAGGCCGACGAGCTGCACCGTCGCTTCCGCGACGAGCGGTCGGACTTCATCGGTCTCTTGCGATTGTGGGAATTCGCGCAGGAGGCGGAGCGGAAAGGGACCTCCAATCTGAGGCGCGTTTGTCGCGACAACTTCCTATCCTTTCTTCGTATTCGCGAATGGGGAGAGGTATATCGCCAACTCGAGCAGATCGTCCGGGAGTTGCGCCTCGACGCCAAGCCTGACGCAAAATCGGGCGAGGATGCGCTGCACCGCGCCCTCCTCACCGGGCTTCTTTCCAAAGTAGGTAATTGGCGTCCGGAACAACGTATTTACGTCGGAGCGAAGCAAACGAAGTTTGCCACTCATCCGTCGTCGGCGCTGGCCAGGAAGCCGCCCGCCTGGATCATGGCGTTCGAGCTCGTCGAGACGACGCAGCTCTTCGCGCGCACCGCCGCGAAGATCGAGCCCGAGTGGCTGCTCGAGGCCGCGCCGCATCTCGTGAAGCACAGCTACTCCGAGCCGCACTGGTCGGAGGCGTCGGCGCGCGCCTCGATCAAGGAGCACACGACGCTGTTCGGCCTCACGGTCTCGCGCGATCGGCACGTCGACTACGCCACCGTGGCGCCCGCCGAGGCGCGGCTCATGTTCCTCGATCACGCGCTCGTCCGAGGCGAGTACAAGACGCGCGGCGCGTTCCAGGAGAAGAACCGCGCGCTGCTCGCCGAGGTGGCGCGCCTCCGCGACAAGGCGCGACGCAGCGACATGCTCGCCGACGACGACGCGCTGCTCGCGTTCTTCGATCGGCGCGTCGCTGCCGACGTCGTCAACGGAAAGACGTTCGAGGCCTGGCGCGAGCGCGCCGAGGCGGAGGACCCGAACGTGCTGGCGCTGTCGCTCGCCGACGTGCTCACCGGCGATCGCCGCATCGAAGCCGCGGATTTCCCGGACTTCGTGCAGCTGCACGGCGCGAAGGTGCCGGTCACGTACAAGTTCGATCCCTCGGCGGACGACGACGGGATCACGCTCACGGTGCCGCTCGTGCTGCTGCCGCAGCTCGATCCCGGCGAGCTCGATTGGACGATCTCCGGCTGGCACGAGGAGAAGATCGCCGCGCTGCTCTACGAGCTGCCGCGGGCGATGCGACGCGATCTCGGCGACGTACCGGAGCTGGCCCGTGTGCTGGCATCGCAGCTCCGGCCGTTCGACGGTCCGATGATCCCGGCGCTCGCGCGCGCCACCACGCAGCTCACCGGGCTCGACGTCCCGGAGAGCGCGTTCCGTCGCGATGCGGTGGCCGCGTACCTGCGGCTGACGTGTCGCCTCGTCGACGAGCACGGCAAGGTCGTCGGACAGAGCCGCGAGATCGACGACCTCCTGAAGCAGCACGGCGCCCGAGCGCGCGCGGTGTGGAAGACGACGGCGCCGTCACCGATGTGGGAGCGGACGGGGCTCACGACGTGGGATCTCGGCGACCTTCCGGAGCACGTCGTGCGGCGCGTGTCGGGCACCGACGTCCGCAGCTTTCCGGCGCTGGTCGATCGCGGGGCATCGGTCGATCTCGTGCTGCTCGAGTCGGCGAGCGCGGCGCAGGCCTCGTCGCGTGCGGGCGTGCGCCGGCTCTTGATGCTCGGAGCGCGCGGCGCCGTCTCGTCGGTGGTCCCGCGGCTTCCAGCGCCATTTTCTCGGCCGAGCGGCGCGCCGTGGACGCGGGCGGAGATCGAGGCGTTCCGCGCGCTCCTGCTCGCGCGCATCGTCGATGCCGCATTCGGG
>JAQBQJ010000543.1 GCA_028287065.1 Labilithrix sp. | reverse complement strand
GTGCACGCGTGACGTCGCTCGTCTTGGTCGCGCGCTGCACGACCTTGGTGCGCGGCCGCTCCTTCATCGACGCACCATCACGGCGACGACGTGCGCGATCAGCAGCACGACCGCCGCGGCTGTCGCGGCGAGATGCACGGGGAGCCACCCTCGCAGCGCGATGGTGAGCCCGCGGAGCGCGCCGATCGCGCGATGCTCGACGACGAGGCGCACGAGGTCGTCGAGCCCGTCGAGCTTCTCGCTCTTGCGCCCCTCGAGGAGCCTGCCGAGCACGGCGCGCACGCGCTTCTCCTCGTCGCGGAGCCGCCGTCCGGACACCACGAGGGCGAGCGCGCCGAAGCGAGCGGCGCGGTACGGCCGGAGCACGCGCCCATAGAGCGTCTTCACGAGCTCGCTGCGCCCGGAGAGCTGCGTGAAGATCCGCTCGTCGACCTCGCGACGACGATGCACGAGCTCCTCGGGGAGCACGCTCCCGCGTTCGAGCCGCGCGAGACGCGCGGGGAGCACGACGTGCAGCGCGGCGCCGAGGAGGCCGGTCGCGAGCGCGAGGCTCATCGCGAGCGCGAGCGCGCCGGCGACGTTGCCCGGCGCGGCGCCGTGCGTGTGCGCGAACGTCGCGCCGAGCGCCACGATCCCGAGCGCGAGATGAGCGACGTACAGCGTTCGCCCGAGCCGCGCCGCTCCGCGAATGCGCGCGAGCACGCGAGGCGAACGCTTCAGCCCGGAGTAGGCGACGAGCAGCGCGACGATCGCGCCGCTGATCGCTCCGCTCGCCATCGGCGAGAGCGAGGCAAGCGCGAGCCCTCCTCCCGCGAACGCCGCCCCGACCGCCGAGGGCCAAGCCGCGATCCTCTGCGGAAACACCCCGAGCGCGGTCGAGCTCGGGCTCGTGCCCGTCCTCGTCTCTCTGCTTCGGCTCCGCAGCTCGACCAGCGCCTCGTTGGGATCGATCCGCGCGATGGCCTGCGTCGGACACGACGCGACACACGCCGGCCCCGCCGCCGAGCCTGCGCACAGATCGCATTTCACCGCGACGTCCGGATACGCATTCTTCGCGCCCTTCGTCTCGCTGCGCGGCGCGATCTGGATGTTGTCCCACGGACACGCCTTGGCGCAGCTCCCACACCCGGTGCAGAGGTCCTCGCGGATGAACACCTCGCCGCGCGCGTCGCGGCCGATCGCTCCCGTCGGGCAATCGATCATGCAGCTCGGGTTCTTGCAGTGCTGGCAGCTGTTCGGGACGAGCAGCGGCGCCCACTCGACCTCCTTCGCGAGACGAACGACGCGCGCGACGACGTCCTCGCCGGGCCTCGCAGGCTCCTCCCGCTGCACGACCACCTTGTCGCCGCGGCGCACGAGGCGCGAGATACCGTCGTCGTGCGTCGATGCGCAGCTCCACGCGCAGTGGCCGCAGCGGACGCACGAGTCCTGATCGATGACGAGGAGCGAGCGCGCGACGCGCATCCGATAGAGGTCCTGGAACACGTGCGCGGTCGTCCGCGTCCCGCCGCCGAGCAGCTGCGGTGGCACGCCGTCGACACGAACGCGACGAACGCCGTCGAGCAGCGACGCATTGCGACGCGCGACCACGAGGAACACTTCGCGCGGGATCGCGACGAGCCACGTCGGACCGGACGCGACGACCGCGACGCGACGTACGGAGCGCTCTTCGAGCTCGTCGTCGCCGAACAGGTCCCCGCGCGAGAGATACGCCTCGACGCGAGGCTTCCCGCCGTCGTCGCTCTGCGCCTGCAAGAGGCCGTCGGCGACGAGGTACGCGGAGGCGGCGGTGTCGCCTTCACGGTACACGTGCTCGCCGCGCGCGACCGCCACGTGACGGACGGCATCGAGCAGGACCTCGATGTCCCGCTCCGGGAGCGCCCGCGTGAAGCTCGTGGTTCGAAGCAGATCCACGGTCGCCGCGCGCTTCAGCGCTCGCTCGAGGCGCGTCGCGAGCTCGCCGCCTCCGCTGCGTCCGATCGCACGGCGCAGCACCGTGAGCGGCACCTCCGCGACGACGCTCGGCTCTTCGCAACGCGCCTCCATCTGCCGGACGCCGAACGCGACGACGGTCGCTTCCTCACCGAACACCTCGCCGCGTCCGGCGCGCCGAATGACGCTCGCATCCGCTTCGCCGCGGCGGATCGCAGCGAGCACGCACGCGCCTTCGACGACGACGTAGAGCGCGTCGGCCGGCTCGCCGGGGCGGTAGACGACCTCGTCGCGCTTCATCGTGCGGAGGCGTCCTGCGGCCTCGATCTCCGCGCGCGCCCGTGCGTCGATGCCGCGCAGGACGGCGGCGTCCCACACCACCTCGGGCCAGCGCGCGGGGGAGACGGCGGCGGTCATCTCAGTCGATCGTCGCGCTCGCTTCGGCGAGATCGATCGGATGGTTGCGCCGGAGCATCGACGCGGTCAGCTGCGCGCCGCTCGGACGAAGCCCGGCCGACGCCTTGCGCGCCTCGTAATCGGCGAATGCGCGCAACAGGAACGGCGGAAACGGACGGAACCGAAGCCGTGCCTGGACGACGTACGGTCCGGGATGACCTGCAGTCTCGATCTCGTACGTATAGCGGAGCTGCGCGCCCGGAGGCACCGAGCGCGTGTCGAGGATCGCGTCCGGCGCCTTCGCGATCCCGCGATCGGCGTCGAGCGCGCCGACGGGAAAATAGGTCTCGAAGAACGCGTTCGAGCCGGTGAGGTTCGAGCGGCAATCGCCCGTGTCGATGTCGTAGACGCCGTCGTCGAAGCGATCGGCGCGCGTACGTCCCTGCCCCGCGCCGGGCTGGCACTTGCCGTCGCGATCGATGATGCCGATGCACTTCACGCAGCGCAGGAAGCCGTTCTGGAAGTTGATGAGCCCCTTGCCGCGGAACGTCGTCCCCCCGAGGTTGGGGTTCGGAGTCCATCGCTGCACGTCGGGGCCGTCGACCACGTCCGCGCCGAACACGCCCTGCGGCTTGCCCTTGAAGTCGAAGTTGTCGTCGCGCGTGGTCACGCGCACGAACGCCTTGTCGCGGAGATCGGCGTCGTCGTCTGCGATTCGACCGACCTCGTAGACGACCGCGCCGCGCGCGTCCTTCACGGTGAGCTCGACCCAGATCTCCCGCTCCTGGCTGAAGCCCGCGGGGACGCGATGGCCGGCGCCGGTGTTCCGCACCTCGACGGGGATCTCGAGCTGCCCGCCGATGCGCGTGGTGCGTCCGAGCGCGAACGCGAACGTGTGCGTGAGGAGCTGGCGACGCCGGAGCTCGAGCCCGATCGGCGTGCCGCTCGCGTCGAGCGACGTGTCACTGGCCCACTTGTCGTCGAACTCGGTCGAGAGCGGCAGGTCGACGCTCGTGAAGTAGTGCGAGGTGATCGGCCGCGGCTCGCTCGACGACGAGGCGATCATCCCGCGGGCTTTTTCTCCGGGCGCGCGCGCTTCGAAGTGGAAGCCGGTGGGACATCCGTCCCCGCCGCTCGTGCTCGTGCTCGTGCTCGAAGATCCGGCGACGCACACGCCCGGATAGAGACTCATGTGGCAGTCCTGGCACGTCGCCGCGCGACGTCCCGCGGCCTTCTCCGTGTCCGACCACGTCCGCCACTCCGAGTACGCGTTGCGCAGTCGCTTGAAGTGCTCGCCCTTCTCGCGCACGCCGAGCGAGTCGGTGCCGAAGAGACGCACGTCGTGGCACGCGCCGCAGAACTCGCTCGAGCCGAGATAGGCCTTCGCGTCCGACGGCGCAGGGCGATGCACGATCGGATCGCCCGGCCCGCCGGGCCCGAGCGTGCGCGTGACGAACGAGGACGGATCGAGCAGATAACCGCTGTTTCCGATGCCGGAGACGCCGGCGCCGTCCTCGGGCCGCATGCGGAAGACCGCGCCCGTCGCGAACGACGTCCACGTTGCGTTGCCCTGGTACTCGTTCGCGCGCGCGGCGAAGGGCGCGTGCACGGGGCCGATCGTCTGATGGCACACCGCGCACGAGATGCCTTCCATCGCGGCGCTCGTGAGCACGTCCTTCAGCGGTTTGCGCGCGTTGCCTCCGCCCGAAAACGACTGCGCGCTCCATGCCGGCACCGTCGTCGCGAGATTGTCGCCCGCGGCGTGGCAGTTGACGCACCAGTGCTCTCCGCCTGCACCGGTCAAGGTCAGCCCGGTCTTCTCGTCGCGGCATACGTCGCCGGAGGCCTTGCGCAGCACGCCGGCGCCGTTCGGGCACCGCGTGTCGCGACCGACTTGCTCCTCGACGACGCTCTCGAGCGCGCCGAACAGCGGGCTCTTCACGGCGTGCGCCATCACGGAGCGTTGCCACTCGGTGACCTGACGCGCGTGGCACGACGAGCAGGCGTCGGCGGTGGTGCGCTCGAGCGGCTTCTGCGCGGAGATGGTAATGGCCTTGGTCGGTGCGGGTGCTGGCTCGGTGGCGTGAGAGGAATAGAGGCCGATGGCGGCGACGGCGAGGCCGGCGAGGATCGGGGCGAGCGTGAGGAGCGTGCGCGGCGCGAGCGCGCGTGCGGGGGCGAGCGCGGGCGCGAGGGC
>JAQBQJ010000523.1 GCA_028287065.1 Labilithrix sp. | reverse complement strand
CGCCGGCGCCCGCGCCGCCGCGTCCGGCGCGCCCCGCGCCCGCGCCCGCACCGGCGGCTGAAGAGACGACGGCTGCCGCGGCTCCGCCCGCGAAGCCCGGCAAGGCCGGCAAGGGCTCTGCGAAGGGCGGCGGCGAGATGGACGACGAGACCAAGAAGGCGCTCGACGAGCTCCAGAAGGCGCAGCTCGAGCGATCGTTCTGAGCCGCGTCCCGTGGCGTCGTGTGGCTACGGGCGGGCGCACGCGGCGCGTCCGTTCGCGCCGATCGCACACTTGCCGAGGCCGACGTTCGAGCAATTGAGCTCGTGCGTCGTGCCGCGCCCGCAGCTCTGGAGCGTGTCGCCGTTGCACACGTCGGCGCCGGTGCACGCGCCGGCTCCGCGCTTGATGCACGCGGCGGCGGGATCGAACGACGAGATCGGCTCGCTCACGTCGCACGGCAAGCCGATGAGAGTGCACTCTACACGTATCTCTCGACCGCCGGCGCAGCTGCTCGCGGTCGTGCCGTCGCAGGCAGGCAGCTTGTCGGCGGCGCAGCTCGGCGCGCCCGTTCCCGGCGCACAGACGAGCCCGCCGTCGATGCCGGCGCATTTCCCAGCGCCGTAACCGGCGCAGTCGAAGCCGCGGTCGAGCATGCGGGTGCCGGCCGGCGCGCACTCGATCGCCGACGTGCCGGAGCATGCGTTGCCGGCGCAGCCGAACGCGAGGGCGCCCGTGCAGCTCGCCGTCGACGTGTCTTCGGGCGAGCACGTCTTGCCGAGCATCACGCACGGCTCGATGCCGCGCGCGCGACCTGCCGGGCCCGCGCACTCGAGGCGAACCGCGCCGTTCGCGGTCGTCCCGCATGCCGACGAGCTCCCGGTCTGCACGGCGACGCAGTCCTGCACGCCTCCGGGGAACACGCAGCGATCGACGTCACCGCAGGTGGTCGCGGTCGCGAGGCACGCCCAGAACGCATCGACGGCTCCGCGCGGACGGAGCCAACGATTCGCGCCGCAGTCGAAGGCGAGCTGCGCGCGCACCACGCACGGACCGAAGGCGCTCTCGCCGAGAGGGCCCTCGCATGCGCCGAGCCACGCGCAGGCACGGAGCGCCTGCGTGCGGGCCTCGGCGGAGGTCCACGTGCAGAAGTCCGGGTGCGGACGCGCGACGTCGACATCGGATGCATCGCCGGCTTCGGCAGGTGCATCGACGAGGCTCCCTGCTTCGCCGCATGCCGGATCGTTCGGCGACGCGGTGCAGAGCGTGTCGAAGTCCGTGCTGTGGAACAGGTCGACGCAGGCGAGCCCGATGCCGGAGAAGCCGAACGCGGCGACGACGAGGGCGAGACGACGATTCATCAGAACGACCCTGCGATCCCGACGGTGCTCGGCGTGGCGACGAGCGTGGTGGCGGTGGCTGCGCGTGGCTCGCTGCCGTTCGAGGTCCAGAGGATGATCGAGACGACGCCGAGGCCCGCGGCGCCGATGAAGCCGCCGAGCGCGAGGGCATCGAACGTCCGGACGCGCGAGCGCTCGTCGTCGCAGGTCGCCTTCGTCGCGCAGTCTTGCTGCGCATCGCTCTGTGCGCCGCCCGCGACGAGGAACATCGCGATGCCCGTGCCCGCGAGCACGACCGCGCCGGCCGTCGTTGCGATCGGAAGCGCGAGGGAGCGCGTGGGGCGCGCCTCGGCGGGAGGCTCCGTGAAGGCGGCGCTCTTGGGGTTGGAACCGCCGTTCGCCGTCGCGCTCGGCTCGGGCTCCATCGCGTCGAGGCTCACGTCGACGGTCGTCGTGACGTTCTCCGGGACCTGCACCCTGCGCGTGAACGCTTTGTAGCCGGACGCGCGCGCGGTCACCGTGTGCTCACCCGCATCGACGCGGAACGACTTGCCCTCGAGCAGTGGGGACGCGACCGCGACGCCGTCGAGCTGCACGTCGGCGTCCTTCGCCGGCGTGGCGAGGCGGATGGCGATCTGCGGAACGCGCGTGCGAAGCGGATCGAGGCGCGTCGTGACGGCCGCATGCACCTCTTGCTTGTTCTGCTCGCGCGCGAGCTTGTCCGCGCTCTCGTATTCCTCGAGCGCGGCGGCGAGCTTGCCGGTCATCTCGAGGCAATAGCCGGTGTGGAAGCGCAGGCCCGGCGTGACGGTGATCTGCGCGGCCTCCTTGTACTTCGCGAGCGCCGCGACGTACTCGGTCTTCTTTTCGAGCTCGAGGCCTTCGTCGAAGAGCTTCTTCGCCTGCTCCTTGGCCTGCGCGTGCGCGACGGACGGCGTAAACGCGGCGAGGCCGACGGTCGTCGTGCCCGCGACGGCCAGAGAGACGAGGAGCGCGCGGAGCTTGCGCATGGAGCGCGTCGTCTCGCAAACGACAGCGCGCGTCAACCTACCTGAGAAGGAGGGCGGGGTCGGTGAGGCAGGGAGGTCAGCGCGACGACGTCGATACGGGCGCGTCGGGGGTGCAGAGCTGCGGGAAGTGCTGCGAGAGCGCCTGCTGGAAGGCGGCCTTCGGCTTCGGCGGACCTGCGTCCTTCGGCGGGGGTTTGCCGCCGCCACCACCACCACCGCCACCACCACCACCGCCACCGCCACCGCCGCCGCCACCGCCACCGCCGAGGCCGCCGAGGCCGCCCAGCAGACCGCTGAGGAGCGGATTGC
>JAQBQJ010000502.1 GCA_028287065.1 Labilithrix sp. | reverse complement strand
GAGGAAGCGCGTGCGGCGCTCGTAGAACTCCCAGATCGCGCAGAAGTTGCAGTCGAACGAGCAGCCGCGGCTCGTGTAGATCGACGCCATCGGGCGGATGCCCGTGAAGAAGTAGCGACCCTGATACTTCTCGATGAGATTGCGGTTCGGGGCCGGGAGGTCGTCGAGGTTCGCGGTCTGCTCTCGCTTGCCGTTCACGCGCCGGATGCCGGTCGCGTCGAGCCAGCGCGTGCCCTTCACGCCTGCGAACGTGCGATCGCCGCCCGCCTTCTGGGCGACCCAGCGGGCCATGATCTCGCGGAGCGTGAGCTCGCCTTCGCCCTGGACGATCACGTCGATGTAGTCGACGTCGAACTCCTCGGGGCAGAGCGTGGGGTGGTGACCGCCGATGACCGTGAGCGCGTCGGGACAGATGTTCCGTGCCGCGCGCAGGACGGCCTTGGCCTGGTAGGCATCGGTCGTCATGCTCGTGGTCCCGACGACGTCGGGCCGGAACGAGGAGAGCGTCCTCGCGAGGGCGTCCTCGTTCTCGAGGCGCATGTCGATCACGCGCACTTCGTGGTCGGGCATGATCGCCGCCCCCACCGACGTCAGCGCCACGGGCTCCGACAGCCACACGACGTTCTCCAGCCCGAGCCGGCCATTCTCGAACGGCGTCGGCATCACGAGAAGCACGCGCATAGACGCTCCTTGCCCCAGGCCCCTACGCGGTGGCCGCGCGAGCGGTTCCATCGCAGCGGCAGCGAGCCGCGCCGATTGTCTTCTGCTTTTGCGCGTCCGTCGAGGCACGGCGGAAGCCGCCGAAACGACAGTTTCCGAGCGGAGCCCTTGCTTGTTTCGGTATTACTACTATTATCGAAATAATGACGTCCCCGGCGCAGCGGATCCGCGATCACGCCGAGCAGCTCGGCGCGCTCGGGCATGCCGCGCGCCTGTCGATCCTCCGTTACGTGGTGCAGGGCGATCCCGAGGGCACGCCGGCCGGCGAGCTCCAGGCGAAGCTCGACATACCCGCGTCCACGCTCAGCCATCATCTCGACCGCCTCGCGTCCGCGGGGCTCCTGCAGTCGCGCCGCGAGGGCACGTTCATCTATTACCGGGCGGACTTCGCGCAGCTGCGCGCCCTCACGGACTTCCTCTGGGAGGACTGTTGCAAGCGGGGGAAGGGCGGCGGCGACGCATGCTGCTGACCACGCACGTCACGTGATTCCAAGGGGACGCCGGCGTCCCCTCTTCCGGTTCGCCTGATATTTCGATGTTTCTAGAAGAATGATAATAACCAAGGAGCCCGCGCCATGAACGTCCTCAAGCCGCACGTCTCTCTCAACGTTTCCAGTGTCGATGCCTCGGTCGCCTTCTACGAGAAGCTCTTCGGCGTGACGGTCACGAAGCGCCGGCCCGGGTACGCCAAGTTCGACCTCGCCGCCCCGTCGCTGAACCTCACCATGCAGGAGGCGGAGCGGACCGGGCTCAACGCGAGCCACTTCGGCGTGCAGGTCGCGACCACCGAGGACGTGGGCGCCGCGTGGACGCGCTTCAAGGCCGCCGGCCTGCCGACGCTCACGGAGAACGACACGTCTTGCTGCTACGCGCTCCAGGACAAGGTCTGGGTGACCGACCCCGACGGCAACGCGTGGGAGGTCTTCGTCGTGAAGGGCGACGCCGACGCGGCGCAGAAGGACAACGACCCCACCAAGAAGGGCTGCTGCGTCCGCGCATGACGACCGACCCCCGACCGTCGCTCGCCCGGAAGGCCGCCGCCGAGCTCCTCGGCACGGCCTTTCTCCTCGCCGTCGTGATCGGCTCCGGGATCATGGGCGAGCGTCTGTCCGGGGGGAACGTCGCGATCGCGCTCCTCGCGAACACGATCGCGACGGGCGCCGGGCTCGTCGCGTTGATCCTCACGTTCGGGTCGATCTCGGGAGCGCACTTCAACCCCGCCGTGACCCTTGCGGATGCATCGCAAGGCGGACTGCCGTGGCGTGAGGTCCCCGTCTACGTCGTCGTCCAGATCGCCGGCGCCTTCCTCGGCGTCGTCGTCGCGCACGTCATGTTCGGCGAGGCCGCGCTCTCGGCATCACGGCACGTGCGCGCGGGCATGCCCCAGCTCGTCTCCGAATTCGTCGCGACATTCGGTCTGCTCTCCGTGATCTGGGGATGCGCGCGGCGGCGAGCGTCCGCCGTTCCCTTCGCCGTCGGCGCCTACATCACGTCGGCGTACTGGTTCACGTCGTCCACGGCGTTCGCCAATCCCGCCGTCACGCTCGCGCGCTCCGCGAGCGATACCTTCGCCGGCATCCGCCCCGCGGACGCGCCGGGGTTCGTCGTCGCGCAGCTCCTCGGTGCCGCCGCCGCGACGCTCGTCTTCCGCTGGCTAGTTCCATCGCTGCCGGAGGTCGCGCCACGCATCGTCGATCGCGCCGCCCCCGACGACGCCCAGAAAGTCGACCGATGAAGAGAGTGCTCTTCGCGTGCATCCACAACGCGGGCCGCTCGCAGATGGCCGCCGCGCTCTTCGACGCGCTCTCCGATCCCACCAAGGCGCGCGCGATCTCCGCCGGCACGCAGCCCGGTGAGCGCGTTCATCCCGAGGTCGTGAACGTGCTCCGCGAGTCGGGCATGGACGTCTCCGCCGTGAAGCCGCAGAAGCTCACGGACGATCTCGCGGCGACCGCGTCGCTGCTCGTCACGATGGGCTGCGGCGACGCCTGCCCCGTCGTCCCCGGTCTCGAGGTCGACGACTGGCCGCTCGAGGATCCGAAGGGCAAGCCGATCGAGCGCGTCCGCGAGATCCGCGACCAGATCGAGCAGCGCGTGCGCCGCCTCGTCGCGCAGCGCGGCTGGGCGAAGTAGCCCGCGCGCGCGCGCGATCCACTCGCGAGCCGTCGCGAGTCTCGCGAGCTCGCGGATCGTGACCACCTGCACCCACGCGTCACGCGACACGCAACATGCGACCGCGCGCTGCGATTCTTCTCGCTCGACTGAAACGGGCGCTCGCGGATTGCAGCCGTCGGACATCGTTTGCGGCCATCACGCAGCAGCTCAGCCATTCGGCACGGCGCCTGCTCACGTGGGCGCATGACGAAGCTCCGCGTCGCGCTCGCCTGCCTGCCGCTCGTCCTCGTGCTCGCTCCGCTCGGCTGCGCATCGGAGACCGGCGAAGGTGACGAGGGCCTCGAGGAGGTCGGCGAGACCGCGGATCGCCTGTCCACGCCGTCGTGCAGGTCGTCGCGCGCCGCGATCCTCGGCTCCGTCTCCGGCGGACGCCGTCGGGCGCTCGACCGCGCGTTCTCCTGGTACGACGCGCAGGTCCCGTACAGCCAGAGCAAGTACCACGGCGGCTATCGCACGGACTGCTCGGGCTACGTCTCGATGTGCTGGGAGACCGGCCCGTCGTACACGACCGCGGATTTCTACGCGGGCGGCGGCGAGTCGTTCCCGCTCGGCTCGTACAGCGAGCTCGCGCCGGGCGACGCGCTCGTCCATCGAAGCAACGGCGCGGGACACATCGTGCTGTTCCTCGGCTGGGACGACACGAGCCATGCGCGCGCGTGCGTCCTCGAGGAGAACGGCACGGCCGACGACATGGAGTGGGGCACGCGCGCGGTCAGCTCGCTGAAGGCCAGCGGCTACCGCCCGATCCGCGCCGACAAGCTCCGCTGAGGCGCCGCCTCAAGCGCTCTCGGTCGGCTCTTTCTTCTCGGTCTTGGCGCCGTCCTTGGTCGCCTCGACCTTGGCCGCCGACTCCGTGACCTTCGCATCGTCGTCGCTGGCGTCGTCGTCGTCGTCCGCGTCCGCCTTCGCATCGGCGTCCGCATCCGCATCCGCGTCCGCGTCCGCTTCCGCGGCCTCGACCTTCGCCGCCGGCGCGCGCAGGCCCTTCTTCTTGCCCTTCTTCTTCTTGCGCGGGCGCGCCTCGGCCTCGTCGGCGGCGATCTCGTCGCCGTCGCGCTCGACCCCGTCGCCCTCGCCGTCCTCGTCGTCCTCGTCACGACGACGGCGCGGGCCGTCGTCGTCCTTCGCCGGCTTGACGTCGCCGAGCGACTCGAGGCTCATCGCCGCCTTCGGGCTCTTGCGCGCGATCTCCCACGCACGCGCGTAGAAGTACGCGACCACGACGGCGCTGAGCAGACCGATCCACTGGCTCGTCGACGGGTGCGCCTGCGAGACCTCGCCGAACTTCGCGGGCGCGAGGATCACGTACGCGACGACCGGCGGAACGAACGCGAGCACGCGCGCGATCATGCGCGTGCGGAGGTTCGTGATCCCGAGCGAGATGCCGAACACGAACGCGAGCGCCATGATGGCGAGCGAGCCCGGCACGAAGAAGTGCAGCGGGAACGTGCCGAACTCGCCACGCTCGGAGTCGTCGCGGAGCATCTCGATGAGGAACCGCAGGTACCCGTACGCGAACGCGAACAGGAAGAAGATCTGCCCGCGGAACTTCTGGTGCTTGCGCTGCCAGAGCAAGATGGCGAGCAGCGACAGGCCGACGATCGACTCGTAGATCTGCGTCGGATGAACCGGCCACGAGTGGTTCATCTTCATGAGCTCGGCATACGCGGGCGTGCCGTGCCCTGCAGCGTCGAGATGCTTCGACCATGCGGGTGCGCCGTCGCCGGCGCCGTCGAGCGTGCCGGTTGCCCAGTGCGGGAACGTGCCGAGCTTCTGGAGGAACGCCGGCGCGGTCGGCGCGAGGCGCTTTCCGAAGTCGCAGCCGAAGAGGTAGCAGCCGATGCGCGTGATCAAGAGGCCCGACGCGAGGCTGGGGACCGCGACGTCCGCCCACGGCATGACGCGGATGTTCTGCTTCTGCAGATAGAGCCAGCTGCCGAGATAACCGCCGAGGAAGCCGCCGTACGCCACGAGACCGCCGCGGCGGAGCGCGAAGAAGCTCGCGAAGTCGATCGCGCTGTTCGCGTCGTGCTGGTTGACGCGGAACTCGTCGACGTTCGTCAGGATGTAGAGGACACGCGAGCCGATGATGGCCGCGATCGCCGTGACGACGTAGCAGTTCGCCATCGTCTCCTTCGGCAGCCCGTCGCGCTCGGCGAGCGTGAGCGTGAGGTACCAGCCCACGACGAGCGAGAGCCCGAGCATGACGCCGTACGAGTAGATCGGCAGGTTCGTCGCCTCGTACTTCGTCTCCCGGAAGACATATCCGCCGATACCGGCGGCCGCGACGACGAGGAGCGCGACGCCCACCGTGCTGCGGTCCTTCCGGCGCTGACCGAGGATGGCGTACACGAGGGCGATCGCCGCGACGGCCGCGAGCGCCCACCACAGCTTCAAGGGCAATTGCGGAAGCGGGATGCGGAAGAGAATCGGGTGCATGGCGTCCGGGTTTTTACCAGAGGGAGCACCGGGGGGGCCTAAAGATCCTTGGCTGTGTGGTAGAAACCGGCCCGTGAAGGCCCTTCACGGCGCCATGCCGCGAGTTCTCGTTGCCGCTGCGGTCGCGATCGCACCCGCGTGCGTGCCGACCGGTAGCGCTCCGCCGTACGACGCCGGGGCGCAGCCGACCGCGGCGGCGACATTCAAGCCGTCCCTGAACGTGATGACCGCGCCTTTCGAGGACAATTTCGACCGGCCGGACGCGGTCGACGGCGGCTGGGCCGCGTTCGATCAGCCCGGCGCGGACAGCGGCACCGCGAATGCGGCCGGCGCCGACAGCGGCAAGGCGGACGGCGGCGGTCTCGCGCTCTTGAACCGCGACAGCGGGCTCGAAGGCGGCGCCGACGCCGACGGAAGCACGACCGCCGACGCCGGCCCGAAGCTCGTCGACCGCAGCAACCTCGGCCCGAACTGGGTCCAGATCAAGACGAACGCGTGGCGTGTCGAAGGCGGCAAGCTGTGCGTGCAGAACGCGCACAACCACGGCGTCTGGTTGAACCGCACGCTGCCGATCAACGCGCGCATCGAGTTCGACGCGACCGGATACAGCGACGACGGCGATCTCAAGACGGAGGTCTGGGGCGACGGCACGTCGTATGCGACCGGGACGTCGTACACGAACGCGACGAGCTACCTCGCCGTCCTCGGCGGCTGGAAGAACTCGCTCCACGTGCTCGCGCGGCTGAACGAGCACGGCAGCGATCGCAAGGAAATCCACGTCGACAAGGACTCGGACGACCCGCGCCAGCGCCCCGCACAGAAGGGCCAGACGTACCACTTCAAGATCGAGCGCAACGACGGCAAGACCGTGCGGTGGTCGGTCGACGGGATCGATTTTCTCACGTGGAACGACCCGGCGCCGCTCGCCGGTCAGGGACACGACCACTTCGGCTTCAACGAGTGGGAAGCCAAGGTGTGCTTCGACAACGTGAAGGTCACGCCGCTCTAGAAGCGACGGACGTGTCCGCTGGGCTTTACTCCGTGCGCGACCTCCGAGACACTTGGAGAGCCCGCGGAGCCTTGTCGACGTGAACCCGAAAGAGCAAGAGATCGCGATCGGCGAGCTCGAGGAGCGCGTCGACCGCCTTCGGAACATCTACGAGCAGTACTTCCTCGGGTTCGAAAAGCTCGAGCCGACGGTGCCGAAGAAGGACGTCGATCGTCGCTTCGCGATCCTCCGCAAGGAGCAGATCCGCAACACGGCGATGCGCTTCCGGTTCCAGGTCGTCACGCAGAAGTACAACACGTACGCGATACACTGGGTCCGCATCTGCCGGCAGATCGAGGAAGGCACGTACAAGCGCCACGTGCGCAAGGCGAAGGCGCGCTTCGGTGACACCTCGGGCGGGATCGACCGCGACGTGTCGATCGACATCGACATGGGAGACTTCGACGACGTCGACGTCGACGCGCTGCTCGCGGAGGCCGATGCGTCGGCCGCGAAGTACGGGAGCGACACCTCCGACACCGTCCCGCCCGCGGCGCCGGAGCCTCGCACGGCGCCGATGCGCCCGATCATGACGCCGGGAACGTCGTTCCCGCTCGGTGGCGCGATCGGTGGCGCGATGGGCAGTCGTCGCGAGGTGCTCGACGAGAGGGAGCCGAACACGCCTCCGCCTTCGGTGCGGGCGCTCGCGGACCGAGCGCCACGAGGCGCAGCGCTGCCGCCGGGCGCGAAGCCGCGCATCCTCCGCAAGCGTGACGACACCGAGCCGCCGCCTTCGGGACGCGCGCTCGCTGCGCCTCCGTCGACTCCGGTGATCCCCGGGCCGCCGTCGAATCCGCGCATGCCCGCAGGCGCAGCAGGCGCAGCAGGCTCGATCCCGCGCATGCCTGCGCCCTCGAGCGCGCAGCTTCCGCCGGGCTCGAGCCCTCGCATGCCCGCGCCGTCGCGTCCTCAGCTCGACATCCCCGGCGGCCGTCCTTCGGGGCCGCGCATCGTGCGTTCGGGAACGGCGCCCGAGAGCGCGCCCGGCCTCTCGTCGGCCACGCCTCACGCGGGCGCGCCAGCGGCGGGACGGATCCCGGTCGCCGCGCCGTCCGGAGGCACGCCGGGTCCGAGCAGCGGTGGCGGCGCTCCGTCTGGCGGAAGGATCCCCGCGGCGGCGCCTCCGGCGCCGGCTCCGTCGGCGGGACGCATCCCGATCCCGCCGCCGCGCGCACCCGGAGCTCCGAGCGCGCCGGGCATGCCGGCACGACCGCCGCTATCGGTGCCGCGGCTTCCGCCGACGACGCTACCGCGACCTGGCGCAGCGGGCGCACCCAGCGCGGGCGCACAAGGCGCACGGCCGCAAGCACCGAGCGTTCCCGAGCGCGAGAGCGCTCCGCCGTCCGGCGATGCGCGTCCGAGCGTGCGACCGCGCGCGCCCCTTCCGCTCCCGAGTCAGATCGCGCGGCGCCCCGATACGAAGAAGGAGTAGCGCGGGCTCAGTGCTGCGCGGGCGGGTACGACGGGCGGCGCACCAAGGCGGGCGGCGGCGAGTCTTCGGGTGCGTCATCGCAGAAGAGGATGGCGCAGTGCTTGTTCTCGCTGTGGCGGATGCGGGTGCAGAGCTCGACGAGGTCTTCGTCGGCGTCGATGATCGTCCCTTCGACGGGCTGGGCGGTGCGCCCGTCGTACCTGCAGTTGTCGAGCGCGACCCAGCGCCCTCGATATTCGTCGCTCTGCCGAATCTGCGGCCAACTCATGCGACTACCCATGCGTGTCTCGAACCTCATCATGTGCTTCTGGCAACGCGCTTGAAACCTGGATACCGGGGGGGGAATGGGGGTGGAGAACCCTCCACCGACGTTCGTCCTTCGCGTTGTCCTACATCGCTACAACGCCCCCCTCCGCTCGGTCAAGGCGGCGGGTGTCGTTTCCTCGATACAGCTGAACGTATAATCAGGTCAACATAGCGTAACCGTGCGGATCCTCGTCTGGCACGTTTGCGCTTTCGACGCGCCGGATTCCGAGGGCGGAAGCCCCCAAGATGACTCAGGAAAGCGCGGCGACGACCTGCCCGTTCGCGGGCGCGAGGACCTCGATCCGGCCGTCGGCCCACGCGACGAGATGACCTCCGACGAACGCGTGCGCGCGCCATCGTCCGATCGGACGTGACCAGCGGAGACGGCCCGTCGTCGTGTCGATGCTTCGCAGCTCGCAGCGATCGAGATCGTCGTCCGGTGTCGCGACGAACACGAGCGACCAGCCGTCGGTCGCGAGCTGACGGTCCCAGCTCCCGTCGGGCTCGGTGCCGGCCTCACCGGCGTCGAAACGAAACGCGAGCGTCGCCGGATCGATGCCGATGATGCGGCGGACGGGCGTGCCGTGCGCCTTCTTGAGGAGGATGGCGAGCGACGGACCGGCGCTGCAGAACGCGGCCACCACGTGGTTCGGCACCGGCACGGGGATCGGGCGGCCGCGCGGGCCGACGTAGATGCCTTCGCCGTCATCCATCGCCGCGAAGATGCGCGGTCCCATCGAGCAGGGGACGATGTCGTCTTGATCGAGGTCCTGGATCGCCTCGAAGAAGTGGACGGCACCCGTGACGGCGTCGAACGCGAAGAGCCCATCCGTGTCGCCCTCGCTGCCGAAGTCGTCGACGGCGGTGACGACGGTCCGGCCGTGGAGGCGGCACATACCGAGATCGGTGCTCCAGTCGTCGTGGCCGAGCGACGCGATCGGCTGTGGATGAGCCGGATTCACCACGTCGATCTTCACGAACGGCGCGCCGTAGCGGACGAGACACGCGCCGAGGCCCTCGACGGCGGTGAGCTCGAACGACTTGTCGCCATAGGACTTCTGCCAGAGCGGCTGCCCCGAGTCGCGGTCGAAGGCGAACAGGCCGTTGTCGATCGTGCGCACGAGGACCGCACCTCGTCCGAGCGGCGCGAACGGATCGACGACGGCGAGGCCGCTCGGCTCGTCGTCGTCGCCGTCGATCGCGTCCGAGAGCGGCGAGCCCCATTTCCGGTTCCCGGTCGCGAGGTCGAAGGCCATGAGCTGCCGCTTGTGCGCGACGTAGACGTTGCGGCCGATCACCTTCACGCTCGCGCGCGAGAGCGAGTCGACCCAGGTCTGTCCCTGGAGCGCCTCCCACAGCACGCGCCTCTGCGTGAGGTCCCACGCACGCAGTCGAGGCGGCTCGCCGAGCGGACTGAACGGCCCGATCGCGACGAACCCCATCTGCGGATCGAAGGCGACGACCACGCTATCGATGTCGTCGCCGAACGGGCCCGTGCTCGGGCTCGTGGTCGATCTCGGAACCGCGCTCACGGGCCCGCCCCCGCCGCCATGCGGCGCCACCACCTTCGCCTGGCAATACGGGCACGCGAACGTCGCCCCCGCGCTCGCTCCGCTGATCGGTGCGCCGCAGAACGGGCAGTGGAACGTCGGCGACGCGCTCACCCGCGCGAGGATATCAGCGCGGCGCGCGCTTCGACATCCACGTCCCGATGCGGAACGCCATCTCGAGGGCCTGGCGGTAGTTGAGGCGCGGATCGCAGACGCTCGCGTAGTTCTTGTCGAGATCCGCCTCGGTGATTCCGCCTCCGATGCACTCGGTGACGTCCTCGCCCGTCAGCTCGAAGTGGATGCCGCCTAGCTCTCCCGCGATTTCCCGGTGGATGGCGAAGGAGCGCTCGATCTCGCGGAGGATGTCGTCGAAGCTGCGCGTCTTGATGCCACTCGACGTCGAGTGGGTGTTGCCGTGCATCGGATCGCACATCCACAACACCCGACGGCCCGCACGCGTCACGGCCTCGACGAGCGGCGGCAGCGCCTTGTCGACCTCGCTGGCGCCCATGCGCGTGATGCAGACCAGCTTGCCGGCCTCGTTCCACGGGCTGAGCGTCGTGAGCAGCTTCACCGCGTCGTGCGGATCGACCTTCGGTCCTAGCTTCACGCCGACGACGTTCTCGACGCCGCGGAAGAACTCGACGTGCGCGCCGTCGAGCGCGCGCGTGCGCTCGCCGATCCACGGCATGTGCGTCGTGAGCAGATAGTGCCCTTCGCGACGCGGGACGCGGCGCGTCTGCGCCGCCTCGTAGTGGAGGTTCAGCCCTTCGTGGCTCGTGTAGAAGTCGACGCGCGAGAGCTCGTCGACGGACGTCTCGCCGAGGGCCTCCATGAACCGCAGCGCCTCGGAGAGGCGAGCGCTCGTCTGCATGTATTCCTCACGCAACTCGGGAGGGAGACCCGAGCGCGTGAAGAACCCGAGGTCCCAGTACTCGGGGTGATGGAGGTCGGCGAAGCCCGCCGCGGTGAGCGAGCGCACGAAGTTCAGCGTGAGCGCCGCGTGGCTGTAGGCGTCGAGGAGAGCGCGCGGGTCGGCGCGACGAGCATCGGCCGTGAACTCCGGCCGGTTGACCAGATCGCCGAAGTAGCTCGGCAGCGAGACGCCGTTCCGCTCCTCGGTCGGCTTCGAGCGCGGCTTCGCGTACTGGCCGGCGAGGCGTCCGATCCGCACGACCGGCTTCTGACCGGCGTGCACGAGGACCATCGACATCTGGAGGAGGATCTTCAGCTTGTTGGCGATGATCCCGGGCTGGCAGTCCCCGAGCGTCTCTGCGCAGTCGCCGCCCTGGAGGATGAAGCGCCGGCCCTCTTGAGCCTCGGCGATCGCCATCTTCAGACGCTCGACCTCCCAGGACGTGACGAGCGGCGGCAGCTGGCTCAGCCTCGCGATCGTGGCCTCGACCGCGGCCGGATCGTCGTAGGCCACCTCTTGCGCGAGGGGTTTGCTCTTCCATGAATCAGGGGTCCACGACATCGGGTCGGGCAGCCTAGCATCGACCCTCGCCGGCGCATGTACTTGACATATCAGTCCAGAATGACGAGGCTCCCCGGAAGATGGCGCGGCCCAAGGAGTTCGACCGTGACGACGCACTGCGGAAAGCGATGCTCGTCTTCTGGCAGCAGGGCTACGAGGCGACGTCGACGGACGATCTGCTGCGCGCGATGGGGATCGGACGGCAGAGCCTGTACGACACGTTCGGCGACAAGCACCGGCTCTATCTCGAAGCGCTCGGGCGCTATCGCGAGGAGACGGCTCCGGGCGCGCTGTCGGGGTTGACCGAAGGGCCGTCGCCGCTCGAGGCGATCGAGGCCGCGTTGATGGCCATCCCGAAGCAGACAT
Organism: Labilithrix sp.; assembly: GCA_028287065.1. Taxonomy (GTDB): domain Bacteria; phylum Myxococcota_A; class Polyangia; order Polyangiales; family Polyangiaceae; genus Labilithrix. Next base: position 5,349 of record JAQBQJ010000502.1, on the reverse strand, counting down.
CGAACGAGCGCGCGCGCGGCTGCATGATGGTGAACGCGACGACCGAGCTGGCGCAGTCCGATGCCGACGTCGCGGCGATCGTGCGGACGAGCGCGTCACTCTGCGAAGCGGCGTTCGAACGTGCGGTGCGACGTGCGCAGAAGCTGGGTCAGCTCCCCGCAGCGCTCGATGCGCGTGCGGCCGGTCGGTTCTTGTACGCGTCGTTGCTCGGGCTGCGCGTGACCGCGAAGGCGGGCGCCTCTCCCGAAGCGCTGCGCGATGTCGCACGGCTCGCGCTGGCGGGGCTCGGAGCAAGGTGACGCGCGGCACGGCGCCGCCGCGCCTCTGCGCGCGCTCAATTTTGGACCGCTCAGTCAATTAAACGAAGAAGGAGCAAACGCCATGAAGAAGCTCGAAGGCAAGAACGTCGTCGTCACCGGCGGGACGACCGGGATCGGGCTCGCCAGCGCGAAGCTGTTCCACGACGAAGGCGCGCGCGTGCTCGTGACCGGCTCGTCCGCCAAGAGCGTCGAGCTCGCGCAGGCCGAGCTGCGCGACGTCGCCGAGGTCGTTCGGTCCGACACCGGCGATCCCGCCGACGTCCGTGCGTTGTTCGAGCGCGTGAAGCGCGACATGGGCGGCCTCGACGTCCTGTTCTTGAACGCGGGAATCGTGCGCAGCGCACCGATCGCCGCGTTCGACGAGAAGGACTTCGACGACGTGTTCCGCGTCAACCTGAAGGGACCGTTCCTGGTCCTCCGTGCGGCGATCCCGCTCCTTCGTCCCGGCGCGTCGGTCGTGGCGAACACGTCGATGACGAACGGCATCGGCATGCTGGGCGGGGGCATCTATGCGGCGTCGAAGGCAGCCCTCCGTTCGTTCGTGCGCACGGCGGCCGCCGAGCTCGTCGAGCAAGGCGTGCGCGTGAACGCCGTGAGCCCGGGCCCGACCGACTCGGGGATCATCGCGAAGGGCGAACGGTCGGCCACCGAGGTCCGCGGCATCGAGGAATATCTCGCCTCGAAAATCCCGATGAAGCGGCTCGGCAGGCCGGAGGAGATCGCGCGGGCGGCTCTCTTCCTCGCGTCCGACGACTCGTCGTTCATGACCGGCGAGGAGATCGTCGCCGACGGCGGCATGACGCGGGTTTGAAGAAAACGTCCGCGCCGGCCGATATGGCCGGCGCGCTCGGCCGTTCGGGGAGCATGAAGGTTCTCCATCGCGCTTCTCTCCTCGCTTCGCTGGTGGTGATGACTGCGTCGTCTGCGTGCTCCTCGTCGGGCGCAGAGCCAGCGGACAGCGCACCGATGCCGGTCCCCTCGGTCGAGCCGACGCAAGAGGCGCCGCCGGCGCCGCCGCCGGTGGTCCGCGAGGGCTTCGTCGTCGGGGAGCCCGAGGCCGAGGGCATCGACGGCGCAGCGCTGGCGAAGCTCGTCGCGAAAGCGAAGGCGCAGCATTCGGAGGCGCTCGTCGTCGTGAAGAACGGGAAGCTCGTCTACGAGGAGTACTTCGGCCACCCCGACGAGCCGATCGTCGCGATGTCCGCGAGCAAGTCGTTCACGTCACTCGCATACGGCTTCCTGCTCGAGGACGAGAAGCTCGCCTCGCTCGACGAGCTCGTCTCGAAGACGCTGCCCGGATTCGCCGCCGATCCGTGGAAGGCGAAGATCACCTATCGCCATCTCCTGACGCAGACGTCCGGGATCGATCCGACGCGCGCGGGCGGCAGCAAAGGTGACATCGAGGCGAACGCGCTCGCTTCGAAGTGCATGTTCGAGCCCGGCACGAGCTGGCAGTACTCGAACGCGGGGGTCGATCTCCTCGCCGCGCTCGCGGGGAAGCTCGCGGGCAAGCCGATGGACGAATACCTCGACGAGAAGCTGTTCCACCCGATGGGCATCGCCGACGTCGCGTGGATGCACGACAAGAAGGGCGTACCGCTCGGCGCGGGAGAGATGCTCATCCGGCCGCTCGACATGGCGAAGGTCGGTCAGGCGATGCTCGGCGGCGGGAAGTGGCGTGACGCGCAGATCATCCCCGCGGCGTGGCCGGCGCTCTCGTCGGCACAGTCGAACGCGATCGAGCCGTTGTATGGCCTGCTCTGGTGGCGTGACGCGAAGGTCACCGCCGTCGGGCTCACCGGCGAGGTGCTCGCGCAGTGGAAGACGGCAGGGCTCGCCGCGGAGGCTGCCGAGAAGCTCGAGCCGCTCGTCGGGAAGAAGTTCGCCGACGCGAGCCGATACGCGTGGGCGTTGCAAGGCGCGCTCGGCTCCGACGAGCTCGTCGCGCTCGACCAGCTGCTCGCCAAGGGCGATCACCTGCCGTACATGCGCAACCTCGAGGTCGGGCCGGTGACGGGCTTCAACGCCGCGGGCTGGCTCGGACAGTTCCTCGTGGTCGTCCCGGCGAAGCAGCTCGTGGCGGTGCGCATGCGAAGGCCGCGCGACGCGGACTATGGCGGCGGGAAGGAGGTCGACGGCTTCTCGACCTTCCCGTCCGAGGTCCCGGCGCTCGCGCGATGAATCGTCGATATGCCCGGTCTCGTCGTTCGTTCTCTCGGTATGCACGCGAGAGATGCTCTTCGTGCGACGCTGCCTCTCTCGGGACCAGCCATGCCGGTACGCGGCAAGATCGACGAAGACGAGCGCTTGACGGAGCTCGCGCGAACCGGCGACGCGCGCGCGTGGGACACGCTCATCGCCCGTCATGGCCGCCGTGTCCTCCTGACGCTGCTCGCGCGTGGGGTGCGCGCGAATCGCGCCGAAGAGATCGTCCAGGAGACCTGGGCACGCCTCGTCGCGAAGAGCCGCGACGGAGCGCTCGAACGCCTCGAGCTACCGGGCCTCGCGATCGCGCAGGCGATCCACTTCAGCCTCGACGATGCGCGCGCGAACAAGGCGCGCGCCGCCGCATCGCTCGACGAATCCGACGAGGCCCGTGGCGTCGTCGATCCCGCCGCTCTTCCCCTCGACAGGATGGTGTCGCGCGAGGCGCTCGACCGCGCGCTCCAGGAGCTCGAGCGCTGTCCGCCGAAGGCGCGTGACGTGTTCACGCTCGTCTACGACAACCCCGACCTCGCGCACGTCGAAGCGGCGCGCAAGACCGGGCTCAGCGTGCAGCGCCTGAGACAGACGTTGTGTGAAGTGCGGGCCCGGCTCCGCGCGGCGATGGAGGATTGACCGTGGATCACCCTCGAGACTCCGTGTTCGAATCGTTCGTGATCGGCGCGCTCGACGCCGCGGACAGCGAAGCGTTCGTCGCGCACGTGTCCACGTGCGACGCATGCGCCGCGAAGCTCCAGAACGAATCACGCCACGAGCTCGCGATCGCCGAGGTCCATGCGGCGTCGCCGAAGCGCGTGCTCCCCGGCATCGTGCCTGCGAAGCGGCGAACGGCGGCGTGGATCGGCGCCGGCGCGCTCGCGCTCGCCGCCGCGCTCCTCCTCTTCGTCCTCGGTCGTCCACGCGTTCCGGTCGAGGGTCGCACCGAGACGATGACCGTCACCGCGCCTCCCGTCACGACGCCGATCCCTCTCGTGGTGTGCCGCGACGGCCGCGGCCAGGAGAAGTGCGTGGAGGAGGCGCATCGTCACGGTCTCTTCGTCAGCTACCCGCCGTGGGCGAAGGCTCCTCCGCTCGGAGGCGGCCGCTCCGGCCAGGGTCCGAACGGCCCTCCCTTCGTCCAGCAGATGTGAACAGGTCCTCATGATGCTCCTTCGCTCCTCGTCCCTCGCGCTCCTCGTGACCTTCGCGCTCGCCGCTTGCTCTTCGCGCGACGTTCCGCAAACGCGCGACACCTCGGTCGCCGGGTGGTTCCTCTCGGGCCCACGCATGCAGGGCTTCCGCATCAGCGTCGATCGCGAGGTCCACTTCGCGGGCGCCGCCAGCGGACGGCTCGAGTCGACGGAGCGCGGCTCCGGCGCCGGCACGATGATGCAGAGCGTGTCCGCCGACGCCTATCGCGGCAAGCGCGTCCGCTTCTCCGCCGTCGTACGGACGCGCAACGTCGAAGGATGGACGGGCCTGTGGATGCGCGTCGAGCGGCCCGACGGTCGCATCGCGTTCGACAACATGCAACAGCGACCGCTTCGCAGAAGCACCGAGTGGACACGTGTCGAGGTCGTCCTCGACGTCGCGCTCGATGCGACCGCCATCGCCTTCGGCCTCTTGCAAGACGGCAACGGCGTGTCGTGGATCGACGAGGCCGCGCTCGAGCCCGTCGGAAAGGACGTGGCGGTCACCGCGATCGACCCTGTCCCGCGCGCGCTCCGGAACGTCGACTTCGAGAGCACGAACGGCAGCAGCGCTTCGAGCGAGCCGCATGGCTGGCTCCTCCAGGGCATCGCACTCGACGACTTCGTCGTCACGCGCGACACCGCCGAAAAGCACGGCGGCAACGCGAGCGCCAAGCTCGCGAACAAGATCGATACGCCGCGTGGTCAGGCCTACCTCGTGCAGAGCATCCGCGCCGACGACTACGCCGGTACGCGCGTGCGCGTGTCGGCATGGGTGAAGGCGGAGAACGTCGAGCGCGGAGGATTCTTCGCCGTGAACACCTACGCCGCCGATGCCGGCCCGCTGAGCCCCGGGCTGACGAGCGCGCGATGCGGGCTCGGGCCGACGTCCGAGTGGAAGCAGTGCGAAGGCGTGATCGACGTGCCGTCGCTCGCGGACACGTTGCAGGTGACGCTCGGTCTCGAGGGAAAGGGTACGGCGTGGATCGACGACGTGCGCCTCACGCCGGTCGGCCTCGACGTCCCGCTCACGCACGTGGATCGACGCTCGAGCGCGCTCGTGAACGGCGACGTCGAAGCGAAAGGCAAGACGCCCGACCCGTGGTTCCTCTCCGGAGGAGCGCGCGCGCACTACGACGCGAGCGTCGACACCTCCGTGAAGCACGGCGGCAAGCAGAGCGCGCGACTCGAGCCGCGCGTGAAGGATCCGCAAGGGTACGGCACGATGATGCAGGGCTTTCGCGCGCATGATTTCCGCGGAAAACGCCTGCGCATGAACGCGTTCGTGAAGGGCAACGGCATCGACGGTCGCGGCGATCTCTGGATGCGCGTGCAGGCGGCGGACTCGCCGGGCGACGGCTCCGGCCTCGGCGGCGGACATTGCACGCTGTCCGGCACGTTCGACTGGAAGCCTTGCACGCTCGTGCTCGACGTCCCGGAGCGCGGCGACGAGATCCACATCGGCGTCGGGCTCGACGCACACGGCACGCTCTGGCTCGATGACGTGACGTTCGAGGTCGTCGACACGAGCGTGGAGCTGACCTCGAAGTCGAACGCGCGCCGCACGCTCGAGGACGGCGGCTTCGAGACGGCAAAAGACTCGGCGCGCGGATGGTTCATCTCGGGCGGCGCACTCA
>JAQBQJ010000491.1 GCA_028287065.1 Labilithrix sp. | reverse complement strand
CGAGGAGGTACGCGTACGACGGGTTGTTGTTGATGACCATCTCGTAGATCTTCGAGAGGCCGTACTCGTAGCTCTTCGCGAGCCGCTCGTACTCCATGCCGTACCGCCAGTGCGGATAGCGGTTCGGGAAGCCCCCGTACGCCGCGATCTCGTTCATCTGGTCGTACGTGAGGATCTCGTAGACGGTGGGGAAGAAATCGAGACCGGCTTCACGCGCGAAACCCTCGATGCGCTCCTGCTCCCTCGCGAGATAGGCGGGGAGCGCGGTCTTCAACGCGAACTCGCTCATGAGGAAAGATTACCGCGAATCGAGCTTTGGCACGCGCAGGATCGAAGCTGCGCCGCGATCCGCGACCTCGAGAGCGTCGGGCGTGACGGTCACGCCAAAAGGCTCACCGTCGCGTACGAGGACCACCTTGTCGCCGCCTTTTCTGGGCACCGCGGCAACGGTGCCGCTTCCGGGGCAGCCGCTGTAGACGTAGCTCTCGTCGACCGCGAGCCCGCTCGGCGAGCTCGACCCTTCGGCGAGCAACGCATCGCGAACGAACGCCGAAGACGTCGAGGCTACGGTGCAGGCGCTACGTTGCGGAACCGGCGTCCGTGCGAGGTCGCTCGTCGACGAGCAGCAGGAGGAGCACGGCCGCCGCCGCTGCGCACGCCGCGCTGACCGCGAATGCGAGCGCGACGTGCCGCGCATAGAGCACGCCGAAGAGGAGGTTCGCCGGCAGGACGGCGAGGCCCGTGACCGCGTGCATCGCGCCGAACGCGCGACCGCGCATCGCTGCCGGCGCCTGCTCCGCGAGCAGCGCGCGCTCGCTGCCTTCGGCGAGGCCGTAGTACGCGCCGTAGGCGACGACGAGGACCGCGAAGACGAGCGGCGTCGTCACGTGCGGCGCCGCCGCATAGAACGCCGCGTACAGGAGCCACGCACCGACGAGCGTGCGCTTCCTCCCGACGCGATCGGCGAGCCATCCGCCGGGCATGTTGGAGAGCGCCTTCGCGCCCGACAGCGCGAGCCAGAGGAGCGGCGCCCAGGCGGCGGCCATCCCGAGCTCGACGGCGCGCAGCAAGAGAAACGAGTCCGCGCTGGCCCCGAGCGTGAACAAAGCGAGCACCAGCAAGTATCGATGCACCGCGCGGGGCAGCCGCTCGCGTGTCTCTCCCGTAAACGTGCCCGTGCCCGTGCCCGTGCCCGAGCTCTCTCGCTCTCTCGTCTCCGGCTCCTTCACCCCGACCACCAGCACGAGACACGACACGATCCCCGGCACCACCGCGAGCGCGATCACCACGCGTAGCGGCAGCTCCAGCGCGCGGAGCAGCGTGAACGCCACGATCGGTCCGCAGACCGATCCGGCGTTGTCCATCATGCGATGGAACGCGAACGCGGTCGCCAGCGACCCCGCCGGCACCGACTCCGCGAGCAGCGCATCGCGCGGCACGCCGCGCACGCCCTTGCCCATGCGGTCGAGCGATCGCAGCACCATCACGTGCCATCCCGCGGTGCTGATCGCGATCAGCGGGCGCGAGAACGTCGCGAGCGCATACCCCGCGAGGATGAGCGGCTTCTTCTTCCCTCCTCCGTCGACCACGGGCCCGATGCGCCACTTCACGAGCGCGCTCACGCCCTCGGCGATCCCCTCCATCGCGCCGAGCCACACCGCGGTCCCTCCGAACGAGAGCAGCAGCGCGGGCAGGAGCGGATAGATCATCTCGCTCGCGACATCGGTGAAGAACGAGACCCATCCGAGGCTGCGGACGATGGGCGGGACGCGTGACGGGCTGCTCATGGCGGCGAGGGCCGGAGCCCGCGCGGCATCCTAGCGAGGACCGGCACGGCCGACGCCGAGGTTGTGAAGGAGCGTTCACGGTTCCGAGCGCCACTGTTCGGAACGCGGTAAAAACCGGCTGTTCATGGGGGCGCCGGCCGGCATCCGCGTTGCATCTGCGCCTCCCGATGCCTCGCCTGCGCCCGCTTGCTTCGCTTCTCGCCTCCGTGGCCGTCGTCGCGCTCGCGCTCTCGACGGCCGCCTGCAACCGCGTTCACGTCGACGACGTGCGCGGTCCGGACGGTAGCAACGAGTGGAAGAGCATCTCGTGCCGGCACATGGACAAGAAGTGCTTCCGCACCGCCGAGCAGCTCTGTCCGAACGGCTACTACTTCGCGCGCGCCGCGGGTCCGCTCCCGGCCGCGGACGAGAGCGCGCCGGCCACGTCGTCGCGCGCGCCGCAGCCGCAGGCCGGCGTCAACGCGAAGACGCTTCCCCCGCAAGAGCGCTGGGGCTCGGGCATGTACTCGCGCAAGGGCGGGACGATCCTCGTGCAGTGCGCGGATGCGCGGGCGACCGCGAGCCGCTAGGTCTTGCTGATCAGGGCGCGGTGACGGCGTTCGCGATCGCGTCGGCGGTCGCGTCGAGCGCCTCGCCGTCGACATGGCGCGTCCAGGCCTCGACGATCGCCGGCGCCGGCGCATACAGCGTGTAGAAGCCGCTCTCGCCGAGCGGGCGATACTTCGGATCGATGAAGCGACGCACGAGGCTCGCCGCCTCGGCGAACGTCACCGTGTTGATGGCCATCTCGGCGTTCGAGTTCTCCGCATCGATGCCGCGCTTCGCGAGCGCGGCGCGCAGCATGTTCATCGCCGTCGATTCACGCACCGTCATCTCGTCGAGCGCGTGCAGCGACTCGTGGAGCACCGTCTCGACGAGCGCATTGCCGTCGAGACCACGCACGCGCACGAAGCTCGCCATCACGCGCCCGCGCTGATCGGCGGCGAAGATCCCGGGATACGGCGCATCGCTCACGAGAGTCACGACGATCGGACGCGCGCCGCCGGGGAGCGCCATGTCGGCCTCGATCGCGCGGAGGATGTCGGCTTCGCGCGGCACGAGATGCGTCGCGAGGTCGTTCGCGGCGATGCCGATCGCGTCGGCATGGAGGCGGTACGGTCCCTTGCGATAGGTGGCCTCGTTCGTCGCCATCGCGCGCGCGAGGCGCATCGCGCCGGCGCGGAACTGCACGGTCTGCCCGCCGACGTCCTTCTTCTCCGGGAGCTTCTCGTAGATCGCGAGCAGCTCCGACGCGGTGCTCACCTCACCGAGCGGGACCTCGAGGTCCTCCCAGGCGGTCGGGTCGGCCGCGAGATCGGCGCGGAGATCGTGCATCGCGGCGAACGACTGCGCGAACGCCGGCGGCGCCTCGCCCTCGAGCACCTTCGTGCGGAGCCAGAAGTACTGATCGGCGACGACGCTGCGGCGCAGCGCGATCGGCGTGCCCTCGGGGCTGAGGATGGCGTCGCGCGGCGCGTCGTCGATCTCGACCGGCGCCTTGGGCGGGCCAGAAGGCGTGCATCCTACACCCATCGCCGAGAGCGACGACACGGTCAAGAGCACGACGGCAGCGCGGCAGAGACTCACTGCGCGGAAGAGTGACGCGCCGGCGCACGCCGGTCAACGCCGGCGAGCGGGACGTGGACGACGACGTGGCGAAGACGGAAGGCAGCGCGCATGGCCATCGGACAACGCATGCCAGGCAGGGCTTTGGTGCAATCGCTCACGACCGCAGCGTGCGTGGCGCTCGCTCTGCTCGGCGGCGCCGGAACGACGGGCGCTTGCTACGAGCGGCACGCGCCGTGCGACGAACACTGTGAGGGCAACACCAGGGTCAGCTGCGAGGCATTCAGCGAGCCGCCGGACGACAGCCACGTGAAGCGCGAGGACTGCGGCGCCCGCCGGTGCATCGAGTCGTTCCGCTCCTACGCGCCGTACGCCGCGTGCGCGATCGGACGTGACCTCCGCTGCAACCCCGACATCGACGACGTGTTCTGCGATGGCGAGACGTTGAAGGCGTGCCATGGCGGCTTCGTCGAACGGTCCGACGACTGCACGGCGCGGCAGGCCGTCTGCGTCACCGCGCCGAGCTTCGGCTCGGCGCACGAGGGGCGATGCGTGAAGCACCGCTCGCCCGACTCGCGCTGCGCAAGCGGCCGCCCGCGACCGCTCTTCTGCGACGGCGACTTCCGCGCGACGTGCTTCGGGCAGCTCGTCGCCGACAACGACCTACCATGCTCGTCGATCGGGAAGACGTGCGTCGATCACCCGAGCGGCGCGACCTGCGAGTGACTCAGGCGCCCTTGCCGAGGAATTCCTTGATGCTGTTCACGATGGCGTCCTTGTCGCGGATCTCGCTCGTGATGACGCGGTCGTCCTTCGCGAAGTGCTCGCGGAGATCCTTGATGAACTGCCCGGAGCCGTAGGGGCTCTCGACCTGGCCGTACGCGAACATGTTCACGCGCGGCAGGAGCTTCTGCTTCAGGATGTCGACGCACGCGAGCGTGTCGTCCATCGACCAGTTGTCGCCGTCCGAGAAGTGGAACGGATAGATGTTCCACTCGTCCGGCGGGTAGTGATCGTCGACGAGCTGCGAGCACAGCTTGTAGGCGCTCGAGATCATCGTGCCGCCCGACTCGCGCGTGTGGAAGAACGTGTCGCGATCGACCTCGCGCGCGACCGCGTCGTGGATGATGTAGCGACTCTCGAGGCCCTTGTATTGCTTCTGCAGCCACGTATCGATCCAGAAGGACTCGATGCGGACGATCTCTTTCTGTTCGTCACCCATCGAGCCGGACACGTCCATCATGTAGATGATGACGGCGTTGGCAACGGGCTCGGGCTGCGTCTTCCAGCTCCGGTAGCGGCGGTCGTCCGGGATCGGGACGACCATCGGCTTGTCGGGCGAGTAAGAGCCCATCGAGATCTGGCGCTTGAGCGCCTCGCGGTACGTCCGGCGGAAATGCCGCAGCGACTCGGGACCGACGCGACGGATGCCGGTGTAGCGATCCTTCGCGTTGATGATCTTGCTCTTGCCCTTGTCCTGGATGTCCGGGAGCTGGAGCTCTTCGCCGAGGATGTCTGCGAGCTCCTCGAGCGTGACGTCGACCTCGAGGTTGTGCTCGCCGGCGCCTTGCCCGGCCTGCTTGCCCTCGCCGCCCTCCTCGCCTTCCTCGCCGCCCATCGGGTCGCCGGGCTCGCCGTCGCCCTGCCCTGCGCCACCTTGCTGCTTGTCGCCGAAACGGAAGCGCGGGATATCGATCTGCGGGATCGGGATCGAGACGAGGTCCTTGCCCTTCCTCCCGATCAGCTCTCCTTGCGAGATGTACTTGCGCAGGTTCTGTCGGATCTTGCCGCGGACGATCGCACGGAACCGCGAGTGGTCTTGATCGATCTTCAGGGACATCGGACCTTGCACCAAGGCTAACAGACGTGAGCTCGCCTCGCACCACTCACCGCCCCGCAACGGTGGCCGCGCTTCTCCTGGCCCTCTTCATGGCCGCGATGGAGATGACCGTCGTGTCGACGGCCATGCCCACGGTCGTGGCCGAGCTCGGCGGTGCGCTCCATTACGCCTGGGTCTTCACGGCCTACATGCTGACGTCGACCGTCACCGTCCCCATCTACGGAAAGCTCGCGGACCTCCATGGTCGCAAGCCCGTGATGCTCGTGGCGATGGCGCTCTTCCTGCTCGGGTCGATGGCGAGCGGCCAGGCACGCACGATGGGGCAATTGATCGTGTTCCGAGCCATCCAGGGGGTCGGCGCGGGCGGCATGCAGCCGATGGCGCTCACGATCGTCGGCGACATCTTCAAGATCGAGGAGCGCGCCAAGATGCAGGGCGTGTTCGGCGCGGTCTGGGCGATTGCGGGCCTCGTGGGTCCGCTCCTCGGCGGCGTCATCGTCGCGACGCTGTCGTGGCGATGGGTCTTCTACGTCAACGTCCCGTTCGGGCTCGTGTCGGCCGCGGTGATCAGCGTCGCGCTCGTGGAGAACATCGAGAAGCGCGAGCACCGCCTCGACGTGCTCGGTGCGATCGTGCTGGCCGCCGCCGTGGTCGCGCTCTTGCTCGGCGCCGACGGCGAATGGCCGTGGGTGCTCCTCCCCGCGAGCGCCGTGCTCACCGCGGCGTTCCTCTGGGTGGAGACACGTGCGAGCGAGCCCATCCTCCCGCTGTCGCTCTTCGCGCAGCGCATCCTCGCGACGTCGAGCGCGCTCTCGGCGCTCGGAGGCGCCTCGATGCTCGGCGTCGTCACCTTCGTGCCGCTGTACGCGCAAGGCGTGCTCGGCTCGACGCCGACGCAGGCGGGCTCGACCATCGCGACGATGGCGGTGGCGTGGCCGCTCGCGAGCGCGATCTCGGGGCGCTTGATCGCGAAGATCGGATTCCGCACGCTGGTGCGCGGCGGCTTCCTGATCGTCGCGGTGGCTTCGCTGTGGCTCACGCTTGCGATGGCCGACGGCGCGTCCACCACGACGCTCCGGCTCGGCTCCGCGCTGCTCGGGCTCGGCATGGGCTTCGCGAACACGCCGCTCGTGATCGCGGTGCAGACGAGCGTGGGCTTCTCGCAGCGCGGTGTCGCGACCGCGAGCACGATGTTCTTCCGCAACATCGGAGGCACCCTCGCGCTCGGCGTGATGGGCGTCGTCCTGGCGCGCGCGCTGCTCGCGGGAGCGGGAACGGGGCTCGTCGCACGCATCCTCGGCCCGGAGCGCCGGAGCGTCGATCCCTCCGTGCTCACCTCGATCTCCGGCGACCTGACGCTCGGCATCTCGCGCGTGATGTGGATCGTGACGGGCCTCGCCGTGGCCGCGGCGGCGGTCGCGTGGGCCTTCCCACACGTGGCCACCCAGGACCGGAACCAAGGACCGCCGCCCGAACTGACCGCCGCCCGAACTAAGGACGGGCGACGGAACTAAGGACGGGCGACGGAACTAAGGACCGCCGCCCGAACTAAGGACGGGTGACGGAACTAAGGACGGGGGGTCCCGCGCGACGCGCGCGAAGCTTGCCGAACGGCTCGTGCGGGCGTGCGTAGCGCTTCCTGGTCGCCGGCAGTGTGCGCGTGCGAAGGACGGCGCTCGGCGCCGCCGGGCCGGTGGTCGCCGGCGGCTGAGGAGCGAGCGGCGGCGTCTCCGGACGATCGGGCGCCGGCTCCGCGGCATCGTGGAAGTTGCTGACGCCCGTGAGCGTGACGACCGCCTTCCCGAACGTCGCCGGTTGGCTGTTCCGCGACTCGACGTCCTCCACGTAGAAGAACGAGCCCTGCGCGCGCGTCGTGTCGAGATCGAGGAGCACGAAGCCGTGCTGCTCGAGGTCGACGTGCTTCATCCACTTGTTCTCGGCCATGAGAACGACCGGGTTCTCGGGCTTCGACGGCGGCTCCGACGACACCGACGGCGTGACCAGCTCGACCGCGAGGCCGCCGCGACCCGTCTCCGGATCGTACGCGGCCGGATCGGTCGGGTTGCGCGCGAGGTCGTTCGCGAACGACGCGTGGATGTCTCCGGTGAGCACGACGACATCCTTGATCGCGTTCTTCTCGATGGCGTCGTAGATGCGCTCGCGCGCCTTCGGATAGCCGTCCCACTGATCCGTGTTGAGGTACTGGGGCAACGGCGAGAACAGCACCTGCTGGCACACGACCTTCCACTGCGCGGTCGACGTGCGGAGCTGATCGAAGAACCACGCCTCCTGATCGACGCCGAGGATCTGACGCGCATCGTCGAAGCGCGCGGGGTCCTCGTCGCCGCTCTGGTTCTGTTTTCCCCAGTGGCGCGTGTCGAGGATGATCAGATCGGCGAG
>JAQBQJ010000497.1 GCA_028287065.1 Labilithrix sp. | reverse complement strand
CATCGTCGTGCCTATCCGGAGCTCGGGCGTTTCTGCAGGAGAGCAGCAGACTGCGTGGGCTATCCGCCGCGGGTACGCCGCGAGATGACGCGCTTCCCACCGCCACCCGGCTTCGCCGAAGCGGATGGACCCAGCCGCGGACGCAGCCCGTCGACCAGCATCTGCACGAGGCGGCCGATGCGTTTCTCGTCGTCGGCGCTTTGCGATGCAGCGATCGAGATAGCCGCCGTCATCGCGAGGACGTCGTCGATCGAGATGTCTGACTTGACCTCGCCTTCGCGTTGCGCGCGCTCGAGGAGGCGGCGGCCTTCCTCGGTCGTCGCGTGGCAGCCCGGAGAGCCGCTTTGCAAGACCATCCCGAAGGACTCGGCGAGCCCGCGATACATGCTCGCGTGATCGACGATGCGTTCGAAGAATCGCGCGAGCGCGCGAACCGGCGTGCCAGCATAGTCACGACTCTGTTGTGCGAGCGCGAGGAGTCGGTCGTCACACGCGGCGACGAGCAACGCCTCGCGCGTGGGAAAGTGGCGATAGAGGGTCCCGATCCCGACCTTCGCGCGGCGGGCCACCTCTTCGAGTGACGCGTCGACCCCGCGCTCCGAGAACACGGATGCCGCAGCCTCGAGCAGGAGAGCGCGGTTCCGCTGGACGTCGCTGCGCACGGCGCGCTCCGTCGGGGTCTCGATGAGTAAAGCCCGCCGATTCCTCATCACTTGCAAAGCGGAGGGTACCTCCGTATTAAAACGGAGCAAGCCTCCGTATCGTGGAGACGTCAACGAGGAGCTCGACCGTGATGACGAAAGAGAACGAGACGATCGTCGTGCTTGGTGCGACCGGACAACAGGGCGGCGCAACGGCGAGGGCGTTGCGGAAGGACGGTTGGAACGTACGCGCGCCCGTTCGTGACCCAGCGAGCTCGAAGTCGAGAGCGCTCGTTCAGCTCGGCATCGAGACCGTTGCCGGCGACTATCGCGATCCCGCCTCGCTCGAGCGCGCTCTCGAAGGCGCCTACGGTGCGTTCAGCATCCAGCCGAGCTCGGGGCAGCCGGAATACGGCGTCAGCGACGAAGACGAGCTCCTCTTCGGGACGCGCTTCGCTGATGCAGCGAAGCGCGCCGGCGTTCGCCACTTCGTCTACACGTCGGTGGGCGGGCTCCGTCCGAACACCGGCGTCGGTCATTTCGAGAGCAAGTGGAAGATCGAGGAGCACGTTCGCGCGAGCGGTCTCTCCGCGACGATCGTGCGCCCGACCGCGTTCATGGAGATCTTGCTCCTTCCGCACTTCGGCCTCGCGCAGGGACACCTTTCGTTCTTCGTCGCGCCCGATCGAACGATGCAATTCATCGCGGTGGAGGACATTGGCGCCGTCGTCGCGCGCGTCTTTGCAGAGCCCGCGCGATTCGTCGGCAAGACGTTCGACATCGCCGCCGAGAGCCTCACCGGAAACGACCTTGCTCGAAAGATCAGCAAGGCGCTTGGGCGGCCGTTCACCTACGCGCGGTTTCCCGCCGAGCTTCTCGCGCAGCACCCCGTCCTGGCGCGACTCGTCGAGCTCGTCGACGAAGGCGCCGCCACGGGCGACGGCGACGTCGCGACCATCCGAGAGCTGCATCCGGCCATCCTCACGTTCGACGCCTGGCTCGAGAAAACCGGCAAGGCCGCGATCGAGCATGGCGTGGTGCGGGAGCGGTCGTCCTGAAGACGGCGCCGCGCAGAGCCCTCATCGATCAGACTCTCCAGCGGCCTTCGGCGATCACCCTGCCCAACCCGAGGTCGAACGTGCGCGGGTAACCCGCGCATGAATCCTCAGCCCGGAAACATCGACCAGTAAGGCTTTGCCTCGTCCACGGCTCGCGCGAACGACGGCCGTTCCGCGAGGCGGGCGAAGTACTCCGCGAGGTGTCTTCGTCCGTCGCCGAACGGCACGACCTGCTTCGCGTACAACAGCGCCGTGCGCTGCCGCCGAGTGGCGTGAGAGACACGCGGCTCCCCTCTGCATGCTCCCTATGTTACGCCTTCCGAACCGTCGCATGCTGCGCTTCGAAGAAGCCCTCGCTCGCATTCTCGCTCTCGGCGCGCCTCCCCTCGCGACGGAGCCGGTCGCTCTCGAGGAGGCCGAAGGCCGGGTGCTCGGGGAGGACCTGACCGCCCCGGTCGACCTACCCGGGTTCGATTACAGCTCGATGGACGGCTACGCGGTGCGCACGCGCGACCTCGACGGCGCCGGTCCGTTCCGCCTGCCAGTGCGGGGGGAGAGCCGCACGGGCGCCGTTCCGGACGCCCTCGAGCCGGGGACGACGATGCGGATCTTCACCGGCGCCGCGATCCCGGCCGGCGCGGACTGTGTCGTCATGCAGGAGAAGGTCACGCGCGAAGGCGACGTCGCCGTCATCGCCGCCGCCGCCCGGCCACGCAGCGGGCACAACGTCCGCCGGCGCGGCGAGGATCTCGCGGCAGGCGCGCTCGCGATCGCGAAAGGCACGCGCCTGCGTCCGGCGCATCTCGCGCTCGCGGGTGCGATCGATCGCGCGGAGGTGTCGGTCGTGCGCAGGCCGGTCGTCAGCTTCCTCGCGACGGGTGACGAGCTCCGCCGGCCGGGCACCGATCCGGTTCCGGGGACGATCCCCGAGTCGAACACGTTGGCGCTGCGCGCAATGGCGCGTCGAGCGGGCGCCTCGACGCGCGCCCATCCGTACGTGCGCGACGATCGCGCCGCGACCGAGCGCGCGTTTGCAGCGGCGCTCGACGAGGCGGACGTGCTCGTCACGGTCGGCGGCGTGAGCGTCGGCGATCACGATCTCGTGCGGCCTGCGCTGGAGGCCGTCGGCGTCACGCTCGAGTTCTGGCGTGTCGCGATCAAGCCCGGCAAGCCGCTCGTGATCGGCCGCTTCCCGCGGAGCGGCCGGCGCGACGCCATCGTCGTCGGGCTCCCCGGAAATCCCGCGAGCGCGATGATCACCTTCGCGGTCTTCGGCGTCGCGCTACTCCGGGCCATGCAAGGCGACAACAAGCCCTTCCCCGCCTTCGCTCGCGCGCGGATGACGCGAGCCCATGCGCACGATCCCGGGCGGCTCGAGCTCGCGCGCGCCGTCGTGTCGCAGGCGGACGAAGGCTTTTCCGTCACGACGCTCGGAAATCAGGCGAGCGGCGCGGTCACCACGATGGCGCAGGCCGATGCGCTCGTGTGCATCCCCGAGCACGCGACCGGCGCGTCCGCCGGAGACGAAGTCGACGTGCTCCTCATGTCGGATCTCTGCGGCTAGCATTCGGACGTCATGGAACCGAAGAAGCCCTCGGTCTCGCTCGCG
>JAQBQJ010000454.1 GCA_028287065.1 Labilithrix sp. | reverse complement strand
CCTTCGCTGTCGGGTGTGGCTACGCCACCCGTGAGAACGAGGTGAAACGGGATGGCGGCTATCTGCCCGGCACGACGATCATCCGTCTGTCCGACGGCTACGGTTGGCACCTGCCGGACGGACCTGGCGTGGACTGGGGCTGGCGCCGGCCGCTTGCGATCACCTGCGACGAGGTTTTCGTGCTCGTCGCCGAGCGGCCTACGCCGACCGCACCGGCTCGTACGAACATCGTGCGTGTCCGAATCGACTCGCTCGGCCCGCCTATGCCGCCGTGAGGTACTCGACGAACTGTATCAGCGGCACGCCGGCAGCGCGTGCACACGCGCGTCCTGAGGAGGGCTGGGCGCCGCGCCCAGCCCTCCTCGTCGAAGCCGCTCTTCGAGATCGCGATGAAGACCGCGCCATCAGCTACGCGGATGAAGCACGGCGTGTCCGCTTTGAGAAGCTCCCTCGGAGGAGCGCAGCCGACCGTGATGGGAACCGGCACGACGCACCTCTGCAGGTGGTCCACAGCTCTGGCTGTCATCGCCGAGCAAGTTGTGGAGCACGAGGTCGCGACCGGGGGACACGCCGTGCATGTCGCACTGACCTGACACCCAACTATGGGCCAGTGATTCCTAGTTAGTTGACTTCAATCCTATCTTCTATGCGGTCGCGACTGGGATAGCCAACATGACTCTGCTGGTCTCCTCCGTGAGGGCGGCGACCGACCGCGCGTGGGAGGAGGCGATCGCCTTCCTCAGGCGGACGCTTTGACGAAGAACGCGATGAGCTCTTCGTTCACGCGCTCCGCGCCGTCGTGCTGCACCCAGTGCGTGCTCTCCGGCAGGAAGACCACGCGCGCGTTCGGTACGAGCTCCTTCGACGGTGTCGCGATGCTCCGATCGAGGTGGCGGTCCTTCTCGCCCCACACGACGAGCGCGGGGACGTCGGTGCGCTGCATCTCCACGCCCTTGCCGCGCACGATCGCGCGATACCAGTCGATCATCGCGGTGAGCGCGCCGGGCTTCGCGAACGCCTCGCGGTAGCGCGCGAGGTCCTCGCGGGTGAAGGCATCCGGTCGAGCCGGCTCCTCGCGAAGCGGCTTCAAAAGGAACGCAAAGCCGTCGAGACGTGCGAGCGCCTCGGGCAGCGCCGGGAGCTGGAACAAGAACATGTACCAGCTGCGGATCAGCTGGACGGGGTTCGTCTTCAGCGCATGGACCAGCCGCTCGGGATGCGGCCCGTTGAGCACGGCGAGGCGCTCGACCATCTCCGGATGCCTCATCGCGAACGACCAAGCGACGCCCGCGCCCCAATCGTGACCGACGACGAATGCCTTGTCGGCGCCGCGCTCGCGGATGAGCGCCGCGACGTCCTCGACGAGGCGCGCGACGCCGTACGCGGCGACCGCTTCCGGCTTGTCGGAGAGGTTGTACCCGCGCTGATCGGGCGCGACCACGCGAAAGCCCGCGTCTGCGAGCGCGCCGAGCTGACGTCGCCACGCGTACCAGTACTCCGGGAAGCCGTGCAGCAAGACGACGAGCGGACCTTCGCCGATCTCGACGTAGTGGAGGATCACCCCGGGCTCGACCTCGGCATGTCCGTGGCGAAGCCGCGATTCGTCGACCGGCGCGGGGAGAGGTCTCACATCCGGAGCATGCGGCTCAGGGAGCCTTCGTGTCGAGCACCGTCGGGAGGGCCACGATTCCGCTGCCCACGCGCGTCTGGCTCTCGACGAAGCGGGTGTTCGCGGCGGCCTCGATCGCGCTGCCGAGGACGCCTGCGGCCTGCTGCATCACGACCTTCTCGGCGCAACGACCGATGATCTTCACGGCGCGATGCGGGAGCGCGACCTTCTCGACGTACGTGCCGGTGTCGACCGCGATCGTCGCGCCGGCCGGCGCGCATGCAGATGCGGCGATCACGGCATCGCATCCCCAGCCCGTCGCGCCCTTCGCGAAGCCGGGCGCACATGCGGTCACGCCGACCGGGACGCACGACGCGGAGCCGAGCGCTGCGCGTGTGCCGGGCGCGCACTCTTCGGCCGGCAACACCGGCGCACAGCCTGCGCCGCCCTCGAGCGGCGTGAACCCGTCGGCGCAGACCTTGTCGGCCGGCGGCGTGACCGTCTCGTCGACGGGCGCCTTGGCGGCGTCACTCCCGGGTAGCGGCGATCTGGCGGCACGTGGAGCGGGGCGCGAGCGGATCGTCGACGGTCTCGCGGTCCCACTGGCTCAGGCACCCACACATCGCTGCGAGTAGCACGAACGAGAGCACCAGATCGGTGATCACCTCGACGCGCGTGGTCACGGGCGCACCGCTCGACCCGAGCCGCCGAAGAAGCCGAGCGCGCAGAGGAAGAGGGCCGCGAGGATCATCGTGGTGTCGTGGGGAATCATCGGTTCGTGGTCCTCTCGGTTCGTGGGGTCGAGCGAGCGACGTCAGCAATGCGTATGCCGCAGAGGCCGCCTGCGTGCGTCCTCGGCGATGACCGGGATAGCGCGATGCGGGGCGCCCGACGCGCGCCCGTCGAAGGGGCTGCGCCCTGCAAAATGGGCGTCGCGATTTGCAGAGTGCGGCTGTGGAGAACTCTTGCTTTACAGTGTAAAACTTCGTGCTAGAGCGGTCGGAAGGCATGAACCGCTCATCGCTCCTCTCCTCTGTCCCCGTGATCGCGGCGCTCGTCGCCGCGTCGGCGTGCTCCTCTTCTTCGGCGCAGTCCGGCGCGGCCGCGCCGCCGGATGCGACGCCTTCCGAGAACGCGGCGACGACGCCGCACGAGACGTGCGTCGCACGAGAGCTCACCACGCCGGGCAAGGACTTCTTCACCGACATCTCGGAGGCGAGCGGGATCCGGAAAGGGAACTTCGTCCCCAACCCGACGACGCCGATCCCGATCAACGATCACAGTCGCCTCGCGTTCGCGGACCTCGACGGCGACGGCCGCGACGACATCGTGGCGCACAGTCTGTTCCCGAACGCGCAGAAGGGGATCCCGTTCGAGCACCTCGTCTATCTGAACAACGGCGACAAGACGTTCCGCGAGGTCTCGGACGAGTCGGGCCTGCGCGGCGTGCAGGCTGCGTTCTTCGTCTTCGGCGACGTCGACAACGACGGCGATCAGGATTGCTTCGCGGGCCTCGACATCGACCTGCCCGGGCAGACCTCGGCGCTGTACCTGAACGACGGCAAGGGTCACTTCACGAAGAAGGCCGCCTCCGGTGTGGAGAGCGCGGAGCTCGCTTCGAACGGTGTGTTCGCGGACTTCAACGGCGACGCCCGCCTGGATCTCTACGTCGGCAACGGCAGCTCGACCAGCGCGGTGCCGGACCAGCTGTACTTCGGCAACGGCGACGGCACGTTCAAGGAGGTCTCGCAGCGGTTGAAAGCCCGCCCGAGCCAGCCCACGAACGGCGTGGTGACGTGCGACTACGACAACGACGGCGATCTCGACATCTTCGTGTCGCACTACGGCGTGAGCATCGGCCTCGGCTGGCGCACCCTCTGGGAGAACGACGGCACCGGCACGTTCACCGACGTCGCGCAGAAGCGTGGCTTCAACGCACTCGCGACGGGCAACTCGTGGCTCGAGACCACCGGGAAAGGGAAGAACGCGCAGCCCGGCGCCGCGTCGACGTGGGTCGGCTCGAACGGCTTCGGCATCGACTGCACGGACATCGACGGGGACGGACAGATGGACATCTGGCTCGCCGCGATCAGCCATCCCGTCGACTCCGACGAGTCGAGGAAATGGAGCGATCCGTCGATGCTGCTCCTGAACAAGGGCGCCGCGGGCGGCTTCTCGTTCGCGAACGCGACCCTCGAGCGCAAGCTCCCGTTCAACGAGGGCGACATCGACGCCGCCGCGATCGACTTCGACAACGACGGCCGCGTCGACCTCTCGGTGACGCGTGACAAGAAGTACGAAGGCAACTACTCGCAGGCGGATCAGAAGTCGTGGTTCGGGCTCATGCACCAGAACGCCGACGGCACGTTCGAGAGCATGGGCATGGTGAGCGGCATCAACGACCGCGCCGGCACGACCGACCGCGTGAAGGCCGGCCAGAACCTCGGCTGGGCGGACATCGACGGCGACGGCGATCTCGATCTGCTGGTGGGCGGCCGCGACAACGGCGACGGCGGCCGCGCGAACTTCCTCTTCGAGAACACGATCGGCCAGAAGAACGGCTGGGTCGGCGTGCGCCTCCATGGCGACGGAACGAACGTGAACCGCGATGCGCTCGGCACGCGCGTCACGCTGATCGCGGGCGACAAGAAGTACGTCCGCGAGGTGAAGTCGAGCCGCGGGACGTACAGCTCGGCGGATTCGCGTGCGCTGCTGTTCGGTCTCGGCGCGTCCGGTTGCGAGGACGGCTTCGCGCAGGTCGCGATCGAGGTGCGCTGGCCGAACGGCGAGACGAAGCGCTTCGAGCCGGGCTCGTTCGCGCTGAACCAGTACGTGACGATCGACTATGCGGGCGGAATGACTGCGGCTCCGCGGAGGTGAATTCCGATCCATCACGATGGGCCCGCAGCGCCGCGTGCGCATCCGCGTCGTCGGCCCGCGCCGCCGCAAAGCTTCGGTGAGACCGCGCTTTCAGACGATGCTTCGCACCACGCCGCCGTCCACGCGGAGCGAGGCGCCCGTCGTCGCGCTCGCGGCTGCGCTGGCGGTGTAGACGATCATGTTCGCGATCTCGTCCGGTGTCGCGAAGCGGCCGATCAGCGACGACGGGCGCGCGTGGACGAAGAAGTCCTTCTCGACGTCGGCTTCCGACTTCGCCTGGTCCCTCGCGAGCGCGCGGACGAAATCGCCGACGCCCTCGGACTTCGTCGGGCCGGGGAGGACGCTGTTCACCGTCACGCCGGTGCCGCGCACGCGCTCCGCCAGGCCGCGCGCGACCGCGAGCTGCGCGGTCTTCGTCGTGCCGTAGTGGATCATCTCGACCGGGATCTGCACCGCGGACTCGCTCGACACGAACACGATGCGGCCCCAGTTACGCGCGAGCATCCCGCGCATGTAGTGACGCGAGAGACGGACGCCGCTCATCACGTTCGTTTCGAAGAACCTCATCCAGTCGGCGTCCGGGATGTCCTCGAACGGCTTTGGTTCGAAGATCCCCGCGTTGTTCACGAGCACGTCGACGTCGGGTACGGCGTCGGTCAGAGCGCGGACGCCCTGCGCGTTCGACACGTCCGCCGCGACACCGCGGAGCCGGCCGGCGGCACCGCCGAGGTCCTTCGCGATCGCCGCGACGGCCGCGTCCACGCGCTCCTTGCTCCGGCCGTTCACGATCACGTTCGCGCCCTCGCGCGCGAAGAGGCGCGCGGCGGCGAAGCCGATGCCTGCCGTCGATCCGGTGACGAGGACGTTCTTGCCAGCGAGTCCGAGATCCATGACGGCACCCTAGCCCATGCTTCGCGCGTGCTTCGTCGGTTCCACGTCCTTCTGATGGTCCTCGCGGCAAGCGGTTGCGGCAGCGCGGCAGCGCGCCCCGCCGACGTCGTCCCGGGACGAGCGCTGGGCTACTCCTTCGCGCGGTCGATCGCCACGTAGCGCGTCACGCCCTCGCGCTTCACGCGAAGCACGAGCGGCTTGTCATTGCCGGCCGCGCGAGCCTTCGCGGCGAGCTCCTCCGCCGTCCGGATCGGCTGGCGGTTCACCTCGACGATCACGTCGCCCGGCTCCACGGAGCCCGCCGCGCGACCGTCGGGCGCGACGCGTCGCACGACCGCTCCGCCGCCCTCGGCATCGCCGACCTGCAGGCCGAGGCCGCCGGTGGACTCCGGTTCCGCCTCGCTGCCCGGCGCATCCTTCGCGTTCGCGTTCTTCGCGTCGTCGAGCTTCGACAACGTCACCGGGATCGACACGCTCTTGTCGCCGCGGCGCACGACGATGTCGACCTTCGAGCCCGGCGCCTGTCGCGCCACCGCCCGCGTGAGGTCGCGCGCATGGCCGATGTCCGTATTGCCCGCGCGGACGATGACGTCGCCCGTCGCGAGGCCGGCCTTTTCCGCGGGGCCGCCGCGCTCGACGTCGTCGACGAGGGCGCCCTGCGTAGAGCCGAGGTTCATGGCCGACGCGAGCTTCGAATCGACGTCCTGGATGCTCACGCCGAGCCGACCGCGGCTGACCTTGCCCGCAGTGACGAGCTGCGGGAGCACCTCGCGGATCTCGTCGGACGGGATCGCGAAGCCGATGCCCTGGCCGTTCGGATTGATCGCGGTGTTCATGCCCACGACCTGCCCGCGGCTGTCGAACAGCGGTCCGCCGCTGTTGCCGGGGTTGATCGACGCATCGGTCTGGAGGAAGTCGTCGTACGGGCCGGCGCCGATCGCGCGGCCCTTGGCGCTCACGATGCCGCTCGTCACGGTGTTGCCGAGACCGAACGGGTTTCCGATCGCGACGACCGGCTCGCCGACCTGGATCGCGTTGCTCGAGCCGAGCGTCGCATACGGGAGGTCCTTCGCGCCGACGACCTCGAGCACGGCGATGTCGAGGCGCTCGTCGCGGCCCTTCACCTTGGCCTCGTACTCGCGCTCGTCGGCGAGCTTCACGCGGACCTTCTCCGCGCCGTCGACGACGTGCGCGTTCGTGAGGACGTGGCCCTTGTCGTCGAACAGGAAGCCTGAGCCGAGCGCGCGTTGCCTGCGGAGCGCGGGGGCGGCGCCGCCCGGTCCGTTGCGCTGGAAGAAGTCGAACGGGTTCATCCCTTCGATGACGGCAGTCTTGCGGGCGCTCTCCACGGTGATGTTGACGACGGACGACTTCACCTTCGCGACGAGCGCCGGCGTATCGAGCGCCGCCGCGGTCGTGACGGGCGCCGCGGCAGTGACGGGCTGCGCGCTGTTGGCGGAGCCGGTGCGGGTGGCTGCGCCGACGGCGAGAGCGCCGAGGAGCGCGGGGACGGCAACCTTGGAAGCTGAGCGGATGGCACGGGTATTCACGTCGCTCACAACAAGGCAGGGGCCGGGATCTTCCCTGTCGTGCTCTTTCCGTGGGATCGGATTTGAGCCGGCAGCGCAACGGCTGTAGTGCAGGAGGATGTCTCATCCGCAGTTGCCCGCCCGGGCCCGCGTCGTCGTCGTCGGGGGCGGCATCATTGGCTGCTCCGTCGCCTATCACCTCGCGCACATGGGCTGGAAAGACGTCGTGCTCCTCGAGCGCGACCGCCTCACCTCCGGCACCACCTGGCACGCCGCCGGGCTGATGGTGACGTTCGGCTCCACGTCCGAGACGTCGACCGAGATGCGCAAGTACACGCGCGATCTCTATGGCCGCCTCGAGGCCGAGACCGAGCAGTCGACCGGCTTCAAGCCGGTCGGATTCATCGAGGTCGCGACGGAGCCGGATCGCCTCGAGGAGTATCGCCGCGTCTCCGCCTTCAACCGCTATTGCGGTGTCGACGTCCACGAGATCACCGCCGCGCAGGTCAAGGATCTCTTCCCGCTCGCACGGACCGAGGACATCCTCGCCGGCTTCTACGTGAAGGAGGACGGTCGCGCCGATCCCGTCGGCGTCACGATGGCCCTCGCGAAGGGCGCGCGCATGCAGGGCGCGAAGATCATCGAGAACGTCGCGGTCACCGGCGTCCTCCAGAAGCGCGGCGTCGTCACCGGCGTGCGCACCGCCTACGGCGACATCGAGGCCGAGTACGTCGTCAACTGCGCAGGCATGTGGGCGCGTCAGCTCGGCGCGCTCTCGGGCGTGAACATCCCGAACCAGTCGGCCGAGCACTACTACCTCATCACGGAGAAGATCCCGGGTCTGTCCCAGAATTTCCCGGTCCTCGAGGACCCCGCGTCGTACGGCTACTTCCGCGAGGAGGTCGGCGGTCTGATGGTCGGCCTCTTCGAGCCGATCTGCGCGCCGTGGAAGGTCTCCGGCGTCCCCGACGACTTCTCCTTCGGCGAGATCACACCCGACTGGGACCGCATGGGCCCGTACGTCGAGAAGGCGATGAACCGCGTGCCGATCTCGCTCGAGACCGGCGTGCGGAAGTTCTTCTGCGGCCCCGAGAGCTTCACGCCCGACCTCCAGCCGATCGTCGGCGAAGCGCCGGAGCTGAAGAACTACTTCGTCGCCGCGGGGCTCAACTCGATCGGCATCCTCACCGGCGGCGGGCTCGGCCGGGTCATGGCGCACTGGATCGTCAACGGACGTCCCGACGTCGACGTCACCGCCATGAACATCGATCGATTGCATACCTATCAATCGAATCCCGAATATCGAAAGACGCGCACCGTCGAATCGCTGGGAATGGTCTATCAATGCCATTACCCGACGCGCTCGATGATGACGGCGCGCGGCGCGAAGAGGTCCGCGCTCCACGATCGCCTCGCCGCGAAGGGCGCCTATTTCCGCGACGTCAGCGGCTGGGAAGGCGCCGACTGGTATGCGCCGCACGGCATCGAGCCGAAGGTCGAGCGGCTCTCGTGGGGCCGCCAGGAGTGGTTCCCCTACTGGCAGGCCGAGCACCAGGCGGCGCGCGAGGGCGTCATCGTCATGGACATGTCGTTCATGGCGAAGTTCCTCGTGCAGGGCCGCGATGCGGGTCGGATCCTGAACCACATCTCCGCGAACGACGTCGACGGCCGCGCCGGCATGATCACGTACACGCAGTGGCTCGACGAGGCTGGGAAGCTCCAGGCCGACCTCACCGTCACGAAGCTCGGCGACGAGAAGTTCTGGGTCGTCGCGTCCGACACCGCGCATCGTCACGTCGAGACATGGATGCGCCGGCACATCGACGCGGACGGAGACGGCAAAGGCGCGCATGCCTTCGTCACCGACGTCACGTCGGGATATGCGCAGATCAACGTGCAAGGGCCGCGTTCCCGCGAGCTGATGCAGTCGATCACGACGCACGATCTCTCGAACGAGGCATTCCCGTTCCGCAGCGCGCACGAGATCGACATCGGCTTCGCGCGCGCGCTCTGCATCCGCATCACGTACCTCGGCGAGCTCGGCTACGAGCTCTACGTCCCCACGGAGCAGGCCACGCACGTCTACGATCGCATCGCCGAGGCGGGCGCCCACGTCGGCCTGCGCCATGCGGGTCTGAAGGCGCTCGCGAGCCTCCGCATGGAGAAGGGCTACCGCGACTACGGTCACGACATCGACAACACCGACTCCGTGCTCGAGGCCGGCCTCGGGTTTGCCGTCGACATGAAGAAGCCCGGCGGCTTCGTCGGTCGCGACGCGGTGGAGGCGAAGAAGGCGGCGGGCCCGCTCACGCGCCGCATCGTCCAGATCCTCGTGAAGGATCCGGAGCCGATGCTCTACCACGCCGAGATCGTGCGCCGGAACGGCAAGGCCGTCGGTTACATCCGCGCGGCGTCGTACGGATTCACGGTCGGCGGCGCGGTGGGATTGGCCATGATCGAAGCGGGCGAGCCCGTGACTGCCAAGTATCTCGACGAGGGATCGTGGGAAGTCGAGATTGCCGGAAAATCGTATCCCGCAATCGCCTCGATGAAACCGCTCTACGACCCCGCGAACGAAAAGGTGAAGTGCTGAGGCGGCGCGCGTTCAGGGCAGGTCGACGCACGTCACGGAGCCGAGGCCGTCGCGCGGCTCTGCCCAGAAGCGATAGGGCGTCAGCCAGAAGCCCGCGTCGATGCCGATCGACGCCTGTCGCCAGGAGCCCATCACGTACCCCCAATCGCGCAGCGAGCGCTGGTCGGGGGTGCCCATCAGATATTCGAATCCGCTCGTGTCCTGGAGATAGTCGGCTTGCAGCCAGTCGTCGGTGAGGAGATATCCGGCGCGCGCGCCCATCGCGTCGATCCAGCGCGCGCCGTTGCGGATGTTCGTGTGCGTGTGCTCCGCGCACGGCTCGAGCAGGATGCGCTCCGGTGCGATGTGCTCGGTGCACTCGAGCAGCTGCATCATGGCGAACGCCTCGATCACGCGTGAATGCACGGCGCCACCCGACACTATCGCGAGCGGAGCGATGCCGCCGCGGAGCGCATCGGCCGCGCGCGCGGTGCGGAACGGCATGACGCCGAGGCGTCCGAGATCGCCGTCGCCGAGGTCGCCGCAGGCCTGGCCCGGCAGGTACTTCGCGAGCACGGTGTCGTTCGACTCGAGCACGCCGTGCCCCGGGATCACGACGGCGGCGTAGGGATACGAGCCGGCGTCTCGCGCGGCGGCGCGCAGCGCACGCGCGTTGTGGCGGCGAGCGACCGCTCTCTGTCTGCTCGAGAGAGAGCAGGGAAACAGCTTGTGAGGGACGCCGTCGGGCAACGTATCGAGCTCGTCGGCGAGCGCCTCGAGGCGGGCCCGCGTGTGCTCGTCGGGGAAGGCGCAGCCGCGCGGCGGGGGCGGCGCCGAGACCGACCGCCCCCGGTGCGTGACGGGCGTGAAGCATGCATCCTGCACGTTGCTCTCGGGAAACGACACGTGCGTGATCGCCCACTCGTCACGCGCGATGACCGACCACGTCCAGCTCTCGCACATGGCCTTCTTCGACGGCGCCTCGCGATGGCCGTTCAGGCGACCGAACCGCGCGTCGTTCGCCACGAACGCCGGCACGGGCTCACGGTATCCGCAGCCCGCGAGCGCGATCGTCGTCAAGAGCGCGGGGAGAAGTGACGAGCGACTCACCCCGCGCGTCTACCGCGGAGTCATCGGCGCCGCCATCATGTACCCTCGTCTTCGTGATGCGGCGTCATGCGCTCTTCTTCGCTCTCGTCTGCTCCGGCACGCCGGCGCTCGTCGTCGCGTGCGCGAAGCAACCGTCGGAGGGCGCGCCCGCACGCGTCGCCGAAGCGGCGGCCGCGCGTCCGTCGAGCGAGCCGGGATCGACGGGCGCTGCCGATGCATCCGCGGCGACCGCGCCCGCGCCCGGGACTGCGAGCGCGGCTGCGAGCGCGGCCTCCGCCGACGCCGGAGTCCGGGACGCCTCCGCCGCGACGGCTCCGGACGAGCCGCCTCCGAAGGTGAAGCTCGTGACCATCGGCATGCACGTCGGCGGCGGTCCGTACGACGAGCCCACGAAGGAGCCGATGAAGCGCTCGGTGGAGCCGCATTTCAAGGAGCTCGCGCGCTGCTGGAGGCTCGTCTCTCGCCCTCAGCAGACCGATGTCGGGGTCGATCTCGTGATCGAAGCGGCGGGAGGCCGTGCCCGCGTGTCCAACCCTCGCACCACGGCGACCGGCGAGGGCTTCCTCCCGTGCGTGGTCGCATTCTTCGAAAGTGTCGAGTTCCTGCCGCCGAAGAACGGAAGAACCGTCGTCAGCTATTCGGTCCGCTTCCTCCCCTGATAGCGCGAGCTCGCGATGCCGAAGGCGCTCAGAGCTCGAAGAAGAACGCCGCGCCCTGTCCGGGAGCGCTCTCGGCCCAGATACGTCCGCCGTGGCGCTCGATGATCCGATGCACGGCGGTGAGGCCGACGCCGGTGCCCTCGAACTCGCTCGATTTGTGGAGGCGCTCGAACGGCGCGAACAGCCTTTTCGCTTCGTTCATGTCGAAGCCGGCGCCGTTGTCGCGGACGAAGAAGGCGCGCGCACCGGGTCGCGTGGCGGTCGCTGCGCCGACCTCGATCTCCGCGCGGGGCACGCGCGACGAGTACTTCCAGGCATTTCCGAGGAGGTTCTCCATCGCAGCGCGGATCAGCGCCGGATCGCCCACGCACCGAAGCCCTGGCTCGACGCGGATCGACGCATCGCGCTCGGGGGTGCTGCGCTTCAGATCGGCGAGGATCTCCTCGCTCACCTTGGAGAGATCGAGATCGGTGCGTTCGATCGTCGCGTGGCCGACGTGCGCGAGCGTGAGGAGGTCGTTCACGAGCGCGGTCATGAACACGGTCGAGCGCTGGATGCGCGCGAGGTTGTCGACGACGCTCGCGGGCAGCGGCTCCGCGGTCGACCGGAGGATGACCTCGCAGCTCAGTTGAATCACGGAGAGAGGCGCACGGAGGTCGTGGCTCAGCGTCGCGTTGAAGGCCTCGACGTCGCGCATCGTGTTCTCGATCGTGCGCGTGCGCTCCGCGACGCGGCGTTCGAGATCCGCGTTCAGCTGATTGACCTGCTCCTCGGCGAGCTTCTGGTCGGTGATGTCCTGGCACACGCCGACGAGCCGCGTGAGCTTGCCGGAGTCGTCGAGCACGGGATGGGCCCACGTGTGCAGGTAGCGCATCGAGCCGTCGGGACGGAAGATGCGCTCGTCGTGTGAGTAGCGGATGTGCTCCTTGAAGACGCGGTTCGTCGCGTCGATCACGCGCTGCCGATCGTCCGGGTGGACCATCCCGAGGTACGCGTCGTAGCTCGGCGTGTACGTCTCCGGCGTGAGGCCGTAGATGCGATAGAGCTCGGCGGACCACGTCGCGTGCGGCTGGCTGATGTCCCAGTCCCACGTGCCGAGATGAGCGACGCCTTGCGTGTCGACCATCAGCTCTTCGCTGCGCCGGAGGCGGAGCTCGGTGCGCTTCTGCTCGGTGATGTCGTTCGACACGCACAGGAAGCCCGCGACGGCTTCTCCGCCGGGCTCGCGGAGCGGCGAGACGGTGCAGATGAACCAGCCACGGATGCCCGCCGGTCCGTGCTCGCCCCATTCGAACGTCTTCGAGTCGCCGGCGAGCGCCGCGGCCTCCGCTGCCGCGAGCGCGCCGCGTGCGTCGTCGGGAAAGAGTGCATCGAGGGGGGCGGCCGTCGCGCCGGGCCAGCGGGCGCGCGCGGCGTCGTTCGCGAACACGACGGTACGGTCTCTTCGGGTGGCCAGCGCGAGGCTGCTGCTCGCTCCGAGCGCCCACGAAAGCGCCTGTACGTCGATCGGCTCGCCGGAGCTCACGGCGACATCATGTCACATTAGGGCGGCGGGCTCACCCCAGCGAGATGGCGCCGTGGCGCAGGAGCTGGTCGATGATCTCGAGGCCGTCGAGGTCGTCGATCTTGCAGAGGGCGATCAGCTCCTCGATGGTGCGTTTCCCATCGACCTGCGAGACGAAGAACGCGTCTTCGGGGGCGATGGGCAACCTCAGGAGGTCGTGGGGTCCCATGCGGAGGGACGGGACGATGCGGCCGAAGAGGCCCGCGTCGTTGCTCGGCGGCTCCGGCTCGAGATCGAGCATGAACCACTCGTCGTCGCCGGCGCTCGTCTCGTCGTCATAGATCGGGATGAGGCCCCCGAACGGGTCGTCGGGCTCGAGCTCGCCACGCGCGATCGCGAGCAACCGCTCGTCGACCTTCGTGATGCGAGTCGTCACGCGAGACGCCTTCACGCGCCGCTCGATCGTGATCTCGTCGTCCTGGTCATTCTGCGGCGACTGCTCCCCTCGTACAATGGCGGCTGACACGTACCTAGAAACGGCACCGCCACGGGGGAGTTAAGGGAAGACGTCATTTACACGGAGCCCCGGAACCCCGGAGGCTCTTGCCTCCGAGGCTCCGAGCT
>JAQBQJ010000442.1 GCA_028287065.1 Labilithrix sp. | reverse complement strand
TCGCGCGCTGGGAAAAAGAGCTCGATCTCGAGAAGGCGAAGCGCGTCCTCGACGGACCGCGTGTGGTCGAGCAGCCGGACTAGATCAGAAGAGCGAGACCGAGCCGCCGCACGGCACGTTGACCGTCTGCTGCTCCTTCATGCCGGCCTTCACGCGGTGCGAGCCGCACGAGACCGTGACCGCGCCGTCGTTCGCGCGACGGTATGCGCCGTCGACGATGACCGCGCGCAAGCTCGGATCGACCTGCACGACGCCGGTGGTCGCGACGACCGTGGGCTTCGGAGGAGCCGCGGCGGGCGCAGGCGCGGACGGGGGCGCCGCGAGCGGAGCGCCGGCATTACCGGGCGCCGACGCGACCTTGCTCGGCGCGGAGCCGGGCGCAGGAAGCGCGCCGCCGCTCGTCGTCGAACGACCGACGGCCGCGGGAGCGGGAGCCGCCGCGGGAGCGATGCCGCCCGCGACCGCGAGCGGAGCGGGCTGCGGTGCGGGAGGTGCGGGCGGCGTGAACGTCGCGGTGCCCTTGCCGGTGAAGCCGCGCGGCGCAGAGCCTGGCGCGGGCGCGGACGGAAGCGCGGACACGTCGATCGGAGACGTGGCGGCGGCCGACGGATCGGCGTTGCCCGACTCGGAGCCGGTCTGCGCGCCAGCCGCCGTCGCCGGAGCGACATCGGAAGATGCCGTCGCGGTCGAGTCCGACTTCTCGGACAGAGCGCGGCTCGCGAAGAAGCCACCGACGCCGACGGTGCCGACGACGGCGACCGCCGCGAAGATCATCGCGCCGAGCGCGAGACCGCCCATGCCGCTGCGCTTCGGCGCAGCCATCGCGGCGTACGACGGCATGCGCGGAGGCGGCGGGATCATCGGGTTCGAGGGCATCGTGGGGCGCGGGAGCGCGGCGATGTCGAGCGCGACGGGCGCGATCGAGCTCGGACGTGCCTGCGTGGCGCGTGCGGCGTCGGGCATGCTCCCGCGAGCCGTCTGGAGCGCCGGCGGCATCGCGGAGCGCACGAGGACCTCGGTCTGGCCGGGCGCGCCGTCCGCCTCTGCATCGACCGCGTCGAGCTTCGCGGCGGCGGCGGCGACCTTCGCCATGTCGTTGCCGCGGATCTCGAGCGTGCGCTCGGGCATCGGCTCTTTGACGATCACGCTCTGCACGGGCTCGGCTTGCTCGAGCGGAAGCGGGCTCGTGGCGGGCGCGGGGGGAACGACGGGCGCCTTGTACTGGACCTGGATGGCCTCGCCGGTCATCGCCATCGCCGCAGGCTTGGGAGCCGGAGCCTTGTACTGCACCTGGATGCTCTCGCCGGTCATCGCAGACATCGCAGGCGCGGCGGCGCGAACGGGCGCGGGTGCAGGCGTGCCTTCGACCTGCACTTCGTCGAACGAACCGAGGTCGCCGACCTCGAAGCCGCTCGGCTCCGGCGCGGAGTACGCTTCGCCGGAGAGGGACGTCTCGGCGTCGTCGACTTCGAAGCTCGCGAAGCCTGCCGCGGCCGCCTCGAGCGCGTCGATGTCGTCGCTCTCGAGGATGTCGTCGCCGCTCAGCTCTTCGAGCTGTCCGCTTGCATCCGCGCGCGGCGGCTGCTCGACGGGCGCGGCGGGCAGGACGCGGACGCTCTTGGGCATCGGACGTCCGAGGTCGGCGAAGTCGAAGGGACGCGGAGAAGAGGCGGGGCTTTCAGGCACGTTCGTTCGCGTCTTTCTGCCGTGGCTGCGGCGGCGGCATTCTTACCGAGAAATCGAGTCGCGCAAGCGCGTCCCGGAAATTTCCAGGCGTGCTTCTTGCGCGGCGCAAGAAGACCCCGCGGTGATACGGCGCCCCGAAGGAATTCCTCCCCCAAAGCCGCGTCCTCACCTTCTCTCAGAGCCCCGCGGCCCCCGCAGGTCGCACGTTTTCGAACCCCGGTTCGTTTTCGAACCCCGGTTCGTTTTCGAACCCCGGTTCGTTTTCGGACCCCGGTTCCTAGAACGAACCGGGGTCCGGCGGGGACGTCAGCGGGCCATCGCGCGCATCACGGCGCCGAGGACGATCTGGGCCGCGAAGCCCATGCCCGCGCCCTTCTTCGTCTCGGCGCCCTTCGCGATCGCATAGACGAGGATGAGCCCGATGCATCCGCCGAAGAACCCGGCGAGGAATCCGAGACCGAGGCTGCCCGTCACCGGCGCCGCGTAGTTCGGCTGCATCCCGAACGGCTGCTGCGGAGGCTGCGCGCCGTACCCGGGCATGCCGCCGCCGTAACCTCCGGGAGGAGGAGCGCCGTAGCCGCCGGGAGGAGGCGCGCCCGGAGGAGCGCCGTACCCGCCGCCGCCGGGAGGAGGACCGTAGCCGCCGGGAGGCGCACCGTAGCCGCCGCCGCCGGGAGGAGGACCGCCGGGCGCTGCACCGTAACCGCCGCCTTGCGGAGGAGGACCTCCGTAGCCGCCGGCACCTCCGGGAGGCGGGCCGCCTCCGGGGGGTTGTCCTCCGCCTGGATTCCAGTTCTGTGACATCGCGTTCCCTCCTCGATGGACCGCCGAGCGTATCCGCTTCGGGCCCCTCGACAAGAGGCGCCGGCCGAAGATCGCTTCAGGGCTTCAGGGGTGTACGAACACGACCGTGCCGGTCTTCCCGTTGCCGCCGGCGCTCGCGCCGTGCCAGCCGGGAGGCACCTCGGGACCCGTCCAGAAGAAGAGCCGCCGCGCATCTTCCGGCGCCAGATTGATGCAGCCGTGGCTCTTCGGCTGTCCGAACACGTCGTGCCAGTACGCTGCGTGCAGCGCATAGCCCTCCGTGAAGTACTGGACGTAAGGCACGTCGCGGAGCTCGAACTCCTCGCCGACCACGCGCGAGTCCATCGTCGCGGTTAGGTACTTCGTGTGGATGCGAAAGATGCCGCGCTTCGTCGCGCGCGTCTTCGTCGGATCGTCGAGCCCGGCCTCACCGGTCGAAACAAGTGTAGCATACACGGGTTTCGTACCCTCGTATGCGACGAGCACCTGCCGCGTGACGTTGATGTCGATCCACTTCTCGCCCTCGTTCGCCCAGCCCGGCATCTTCTTCGCGATGTCGACGCGGCTCACCTCGTCCTCGGCGACCCAGCCGCCGCCCTCGATCTCGAGGTAGCGCCGGGCCTTCACGATGCGCTGTCGACCCGTGATCGACACGGCGGAACGCCATTCGATCGTCTCGCTCGCGACGAGGTGCCCGCCGCGGTCTTCGAGCTTCTTCGCCTTCGGTGAGATCACGATCGCGAACGGAGGCTTCACCTCTTCGGGGATGCGGAAGCCGTGGAGCTCCGAGCCCTTGATGGGACGGAAACGGTCCGCAGGCACGAGCCGCAGATCGACGCCGACGTTGTATCGCCGCCCTTCCCACAGCACCGAGTCGATGAACGACATCCCGTTACGGCGCGAGAACTCGCCGGCGCGCGGCCCGTCCGTCCGCACGCCGAGCACCGGCGCGCGCCCGCCGTCGCGCAAGAACCAGGGAAGCTCGGCGTCGCTGCGTCGCTCCTGCATCGCGACGAGGGCCGGCGGGAGCGGCTCGCTCTCCCACTTCCCCCACAGCTCGTTGCCGTACGTCGCGCCGCTCACCTCGTCCTTCGCCCACTTCTTCAGATGCGATGCGAGGTGCGGCTCGTTCGTCTTCAGGACCTCCGCGTTGGGCAAGCTCGCATACGCAGGACCTCCACGCGTCGCGATCCCGTACATGTACGGGAGCTTCTGCGTCGGATCGGGACGTCGCGTCGACGCGCGAACGACCGGATGATTCAGGTCGAGCGTCGTCGTCCCGAGGCACACGAAGCCGAGCGGCTTGATTGCGCGGAACCCCGGCGTGCAGCCTTTGCCGACGATCGGCCTCGGATCCATCTCGACGATCGCGCCGGCACGGAGCTGACCGAGGCGCGCCGAGAAGACGTCGGGCTGCGCGAGCACCGGGGTTTCGATCGCGATCGCCGCGAGGCGCGGGACGCTCGCAGGCACCGGCGGCGGCCACTCGCGGCTCGTCCCGTCGAGCAAGACGGGCGGTGCTCCAGTGCTGCGCGGAAGCACCGGCAGGTCGTTCGGCGGCGCCGCGCCCTCCGCGGCCGGCGTCGCCACGGCGCCTCCGTCGAGCGCGCCCGCAGCAGAGCTCAGCAGCGCGGACGGAGCCGCGTCGCGCTTGCAGCCGAGGCCGAGCGCGATCGCGAGGACCAGCGCCATGCGCAAGCCCTTATGGAAGAGGAACGTGAAATCCACGACGATCCATCGTCGCAACCGGCGCTCCGCCGGGCCAAATTGCGCGAGACGCTGCCAATCGTCGATACTGCGCGGGTCGATGTCCGTGTTCTCGACTCCCGCGCGCCTCATGGTGAGGCCCTTCCGTGGGTACGCGGAGCTCGCGAACGCGGACGAGGGCGAGGGCCGTCCGTCCGTCGTCGCCGGCCTCGCGCGCTTCGTCTTCGTGTTCGGAGCGTTCGTCAGCCTGACCGCGACGGGGCGTCTCGCGCCGATCGAGCTCGTCTCCGGGATGGTCTCGTTCGCCTACGTGCCGGTGGTGCACGCGATCGCGGTCGCGGTCGCGACCCGCAGCGTCGCGCGCGAGGTGCGCGTGACGCGCGCGTTCGCACTGTATGCCGAGGGCTACGGCCCCTGGTACCTGCTGATGCTCCTCGTGGCCGGCGGCTCGCTCTTCGCGCCCGCGCCGGCGCGCCTGCTCGCGTCGGTCGGTGGTTGGATGTTGCTCGTCGCGCTCCTCTGGGGCGGCGTGCTCACGTTCGCGTGCTTCCGCAGCGGGCTCGCGCTCTCGCGGCGCCGCGCGGCAACGGCCACGGCACTCCACTACGTGATCGTCGCGGGGCTCGTCCTCGGTTACTTCCTGGCGGCGGGGCAGCTCCTCCCGATCCTTCCGCGATGATGAGGCTCGCGCTCAGCCCGGCGTATCTCGTCGCGATCGCGATGTTCGGCGCGGGCGTCTTTGGCGGCGTCGTGTGCGACGAGCGTCCCGAGCGTCCCGTCGTGCATCGCGCGGGCTATCGCGTGCTCGAGGGCGATTTTCACGCGCACACGGGCTGGAGCGACGGCTCGCTGTCGCCGCTCGGCATCGTCCGCCAGGCGAACCGACGCGGGCTCGACGTCGTGTCGATCACCGAGCACAACACGGTGTGGCCGTCGCGCCTCGGCCGCGCGTATGCGAACGCCACCTCGGGCCCGCTCGTCGTGACGGGCGAAGAGGTGACGACCGCGCGCTTCCACGTCATCGCGATCGGGATCGAGTCGACGGTCTCTCCCGATCAGCCGCTCGACGGCGTGCTCGCGGCGATCCACGCGCAGCACGGGATCGCGATCGCTGCGCATCCCGTCCGGCACTTCTGGCCCTCGCTGCTCCCCGCCCGCGAGTCGTTCGACGCGGCCGAGGTGATGCACCCGATCGCTTACTCGGATCGCAGCGCCGCGTGGCGCTGGTCGGACATGGTGACGTTCTACACCGAGGCGCGCGCGCCGCTCGGCGCGATCGGCTCCTCCGATTACCACTGGATGAGCGTCCTCGGTCTATGCCGCACGCTCGTGTTCGTGCGCGAGCCCGTGACGGAGAGCGCCGTGATCGACGCGCTCCGCGAGCACCACACCGTCACGTTCGATCGCGAGGGAAACGCGTTCGGCGACGAGACGCTCGTCGCCGCGCTGCGGAGCGAGCCGTACGTACCTCGGACGTCCGATTACGCGTACCGAGGCTCGAGCACCGTCGATCGCGTGCTGCGCACGATCGGATGGCTCGGGCTCACCGGCATGCTCCTGCTCCGTGCGCGCAAGCGACGCGTCAACGAGCGCGACGAGCCGCAGCCGAAGTGATCGCTTTCACGCGTTCGCGCAGCTCGCGCACGGCGACGGAAGGCGCGTCGCGGAGCTCGTCGAACAGGCGCTCGCGATCCGTGTCGCCGACGACGAGATCCGCGATCGTCATCTCGAGCGCGCGCGCCACCCGCGCGAGCGTGCCGATCGTCGGAACGACGAGGCCGCGCTCCAGCTCCGAGAGGTAGCCGCGACCGAGCTTGGTCTCCTCGACGAAGGCGTCGAAGGTGAACTCCGCGGCTTTGCGGAGCTGCCGGATGCGACCACCGACGCGTGCGGCGAGCGGGTCGGGCTCTCCACGATGACGCACGCCGGCCCGCCGGTCGTTCGACCGTGCGGTACCCGCGCTGCGCCGGCGTGCTGTTGCCATATGGGGAGACCCTACAAGAACCGCGATCGATCCGGGTTCGAGTGCCCGAACCGAAACATGCAATTTCTCCAGAACCTCGACCATTCCCGTCGACGTTCGCGCGTCCATTTTGCACGAATCTCGCCAGGTTTGTCCGCGTGGACCCCGCGAGATCGCGTGCTCCAGCTGACGCAGGAGTGCAACAAACCGCCGCGGCGTGTCGCCCGGTGTCACACCGAAGATTCTGCCGGACGCGACGTGAATCGTGCGTTGCCGAGGCCGGTGCCGATGGTGAGCACGCCCCAGTGCTCGACGTCGCCCATGGCCGGTACCTCGCTCAGACCCTGCACGACCGCGTCGTTGTGCATCACGACGTGCGTGTGGTGGTCGCCGATCTTCGGGATCGCCTCGCAGAGCATCTCCGGCAGATTGAAGCGGCTGCTCTCCCAGTTTCCAGGCAGGTTCTGACCGCCGCGTGAGATCGAGCCGTCGGCCTCGATCACGCCCGGGCACCCGACGCCGATGAACGGCGCGAGCTGCACGCCGTCCTTCGACGCACGCTTCATCAGGGCCTCGAGCATCGTCACGAGCCGCTCGACGGCCTCGGCGCGCTTCGGTTTGTCATCGCTGTGCCGCCATAGCTCCGACGCATGAACCGACGCGGACGACAGGTTGCCCTTCTTCGAAGCGAGCGCGATCACGCCGGCACGGATGTTCGATCCTCCGATGTCGACCGCGAGCACGCCGTCGTAGCCCGCGAAGATCCACGACGGAGCGAGATGGATCGTGCCGAGCAGTCCGGCCTCGTCGGGGTGGTGGTTGATGGGCAGCAGATCGATCGCGTGCCCCTCGGCCTTCAGCATCACGGAGGCGCGGCCGATCGCGAGCTCGCCGACGCGACTGGCGCGGAGACCGCCCCCGACGACGATACGCTCGGTTCCCTTCCACTCCTTCATGCGGAGGAATCGGCTCGTCACCGTCGCGAGCGCTTTCGCGAAGTCCTCGATCGCGCCGTGCACGACGCCGGCGGCCTCGGGGTCGCCTTCGACGAGCACCTTGTCGAGCTTCTTCTTGCTGATCTCGTCGCTGCGGACCGACCCGAGCGGATCGTCGCTGACCTTGCGGAGGCGCTCGCGCCAGTCTTCGAGGATCGCACGGAACGCGCCGTTGCTCGCGCGGTCTCCGATGAACCCATCGCCGTCGCGCAGCTCGGCGTTGTACGCGTCGATGTCGACCGCCGCGAGCGCGAGGGAACCGTGAGCAGCGAACGGGGCGGGCGCGTGAGTCGCGGGTTGAGACATGGGCGCGTTGGAGCTCCTGCGTGCGCTGGGTGCGCACGCACGAGCACTGCAGGGAGCGCGCCAAGGCCAGGCGCCCGGCGCGCGCGCGCCGTCCTGCGGAACGACGTGCGGCAACGCGGTCGCGATTCATCCCCGACGTGTCAGCACGCACCGGTCAGGCGGCGTGTAGAGGTTCTGCTCAAGTCCCGGAATGAGCCGCCCAGAACGCGAACGCCTCGTCCAGATACACCTCGCGCGCGCCGTGGCCGAACGGATGCTCGGCGAGCTTCACCGGCCAGTGCGCGCTCTCGAAGACCGCGGCGAGCGCACGTGCGCCGGTCTTCGTCTCGGCGTCGTACGTCCCGAAGCCGACGTAGACCGGACGCGGGGCGCGACGGTTCAGCGCGGCGGCTCCACGTCCTCCGGTCGCGCCGCCCGACATCGCGCCGTAGCCGTCGAGAGCAAAGCCGAGCGCGTCCGCGTCGCCGCGCTGCGCGATCGCGGAGAGGAAGTACTCCCCGTTCGAGGACCCTGCGAGGTACGTACGCTCGAACGTGAGCGCGAGCGATTGCTCGAGCTTCTTCTTCAGCACGCTCCAGCGCTCGACGATCTCCTTCACCATCTGCGCGTGCGTGCCCGGCGACGTCGGCCAGGCCCACCAGTCGCGCGCCCCCTCCGGACCGATGCCGCGGCGACCGCGGGGGACGATCGCCGCGACGCCGGCGCGCGAGGCTGCATTCATCACCGCGCTCTGCACGGTCTGCTTCTGCACGCTGTCCTTCTGCGGCGGGACGATGCCATGGAGGTAGACGAGCAAACGCGTCGCGCCGGGAGGGGCGACGTAGCAGCAGTCGTCGTCGAGGCCCTTCATCCCTTCGATGCACCAGTCCGTGGCGACTGACGGAGGCGGAGGCGGAGGCGAAGGCGGAGAGGAAGGCGAAGGCGGAGGCGGAGGCGAAGGCGAAGGCGAAGGCGAAGGCGAGGGAGAGGGAGAGGGCGACGGCGACGGCGAGGGAAAGGGAGAGGGCGACGGCGACGAGTGGCACGCGGCGACGAGGGAGAGACAAAGGAGCGACGCGCGCACGCCCGTATTGTGGCATGCGCGCGTTCGATGCATGGCGGGCGTTACTCGCGCTCGCGCATCGCCTTGAACACGCCGCCGAAGCCGGTGAAGAGGCCGATGCCGACGCCCTGCGCGCCGAGCACGATCGCACCGGCCATCGAGAGGTCCTCGACCACGAGACCGAGGCCCACGTCCGCGACGCCGTAGAGCGCAGCGGCGACGCCGACCGCAGCCATCGCGATCGTCTTGCTGGCGCGCGTCCATCTGATCGATGCCCAGCCCGCGCCCGCGAACGACAGCGCCGTCGTCAGATACCACGCGTAACCGCCGACGCCCGGGACGTGCACCTTCAGGAAGATCACGTCGAAGACGAGCGCGACGAACGCGGCGACGAGACCGAGACCGAACGAAAGCGGCGCCGGCAACCCGCCGATCCGATCCATCGTGCCGAGCCCGGGCATGGCGCCGAACCGCGGCATGTTCATCCCAGCGCCGCCGACGTGACCTCCCCACGCGCCGGCGGGCGGAGGCGCTGCGGGCGGCGGCGTGTACACGGCATGAGGACCGTGCGGAGACGGCGCCTGGTGGTACGCCTGCTGACCGAAGCGGGGATCGCGACCTTGCATCGTGGGGTTCATCCTTTCGTCCGAAGACGAGAGACCCCGGTGCACCGCGCATGCCGTTGCCCCGCACGCAGGAAACGCGGTAAATCATGGCGTTTCGTGAGTCGCCATACCGGCAATCTCGTGCCGTTGCCGGCAAGGCGTTGCCGGGATTTCTGGTAGCTTCGAGGCCCATGAGCAGGCCCAACGCTCCCCCGTCCGACGCACTCGTCTTCTTCGGCGCGACCGGCGACCTCGCCTACAAGAAGATCTTCCCTGCTCTCCAGTCGATGGTCCGCCGCGGCCGCCTCGACATGCCGGTCGTCGGCGTCGCGAAGTCCGGATGGTCGCGCGAGCAGCTCGTCGAGCGCGCGCGCGCGAGCGTGACCGAGTACGGCGGCCTCGACCCCGTGGCCTTCCCGAAGCTCGTGGAGCATCTCCAGTACGTCGACGGCGACTATGCCGATGCCGCGACGTTCACGGAGGTGAAGAGGCACCTCGGCGACGCGAAGCGTCCGATCCATTACCTCGCGATCCCGCCGAGCCTGTTCCCGATGGTGATCGATCGGCTCGCCCAGGCCGGTCTCACGAAGGACGCGCGCGTCGTCGTCGAGAAGCCGTTCGGTCGCGACCTCGCGTCCGCGCAGGCCCTGAACGACACGATCCACAAGGCGTTCCCCGAGGACTCGATCTTCCGCATCGATCACTACCTCGGCAAGGAGGCGGTGCAGAACATCCTCTACTTCCGCTTCGCGAACGCGTTCCTCGAGCCGATCCTCAACCGGAACTACGTCGAGAACGTCCAGATCACGATGGCCGAGTCGTTCGGCGTGAAGGGCCGCGGAAAGTTCTACGACGAGACCGGCGTCATCCGCGACGTCATCCAGAACCACCTCCTCCAGGTCGTGAGCTACCTCGCCATGGAGGCGCCCACGAGCACGATCCCCGAAGCGATCCGCGACGAGCAGGCGAAGGTGCTCCGGAACGTGCGTCCGATGACCGTCGACCACATGATCCGCGGCCAGTTCAACGGTTACCGCGACGAGCCCGGAGTCGCGAAGGACTCCTTCATGGCGACGTACGCCGCGCTCCGCATGTACGTCGACTCGTGGCGCTGGGAAGGCGTGCCGTTCTACGTGCGCGCCGGCAAGTCGCTCGCCATGACGTGCACCGAGGTCATGGTGGAGTTCAAGAACCCGCCGCAGTGCGTGTTCAAGGAGGCGGCTCCGGCGATGGGCAACTATCTCCGCTTCCGCGTCAGCCCGAACGTCACGATCGCGCTCGGCGCACGCGCGAAGGTGCCGGGCGAGAAGATGATCGGCAGGCCTACCGAGCTGTCCGTCGTCGAGGAGCCGAAGCAGGGCGAGGCAGGCCGGCTCGGCGACTACGAGCGCCTGCTCGGCGACGCGATGCTCGGCGACACCACGCTGTTCGCGCGACAGGACGTCGTCGAAGCGGCGTGGGCGATCGTCGATCCCGTGATCCACGGACCTTCGCCGATGTTCCCGTACGAGCCGGGTACGTGGGGTCCGAAGGAAGCGGACTCGCTCACGGCGGACGTCGGCGGCTGGAACACCCCGACCTGACCACCGAGCACTTCGCACGGAGTGAGAGCGAGATCTCGTCCTGCGCCTCGGTCTAGCGCGCGCTCACGGAACGCGGCGCGTCTCCCCGTTCGATCGGATCTCCACGGTCAGTCCGCCGGCGAGCGCAGCGCGGAGCACGCCGTCGCTCGTGCGCGTGAGCGCGATGCGCTCCTGACCGGGCGCGACACGTCGAACCGCGCCGAGATCGACCGGCGACGCCCACATGGGCTGCGCATTCGCGTCGTACCGAAACGCGATCGCGTGATCGGCGTCGCGATCGACGCCTGGCGACTGCGAGTACTGCACGAGCACGAAGGTCGACGGCGAGTCCGACGCGAGCGTGACGGGCGCGATCGTACGAAAGCGAGCGCCGAGGACGCGACCGGGGCTCCATGCGAGCGCGCCCGTCTCGGTGACGAGCTGCACGCGCGTCTCCGAGCCCGCCGTGATCGCGATGAGCCATCCGTGCGAGGGCCAGTAGAGGAGCGAGACCGCGTCGCATGCCTTCGTCTCGAGCGCCTGGAAGTCGGCGAAGGGCGAGCCGTCTTCGTCCCAGAGACGAAGCGCGACGGAGGACGTCGGCGGGTCGCACGCCGCGAGCGCGAAGCGACCGTGCGGACCGGCCGCGATCGCGAGCGCACCGACCGGAGGCTTGATGCCGGCCGCGGGGCGCTCCTTCGACCAGAGCGCTGCGCCGTGCTCGTCGACGATGAACAGCATCGGGTTCTCGAGCGTGCCGTCTTGGCGCTCGGCGCCGGCGAGGATCGCGCGTCGTCGATCGGCACCGAGATCGGTCGCCTGCACGGCGAGCGAGGCCGGCAGCACGCCGCCGTACTGTCTCCGGAGCGCGGCGGCGTTCGCGGAGAGCACGGGCTCCGCCTCGATGCGCGTGACGCTGGATCGTCGCGCCTCGAGGCCCGACCCGGGCGCGCCGGAGAGCTCGCGCCGGCGCGCGGCCCGAGCCGGCGACGAGCTCGTGTCGGGCGCCGCCGGCGCGGCCGGGGCGGAGGCCGAGGCCGATACCGATGCCGCAGGCTCGTAGCTCGGCGCCGCGTCGCCTCCGGCATCGCTCGTCGAGGCACCGGGCCGTGAGCACGCAAGCAGCGCGACGAGCGCGAGCGACATGCGAACCGCGCTCATGGCGTGATCGACAGTCCCTTCGCCTGCGTGCGCTGCATCGTTCCGTCACTCACGGGCCGCGGCTTCTCGTACGCCGTCACGAGCACGGACGTCGTGAGGTCCGCGGGGATCCCCCACGCCGACTTCCATCCGGGGAGCGCCGAGAGATCGGGCATCACGTCGTCGAGCTCGGACGCGGAGCCGACGTGGATCGCGTCGTACGTCGCTCGCCACGCAAGCTGCGAGCGGCGGTTCTTGCCCGCCGTCGCCAGCACCTCGTGGCGCTCGGCGTCTGCGAGCACGGGGAACTTCGTCTCGAAGCGAACGTACGGAGCGGTGCCCACGATCGTCACCGACGGCACGGGTGGATCCGGCAGGAACGTCATGTCGAGATCGGCGGCCGTGTGAAAATCGAACGTGATCGTGCGGCTGCCCGTCCGCCGATCCTGTTCGGCGGTCAGCTCGCCGCGATAACGGTCACTCGCGA
Source organism: Labilithrix sp. (assembly GCA_028287065.1). Classification (GTDB taxonomy): domain Bacteria; phylum Myxococcota_A; class Polyangia; order Polyangiales; family Polyangiaceae; genus Labilithrix. The sequence continues at coordinate 1,165 of JAQBQJ010000442.1, read as the reverse complement.
GCTGCGATGCGGCGGGCACGGTCGAGTACGAGAGCGTCACGTCGGGCTCGAGATCCGGCACGTCCTGCGGTCCGACGTCGATCCCGAACGGACCACCGGCGGCGTAGAAGACGCGCGGCGTCACCGTGTCGTGCGCGACGAGCGCGTGGAGCTTCATCTCGGCGGTGCCCGGGACGAACGAGCCCGGCCCCGCGACGTCGACGTTCAGCATCTCGTCCGCGGTCACCACCTCGGCTCGGCGCAACACGAAGCGGGTGATCGGGAGGAAGGCCTCGTCGCGTACGCCGAACGCGAGGTCCCACGTGCCCGGCTCGATGCCGACCACCTCGTACGTGCCGGTCGTGCCGGAGACGGCGATCGCAACGCCGCGCGAGTCGCGCGCGTATCCGAAGTCGAGCCACTGCGTCGTGGTCGGGATGTTCACGAGCGATCCGGTGAACGTGAGCTCCGCGGCGGGCGCGAGCGGCGTGCACGCATCGTCGAGCGTCACGTCGACGGCGGCTGTCGCGTTCGTCCGATGATGAAGGTACACGGTGGTGAGCTCGTCGTCGGGCGACGCGCAGACGAGCGCGAGCGTCCAGCGCGCGTTCGCGATCGGGAACGTGTACGTGCCTTCCGACACCGGGGTGAGCGCATGCCAGTCGCCCTCGTCGAGGCGATAGGCAGCCCAGGTCGCGCTCGCCTTCGCGGGCGGCGCCGTCGTGCGCGCGGGCGCGAACGACGTCACGGTGATCGTCGGACCCGCGTCGGCGGGGCTGGGCGGCGCCGTCGCCGCGCCGGCCTCGACGAAGAGCGCGCTCAGATCGGTGTCGTCGCTGCAGCCCACACCGCCCGTCGCAACGGCGGCGAACGACGCGACGGCGACCAGCAGAGCGAGGTCGAGGCGCGCCTTCGAGCTGCTATGGAGAGGCGCCACGAGTCCATCCTAGCGCTCACTCGCGCGGTTCGGCGCGCCAGATCACGAGCACGTTGATCGTGAGGACAAGGTTCGCAACGGACTCGACCGGCCATGCCAGCGCGGGCCACATGCATGCGATCGCCGTGATCGCAGCGTACGTCGCGGCCGACGGCCAGAGGCGGCGCTCGACGCCCGCCGCGGTCAGCGCGGAGCACGCCGCGGGCCGCGCTCACGCGCATCCGCACGCGACGCCCGATCGCCGGGTCG
>JAQBQJ010000401.1 GCA_028287065.1 Labilithrix sp. | reverse complement strand
GGTGCCCGACGAGGCGGGCGCGGTCGTGATCGACTGCGCGACGTGCCCGGGCAGCGCAGGTCGCGCGCCTGCCGGCCTTGAGCCCGCGACGGTGCGAGCGCGTTCGGCGCTCGGCGCGTACTTCGCGAGTGCCGCGCGCCTCGAGGCCGCGTCGGTGACCGCGTTCCGCCGGCTCCGCGAAGAGCTCGCGTCGCATGGCGCGCCTCGCGAGCTCCTCGACGCCGCGCGCGAAGCCGAGCGCGACGAGGTCAGGCATACGCGCACGATGGCACGTCTCGCACGCCGTCACGGCGGTCGCTACACGAGGCCGCGCATCGAAGAGGTCGCGGCGCGCTCGCTCGAGACGATCGCCGAAGAGAACGTCGTCGAAGGATGCGCACGCGAGACGTTCGGCGCGCTCGTCGCGATGTGGCAGGCGGCGAACGTCGACGACCCTCGCACGGCGCGGGCCCTGCGGGAGATCGCCGGCGACGAGACGCGCCACGCCGCGCTGTCGTGGGAGATCGCGCGCTGGTCGCTGAGCAAGCTCGACGAAGCCGCGCGCACGCGCCTCGAACGCGCATGGTCAGCCGCGCTCGACGACGTCGCGCACGGCGCAGAGCACGCTGCGCTCGCGGACGTCGCGGGCCTCCCGTCGCGCGAAGCGCGCGCGTCTCTCGCAGGCGAGCTCCGCGGACTGTGGACCGAGCTCACCGGTGCCCCGGCATTCATGCCGGGGGGGGAAGGCAATACGCTTACTGCTTCGACGACGACGGCGGCGGGATCGACGGAACGATCGACTGGCGCACGCTGATCGGATCGCCGTCGGAGTGCTTGCTGATCTCCGCCGTGAGCTCGGCGAGGCGCGCGGCCGACAGGCCGCCGGCCGTCGCGATGCGCTCCACGACGGTGCGCTCGGCCTTCGTGAGGCCCTGGCTCGCGAGCGAGAGCGCGATCGCGACCTTCACTCCGGGCTCCACCGCGTCGCAGTCGCGCAGGATCGATGCGACGAGACGTGCACGCGACTCGGCGCCTGCGGCCTCGATCACCTCGAGGCTCGCGGTCACGAGGTTGTCGACGACCTCCGGGGTGAGCGTCGTGTCCATGAGCGTCTGGAACACGTCGAGCAGCATCTCGCGCTCGCGCTCGTCGACCTTGCCGTCCGCGCTCGCGACGAGCACGCCGATGTCGATGACGGGCGTCGGGTTGTAGCCGTTCTTCTCGAACGCAGAGCAGAGCTCGTCGATGGCGTTGCTGATGATCTGTCGCATGTTCACACGCGGCTCTCGGACATCGAGGGGGGAATGACGGAGGAGCGGCGCGGCTCGAGGCCGAGCACCATCTGAGCGCGGAGCGCGCGCATGCCCGCGAGGACGTCTTCGGCTGCGCCGGTCGCCTCCGCGCGGCGGAGCGTCGCGTCGAGGGTCTTGAGCCGCGCGGCCTGCATCGCACGCAACGAGTACGTCATCTGGAGGAACGTGTCGAACAGGTCCTCGAGCTCGTCGCCACGACGGAGCCGCTCCTCGATCGCGAGCCGGCCCGTGCTCACGCGGCGGAGGAGCTTCTTCATCTTGTGGACGGGGCCCACGATGCGATGCGTGATCACGACGCCCATCAGCACGAGCAAGAGCACGAGCGCCACGCCCGTCGCGGCGAGCAGCTGTTGCAGGTTGCGACGGTCGCGGACGATGTCCTCCTGACGGCTGCGCACGTCGGCGAGGTTCTTCGCCGACTGTGCGTCGAGCTCGGCGAGCGAGTCCTCCATCACCTTGGCGAGCGTCGGGTCGTCGCTGTTGAGCTGCACGCTCCGTCGCGCGAGGATCGAGTTGGTGCGCGACTCCTCGAACGCCTTCTCCGCCTGCATGACGGCGAGGTGCGCGGTATCCGAGGCGCGTCCCGCGACGCGCGCGATGACCACGCCGAGCCCTGCCATCACGATGACGACGACGACGACGAGGTACGCCGTCCACTTGAGTTGAAAGCGCGGGTCGAGGAGGTACGACTTCTTGCTGCGCGCGTGGGCCATCAACACCGAAGGTACACTGCCGAGGCGCGCTGGCCACAATCCCTGGTTCACCTTGAGATCGGGGATCCCCGAGGCCATGACTAAGGCATGATCCGCGGCCTCGTTCTCGCCTCTACGCTCGCAGCAGCCGGCTGCCACGAGCGGGCGAGCATGCCCCAGCTCACGTCGGGCACCTCCGAGCCGGCATCCGCCCCCGATCCGGAGCCGGCACCCGCTCCCGCCCCGCCGCCCATGCCCGTCCACACCGAGGACGTGGCGGTGGCGGACGATCTCCCCGCCGTGCTCGTTCGCGGCGCCTCCGAACGTCGCCTGCAGATGATCTTCCTCCCCGGCATGTGCGTGCATCCGGGCGGCTACGTGCAAGCGTTCCAGCACACCGCGGCGTCTCGCGGCGACCTCGTCGGCCTGCAGGGCGACGTGTCGTGTGGCGGTGACGGCTCGGCACGCCGGTGGTCGTCGGATCTCGAAGCGCTGGACCGGCGCATCGGCGCTGCGTTCCGCGCGACCGGCCTCGGCGAGCCTCGGAACGTCGTCGTCATCGGCTACTCGCAGGGTGCAGAGCGCGCCGAGCGTCTCGTCGCGCGGTGGCCGGACAAGTACGACCGCGCGATCCTGATCGGCAGTCCCGTCGTGCCTTCGCCGCGCACCCTCCGTCGTGCGAAGGCCGTCGTGCTCATGGCGGGCACGTACGACGTCGCGGTGGCGCCGATGCGCAGCGCCGTCGGTCCGCTCCAGAGCGCGTCGATTCCGGCGACGTTCCTGGAGATCACCGGCGCTCGTCACGGTCAGATGGGGGTCGAGCCCGAACGAACGATGGAGGCTGCGCTCGACTTCGTGGAACAATCCTGACGCGGCGTGGAACCCGATTTCTCACTGGTGCCGCCGCTCAGGTGAATCGCGGCGCAGCACGTACGAGGGATGGAGCAGGCCCGTCCCGGCGAACGGCTCGTCGTGCGTGTACGTGAAGCCGAGCTTCGTCAGGATGCGCCGCGAGGCGTCGTTCTTCGGATGGTGGCCCGCGAAGAGCTCGCGTGACTCGAGGCGGTCGAACGCATAGGCGATGACCGCGCGCGCGGCTTCGGAGGCGAAGCCCTTGTCCCAGTGCTCGCTCCGGAGGTGGAAGCCGAGCTCGTAAATGCCGGCCTCGGCGATGCGTGGATGCAGCCCGCAGCAGCCGATGTGGTTGCCCGTCGTGAGCTCGAAGATCGGCCAGTACTGCACGCCGTGCGACTCGGCGTGATCGATCTCCTCCATCAGCCGCTCCTGGATCGCTTCGTCGGAGAGCGGGCCGTGCGCGGCGATGAGCGCGGTCACTGCGGGGTCGCCCCACAGCCCGCGCGCGAGCCCGAGATCCGCGGGCGTCCACTCGCGGAAGCCGAGGCGCTCCGATCGCAGGAACCAGCGCGGGTCCGGGACGGCCATGCCCCCCATCATGGCCGATCAGCGCGAGAACGCGAGCATCGGAGCGAAGCCCAGGAACATCACCGTCGCAAACCGCAGCACGGCATGCCTGGAACGTCACGCGCGGATCACGCGGCGAGGCGGCCGTGGACCTCGAAGTCCGCGGCGATGCCACGCGCGATACGCAGCGCGAGAGCCATGACCGGGAGCTGCGAGTTCACGCCGATGCTCGACGGGAGCACGCTGCCGTCGGCGACGAAGAGGTTCCGCGTCGACCACGTCTCGCCCGTCGGCTTCACGACGCCGTGCTCGGGCTCCGCGCTCATCTTCGCGGAGCCGAGCGGATGGAAGCTCATGGCCTCGACCTTCTTCGTCGACGGCTTCGAGCGCACGAGCGCGTGGAGCTGCTCGAGCGACGTGATGGGATCGGCGCCGAAGATCGGGAGCATCACCTGGCGCGCGCCGGCCGCGAACGCGAGCTCACCGAGGATCTCGACGCCGCGCCACAGTCGATGCCTGTCGCGTGCGCTCATGCGGTAGGTGACGAGCGGCTCGCGTCCGACCCAGCGCATGACGCGTCCGGCGCCGTCGTCGTGGATCATCGCGCCGAAGAACGCGAGGTTCGGCATCGATTTGACGATGCGCCGGTGCTCGCGTCCGACGCCGGGGAACGCCGCGGCGAGCACGCTCGGCGCGGTGTACACGCCGACGAGCGTGAGGCCTTCGTCGGCGAAATGATCCGAGTACACGCTCTGCATCGCGCCGTCCCAGCCGTCGACGCGCTCGTCGAAGAGCGCGCCCACGCGGAACGCCGGGTGCAACGTGAGATGGCGGCCGACGTGCGACGTGCCGAGCCCGCTCTTCTTGAGGAGCACCGGCGTGTGCAGCGAGCCGCATGCGACGACGACCACGCGCGCGCGCACGTCGAACGGAACGCCGGGCTCGCCCGTGCGTGGGTCGAGGAAACGACCGCGCACGCCGCGCGCGGTGCCGCGCTCGACGTCGATCTTCTCTACGAGCGCGTCGGACACGATGACCGCGCCGTTCTTGCGCGCGTCCGGCAGCATCGAGATGTCGACGCTCATCTTCGCGCCGTTCGGGCATCCGAAGTTGCAGCGCGAGGCGCCCTTGCACCCGGAGGTGTTCCTGCGAAGGCTCTTCATCGGCACGCCGAGATGCGCGGCGCCCTCGACGAACAGCTCGGTCGAGCGCGAGCGCATCGACTCCGGGACCGTCTCGACGGACATCGCCTGCTCGATCTCCTCGAAGAACGGCGCGAGCTCGTCGGGCGTCATTCCGCGTAGGCCGAGACGCGACGACCAGTCGTGCAGGACGTCGTCAGGGATGCGGAAGCACACGCCGCCGGTGAGCACGCTCGAGCCGCCGACGCATTTGCCGGCGAGCACGCTCATGATCGGCGTGTCGCCGAGGCCGACGGCGAGCCCGAGCCCGGCTTCGCGAGCGAGCGTGCTGAGCGCGCGGGAAGGGGTGAGCGCGGCGTAGTCCTTCGGCGCGTGATAGCCGCCCTCTTCGAGGACGATGACGCTGCGTCCGGCGCGCGCGAGCTCGCGCGCGACCACCGCACCGCCTGCTCCCGAGCCGATGACCACGACGTCGACGCTCGTCGACATGGGTGACGTGAGCTCACGCCCGCGCAGGATGGTCATGCGACCTGCTCGGAGTCGGAGTCGTCATCCGCATGCGCATCCGCGTCGCCGCGAAGACGGACGCCGGATTCTTCGGGCGGCGGCGCGACGGCCGCCACGAGATCCGGGAGGAGCACGGGCACCCGCACGGGCACGTGTACGGGGGTGACCAGCGCGAGGTGGCGCTTGTACACGTGGCGTTCGTGGCTCGCGTAGCCGAGGCTCTTCAGCTCGGCGGCTTGCTCGTAGAACACGAAGACCATGACCGTGCGCCACCCGATGAACGCCAGCGAGAGCTCGGCGAGCTTCGAGCGCTCGAGGCGCGAGAGGATCGCGACGCGCTCCGCGAGCGAGAGCCTCTCGATCGTTCGCATGCGGAAGAAGAAGAGGATCGGCGCGATGCGGACGACGAAGAGCGCGATGCGTAATCCCGCTCGGAGCGGCTTGCTCGCGCTGCTGATGAACGCGTCGACGTCGTGGACATGAGCGTCGAGGCGGTCGCGATCGGCTTCGCCGTCTTCCGCGAACATCGCTTCCGCAACGGCGCGCAGGACGATCCGGTCCTTCGCGGTCAGCGTGGTGCGCGCCGGAAACGACGGGGTGAACGGGAGAGGTGCTGCAGCGGACACTTCAATGAGAAATCTAGCGTCGCCGGTGCGAAGCGCACGCCGCAGTGCGAAAATATTTTCGCAACGCGCCGCGTAACGAATCAAGCACTTAGCGTACAAACGCCACAGCCCCGACCCGACCGGGGTTCGTTTACGCAACCAGCTTTCGCGTACTTGCTAGAGTGGCGGTCGGATGAAGATCGGACGCAACGACCCGTGCCACTGCGGCTCCGGGCAGAAATACAAGAAGTGCCACCTCGCGAAGGACGACGCGGCGAAGTCCGCCGAGCTCGCGGCCGCCGCCGCAGCCGCCGAAGCCGCTGCGAAGGCGAAGGCCGACGCCGAGGCCGAGGCCGCGGAGAAGGAGGAGAAAGAGGGAGGCGGAGGGCCTTCCGCTGCCGCCGACCGTCCGGCCGCCGCGCGCTCGAAAGACGCTGCGGGCACGCGCCCGAGGACGCCCGCGCCCACGCAGGCGCCGGCGTTTCGTCGCAAGTCCGTCTGAGGGGTACCATCGACGGATGCGCGCGTTCGCGATCCTCGCAGGCGGTGTCGCGTTCTGCGTGCTCGCGTGCAGCGGGTCTTCGAACGACACGTCGTCGGGTGGCGAGCTGCCGCTCGACCTGCCCGACGGACAAGCTCCGCCGGACCGCGACGCCGGCTCGACGAGCGGCGGCGGGAGCAGCGGGAGCAGCGGGAGCAGCGGCGGGACCGACGCCGCGACGGACGCGGGCGACGCGAGCGCCGGACGCGATCTCTCGTCGAACCGCGCCGCGTTCTTCGGTGCGAGCCGCTGCGCCGCCGCCGGCGTCGAATTCTGCGAGGACTTCGAGAGCGGCACGCTGAACCCGATGACGTGGAGCAAGGTCGGCACGGCTCCTGTGATCGACGGCGTCCAGCACGCGCGCGGCGCGAAGGCGCTGCACATCGTGGTCAACGGCAACGGCCCGTCGTACATCCGCGAGACGAAGACGTTCCCAGCCACGAACAACGCGTACTGGGGACGCATGTTCGTGTGGTTCGAAACGCTCCCGGCTGCGCCGATGACGTACGCGCACTGGACGTTCGCGGCCGCGACGGGCACGAACGTCGCCGGCGAGATCCGCCTGAGCGGCCAGCTCCAGAACGGAAAGAACCTCTTCGGCGTCGGCACGGACAACCAGACCGCGACGGGCACCGGCGACTGGACGAATTCCGACAAGGATCCGGCGAACGCGCCCGCGGCCGTCCCCACGAAGCAGTGGCTCTGCATCGAGTGGGCGCACAAGGGCGACACCAACGAGACCCGCTTCTTCTGGGACGCGGTCGAGCATCCGTCGCTCTACACGTCGTCGACCAAGCACGGCGGCAACGCGATGCCGTACCTGCTCCCGCAGTTCACCGCGCTCTGGGTCGGCTGGCAGGAGTACCAGACCTCGACGCAGAAGTTCGAGATGTGGATCGACGAGATCGCGATCGACCATCAGCGCATCGGCTGCGTCCTCTGATTTCTTGCCGCGCTCACTCGCCGAAACGGAGCAGATCGAGCAACTCCGTCGACGTGATTGCCTTCGCGCTCGCCTTGCCCTCGAGCACGGCGGACGCGAGGTCCTTCTTCGACGCGTGCATCGCGAGCACGGCCTCTTCGATGGTGCCGCGCGCAACCAGGCGATAGACGGTGACCGGCTCGGTCTGGCCCATGCGATGCGCGCGTGAGGTCGCCTGCTCCTCCGCGGCGGGGTTCCACCACGGGTCGGTGTGGATCACGTAGCTCGCGCTCGTGAGGTTCAAGCCGGTGCCACCCGCGAGCAGCGAGACGCAGAACACGTCGTATTCGCCGCGCTGGAATGCCTCGACGATGGCGCGACGCTTCGCCGTTGGCGTGTCGCCCGCGAGATAGGCGACGCGAAGACCTGCCGCTTCGAGCTCCGGCTTCAGCTTTCCGAGGAACTGCGTGAACTGGCTGAAGACGAGCGCGCGGTTCCCTTCCTGCGCGAGCTCGACGCACAGCTCGACGGCGCGCGCGATCTTCGACGATGGTCCCGTGTACGTCGGATCGACCAGGCGCACGTCGCATGCGAGCTGGCGCAGGCGCGTCAGCGCGGCGAACAGCGCGATCTTGAGCTGCGCGGCCGTCTCGCCCGACTTCCGCTTCGCGAACTGCTGCTCGCACGCGCGGCGCAGCGCGAGATAGCGCTTCTGCTCCGAGGCATCGAGGTCGATGTACTCGGTGATCTCCTCGCGCTCGGGGAGCTCCTCGAGCACCTTCGCGCGCGTCCGCCGGAGCAGGAACGGCGAGAGCAGACGTCCGAGGACCGCGAGGCGCACCTCGTCACGGTGCTGTCCCTCGATCGGCTTGCGGAACCGCTCGCGGAACGTCGCTTCCGTGCCGAGCAACCCCGGAAACGCGAGGTCGACGATGCTGAACAGCTCGCCGAGATGGTTCTCGAGCGGCGTGCCGGTGAGCGTGATGGTGAAGTCGCGCTCGATCGATCGCACGGCGTCGGTGCGCTGCGCGCTGACGTTCTTCACGTACTGCGCCTCGTCGACGACGACCGTCGCGAAGCGCTGCTTCTCGAAGGTACTGCTGCGCCGCTGAAGGAGCCCGTACGAGACCACGAGCACGTCGCCGGGGCCGAGCGCCGCGAGCGACAGATCGCGTTCGTCGTTGTACCAGCGCGCCTTCAGGCTCGGGACGAACCGCGCGAGCTCGGACATCCAGTTCGACGACACCGAGGCGGGCGCGATGATGAGCTGCGGACCGAGCGACGCGCGCCCCTTCAGGACGGCTGCGGTCTGCACGGTCTTTCCGAGGCCCATGTCGTCGGCGAGGATGCAGCCCGGTGCCCACGTCGCGAGGCGCAACATCCACGCGACGCCCTCGCGTTGATACGGGCGCAGCGTGCCGTGATCGAGCGAAGGCAGCCGCACGCGCTTGTCGCGCGCTTCGAAGCGCTTCACGTACGCGTCGAGATCAGCGCCGTTGACGGTCTCGAACAGCTCGCGTGCATCGGCGAGGATCGAGCCGAACGCGTCGTGCAGGCGCGCGTCTTCGCCCTTGGCGGCGCCGCCGAGCTCCGTCGCCATCGCGACGGGTCGCAGCTTCTCGATCGCCTCCTTCGAGAGCTCGAGGAAGACGCCGTCGGCGGCCTTCACGAAGCGCTGCGCGAGCCGCGCAGCATCGAGGACGTCGCCGAGCGTGAGCTTGATGCCCGCGACGTCGAGCGCCCCTCCCACGACGAGCCAGGAGCCTTTCCGCTCGACGTCGAGGGTGCGTGACGCGTCCTCCCATGACGTGACCGTCGGCGCCTTGCCGACCTTGATCTCGATCGCGAGCCCGAGCGGGTTGCGATCGAGGTACTCGGCGAGGGCCAGCGTGTCCTCGAGACCGTCGGTGTGGCCGGTGAGGTGATCCCACGAGACGGGCGCGGCGATGCGCGCGCGCGAGTCCTCGGCGACGAGCGCCTCGCGCGCGAGATCGCGCTCGACGAAGTACCGCTGCTCGCCCTCGGCGAACGTGAAGAGCACGGGGCCCTTGCCCGCGGCGACGAGCGGAGCCTTCGGGTGAACGGTGATGAAGACGTCGACGACCGCGGCGCCGGCCGGCTGCCATTCGACGCGCAGCGCCGGCGCGGGCTCGTACGGCAGCTCGACGCCGAGCGCATCGCGAGGGAGCTGCGCAACGCCGGCGGATACGAGCTTCTCGGTGGCGGTGAGAAGGCGTGGGACCGACTCGCGCGGAAACGACATCGCGGCGCCGACGCTCTGCGCGGCATCGAGCCATGGACGGAGCGCCGGCGGTACGAAGACGGACACGATCGTGTTCCCGCTCCTCGCGCCGCGCAGGCCGGCGCTCTCGCCGCCAAAGAGCATCGAGGTATCGACGAGACGACCGTCGACCGTGAACCTCGGCACGAGCGCGCCGTCGGGGCCGGGATCCATGCGCATCGCGAGATCGCCCGCGAAGATCTCGGCGTGCGGATCGTTCTCGGGATCGGCCTTCTTCGTGGGCGGCATCCTCACGTTGGGATGCCTGCCGAGGAGGCGCAGCAGCTCGTGGCCTAGAGGTCGGCCCAGCGTGACGCGCGCTTCGTGATGACGCTCGAGGCTGCACATCGCGACGCGAGCGATCTCGCGCTCGAGCGTGAGCGACTCGTCGATGTAGGCCGCTTCGAATGCGTCCTTCTTCCACTTCGACGGCTTGCCGCTCGCGAGACGACGCCGCGAGAACGGGACGACGCTGAGCTCGTTGTCGCGATACGTCGGCAAGAGCACGAACGCCCAGTCGTGCACCTCGATCGCCGGCTTGGTTCGATTCCCGAGCTGCTCGAGGACGTGATCCCACACCGGGCGGCCGAGCTCGTGCTCGAGGGCGAACACGGCGTCCTCCGTGCGTGCATGCAGCGCGATGAGGACCGCGCGCAGCGCGAACAGGTCCCACGCGTCCGTGCGATCGGGATCCTGCAGCACGCCGGGCTCGAAGCGCGCCTCGGCACGCGACGCGAGCGGCAGCGTGAAGGCGAGGCGCATCGGCTCGCCGCCGAGCGGCAATCGACGCTCGCGTGCATCGAACACGCCGCGCTGCGCGTCGTAGAAGAGATCGAACCCCGGATGACGACGCCCGTCGAGCGGGCCGGGCGCACACCGAAAGATCGTCGGATCGACGCGACACGCGAGGTAACGCTCGGCGAGGTTCGCGTAGAGCTGACCGAACACGGTCCCGGGGAGAGGCGCCGCGGGCGGCGTCCACGTGCGGAGCGTCTCGAGGTCGCGCGCGATCTCGGCGGTGTGCGTGAGGACGTGCCGGCGCATCGCGACGATCGCGGGCGTCTTCGCGCCGTGAGAGCGCGCCCACCAATCGCTCAGCGGCGACCAGCGATCGAGACCGTCGCCCACGGGCAAGCCCGCATGCAGACCGAGACGCGAGAGGAAGCGCGATGCCGAGTAGACGTGCCTGAAGATCTCCGGGAACGGCTCCTTCGCCGGAGGCGGTCCTGACGGCGCGGCCGCCGGCTTGGACCCGCGCAGCGCCGGTGCCGCGACCTGCTCGCGATGCAACACGAGCGCGAGCGCGGCGACGTGCTTGCACTCGTCGACGGCGACGAACGCCGGGCATGTGCAGTGCGCCCTGAAGCTGCCGCCTGCATACGGCCCGAGCTCGACGTCGTAGAGCTCGGTCCCCTGTACGGACGCGCTCGCGCGTTGCCCGTCGTCGCTCCGTCGCAGCCGGACGACGCGCCCTTCGGCCACGTATTCCCGGCCGCGCTGAACCATGTCGAGGTCGTAGCGGAGGATGAAATCCATGAGGCGCGCCTTCGCGGTGCCAGTGAGCGTCGCCTCGTTCGTCACGACCTTCTCTCGTAGGCGAGCGAGCGCAGTGCGGCAAGGGCGCTATGTCGCTACTTCCAGCTGATCTCGGCGTTCTGGTAGATGCCGCTGTCGCCCGGGGCGAAGCCCGCGAACTGCGCGTCCTTGAGCGCCTGCGCCGCGCAGCGCGCGATCGTCGGGTCGCCGGGATTCACGTTCACCGAGGGCTGCGCGATGGTGATCTTGTTCTGACCGATCATGAGATCGACCTTCACGGCGATCGCGGCGCGATCGGCGTTGCAGCGATCGATGCTCGGCTTCGCGCGACCGGCCAGCGCGAAGAACGCGTCCTGACGGAGGTCGCCGACGATCTTGGGCGCGGAGATCCTCGGTCCACCTGCGGCGACGGCCGGAGCAGGAGCGGGAGCAGGCGCAGGAGCGCCGGGTGCGGTCGGCACCGGCGCAGCCGGCGTCGTGGCCGCGGGTCGCGTCCCAGGTTTCGCCGGCGGCGCTGCGATGCCCGGCTTGCCTGTGGGCGACGCCGTCGCGGACGCCGTCGTCGCCGCGCCGGCGGTAGCGGTCGCGGTCGCAGCCGTCGCGGCAGGCGCGCTCGCGGCGCTCGCTTCGGCGGAGCTCCGCGACAGATAGAAGAAGAGGCCGAGCCCGCCCGCCCCGAGCAGGCCGATGAGCACGACGAGCGCACCGAAGATCAAGTAGAGGGCAGCGCCGCCTCCCGACCTCTGCGGAGCGGCGGCCGGCGGCGCGTGCGAGAGCGCATGCGCCGGTGGATACGACATTCCTGCCGGCACACCGTACGGCGCGAGGACGGGCGCGCTCTGGTACGGGATCGGCGCCGTGGGCGCGGACGACGCCGCCGACGCGACGACCACGCGCGGCGTGTCGAGAACCGTCGGGACGAAGCCGTCGAGCGGCACGTCGCGGAACGCGGCGTCGAGCGCAGCGCGCATCGCCACGGCGGACGGCCAGCGTGCGTCGGCGTCGCGCGCGAGCGCCCGATCGACGACCTCGCACAGCGCAGGCTGCACGTGCGGTGCCGAGGTCGCGAGCGGCGGCGCGCGTTCGGCCATGAGGCGGCGCATCCAGTCCTCGAACGAGTCCGCCTCGATGGGACGACGCTTCGTGAGCATCTCGAACATCACGACGCCCACCGCGTAGAGATCGGCGCGCGGGTCGACGTTGCGCGCATCGCCGAGCTGCTCGGGCGCCATGTACCCCGGCGTTCCCATCGCGACGCCCGGGAGCGTCATGCCGATCGCGTCGGCGCCCGCGGTGCGGACCTTCGAGATTCCGAAGTCGATGACCTTCACGACCTCGTTGCTCGCGGTGCCGTCGCGCACCTCGGTGAGGAACACGTTCGACGGCTTCACGTCACGATGGACGATCCCTGCGGCGTGCGCCGCCGCAAGGCCCTCGAGCATCTGCCTCGCGATGCGTGCAGCGCGCATGGCAGCGAGCGGCGCCTCGCGCTCGATGACCTGCGCGAGCGTCGAGCCCTCGAGGAGCTCCATGACGACGAAGGCCTCGCCGGTCGCCGACACGCCGCCGTCGATGACGCCGATCACGTTCGGATGGTGGAGGCTCGCGGCGGCGCGTGCCTCGGCGAGCGCGCGTGCGGTGGCGTCGCGATCGATGGTGTCGCGAGCGATCTTGAGCGCGTGCATTTGCCCCGTGTGCACGTGAACCGCGCGATAGACCGCGCCGAAGCTGCCCTGCCCGAGCAGGCCAAGGAGCTCGTAGCGATCGACGCGGCCGAGGCCCATGGAGAAGACGATCGCACATGCCAGCGCCGTTCGCGAGCCTGCGCTAACCGACCGCATGGCGGCGCAGGACTGCGTTCGCGCATCCTAGGGGGATGCTCGACCTGTACACCGCCGCGACGCCCAACGGAAAGAAGGTCCCGATCCTCCTCGCCGAGCTCGAGCTCCCTCACGAGCTCCACCTCATCGACTTCAAGAAGAAGGAGCAGAAGTCGCCCGAGTACCTCGCGCTCAATCCGAACGGGAAGATCCCGGCGCTCGTCGATCGCGACGGCGGCAAGCGCATCGTCGTGTTCGAGTCGGGCGCGATCCTCCTCTATCTCGCGGAGCGCGCCGGCAAGCTGATCCCGAAGGACGCAGCGGGCCGCGCCGAGGTGCTGTCGTGGCTGTTCTGGCAGGTCGGCGGTCCCGGACCCATGTTCGGGCAGGCCGGCGCGTTCGGTCGCGCGCAGCCGCGCAACGAGGAGGCATACGCGAAGTTCCTCGAAGAATCGAAGCGCCTCGCCGGCGTGCTCGACGGACACTTGAAAGGGCGAGAATGGATCGCCGGGGGCGCGTACTCGATCGCGGACATCGCCAGCTACCCGTGGTTCGAGGGCATCTCGAAGGCCGAGCCGGCGATCGTCGAGGGGCGCAACGAGGTCGTCGCCTGGATGGGACGGATGGCGGCGCGCCCTGCGGTACAGAAGGGCATGCGCCTCGGGCAGGACGCGTAGCGGAACGCTCGGGCTGGTCGCGGCATCAGACGCGTCCATGAACACTCGCCCGGTCCTCGATCCGCGCCGCATCGCTCCCGCCGCCGCCGAGAAGCTCCAGACATTCCACGCCGATGTGGTCGCGGAGGTCGCGAGCGCCGTCGAGAAGCACGCCGTGGTCGTGGTCGGAATGGCGCAGAACCCGCACGTGAAGAACGTGCGCAAGGCGCTCACCGCGGCGGGCATCGAGTTCGAATACCTCGAGTACGGCAGCTACTTCTCGGAGTGGAAGAAGCGCCTCGCGATCAAGCAGTGGAGCGGCTGGCCGACGTTCCCGCAGGTCTTCGTCCGAGGCGTGCTGATCGGCGGCGAGGATCTCACGAAGGCGGCGCTCGCCGACGGAACGCTCACGTCGGCGGGTCAGACGTCCGGCTCGGCTCCGGTCGCCGCGTAGACTCCCGGGTGGCGTCCGGCGTCGCGACGATGAAGAGCGACCGTATCCGGATCGCCACATGAACCCGGGTTCGCGCGCGAGCCTGTTTTTCCCGAAGGAACGCATGATCGACGGTGGCGCGGTCATTGCTCTGGCGCGCGCTCATGCGACTCCTTCCTTGTCTTGCCTCCCTCTCCTTCGTCGCGGCGGCCGCGTGCGGGTCGTCGAACGAGCTCATCGCGACCAGCACGGATCCGACCGCGACCTCGCTGGCGTCCTGCAACTCCGCTCAGGACTGCAATCCCGACCAATGCGTGTGCACCGACGGCGAGGCGATCTCGGCGCCGACCGTGTGCATCCAGAACAGCTGCGGGGCCAGCTCGCACGACTCGTTCTGCGCGAACGTCTGCGCGGATCACGGCGGCGTGTCGGCGATCCGGCCTGCGCCCAACGTCGCGACGTCCGTCGAATGCGACGCCTGGTGCAACGAGGGCGCGGGCCTCGGGTGCGGGAGCACGCGCTGCGATCGCTTCTTCTTCTGTGGCGTAGGCAAGCGCTCGTGCGCGGCGGCCGCGAAGGCCTCGCTGAAGTGCGCCGTCGAGAAGGGAACGTGGGCGTGCAGCGCGCACAGCGACTCGTGGAGCGTGACCTCCAGCTGCCCGACGTTCGAGGAGCTATGTGCTCACTGACGCATCGGACTCTTTCGTAGCGAAACGAAGGCCGCGGCCGCGCCGAGCGCCGTGAGAACCGCGCACGCGATCATCGTCGTGCGGAAGCCCGTGACGAACGCATCGGCGAACGCCGCTCGGAGCGGCGCGCGATATGTCTCTTCGACCGTCCCGAGCTCCGTGCCGCCCAGCTTGTCTCGCTCCGCAGCGATCGTCGCGGCGACCGATGGCGGCAGATTCATGGTCGCGACGTGCGCGTCGAGCGCGCCGTCGAAGCGGCTCCTGAGCACGACGCCGAGCACCGCGATCGCGA
Organism: Labilithrix sp.; assembly: GCA_028287065.1. Classification (GTDB taxonomy): domain Bacteria; phylum Myxococcota_A; class Polyangia; order Polyangiales; family Polyangiaceae; genus Labilithrix. The sequence continues at coordinate 13,388 of JAQBQJ010000401.1, read as the reverse complement.
GCAGCCCCGCGGCGCGCGACACCGCGTTGTTCACGCCCGAAGCGAGGCCGGCATGCCGGCGCTCTACCGACTCCATGACCGCGGACGTGAGCGGCGCGACCGTCGCGCCCATGCCGAGCCCGACCAGGACCACGCCGGGGAAGAACGTCGTCCAGTACGAACCTCCGATGTGCGGCACCGCGAGCGCGACGAATCCGCAAGTCGTGACGAGCGGCCCGATCACGAGGGGAATGCGCGGGCCGATGCGCGCAGCGATCGCTCCGGCCGCCGGGCTCATCCCCGAGACGAGCAGCACGAACGGCAAGAGCGAGGCTCCGGCCGCCGCGGGGCTGTAGCGCTGCACGTGGATCAGATCGAAAGGCACGAAGAACATCGCGGCACCGAGCGCGCCGTAGAGCAGCAAGGTGACCAGGTTCGTTCCCGCGAACGTGCGTGACCGGAACAGCGCGAGCGGCACCATCGGCTCCGCGCGACGTGCCTCGACGAGCACGAACGCGACCAGCGTGACGAGGCCCGTGACGATCAACACGATCTCGCCGGCGGCTCCCGCGACCTTGCCCGAGTCGATGAGGCCGTACACGACGAGACCGAGACCGATCGTCACCATCGATGCGCCGGCCCAGTCCATGCGTCGCGGCGCTGACTCGTCACGCGTCTCCACGATGCCGCGGCGCGCGAGCAGCAGGACGAGCACGGCGATCGGAGCGTTGAAGTAGAAGAGCCATCGCCACGACGCGTGCGACACGACCCATCCGCCCGCCACTGGACCCACCGCCGCGGTGATGGCGCTGAACGACGACCACGTCCCGATCGCGCGGCCGCGCGCATGCTCGTCCGGATACGCCGCGCTGATGAGCGAGAGGCTCCCCGGCACGAGGAGCGCGCCGCCGACACCCTGCACCGCGCGCGCGACGATCAGGAAGAGCGCGCTCGGCGCGGCGCCGCACGTCGCCGACGCGAGCGAGAACAGCACCACGCCGGCGAGGAACACGCGCTTCCGGCCGTAGCGATCGCCGAGCGTTCCGCCGACGAGCACGAGCGACGCGAGGAAGAGCGCATACGCCTCGACCACCCACTGCGCGCTGTCGATGGTCATCCCGAGGTCGCGCTGCATCACGGGGAGCGCGACGTTGACGACCGTTCCGTCGAGGAACGCCATGCTCGAACCCACGATCGCCACGAGGAGCGCGCGGTGCCCGGCAGACGTGGGCGCAGCGCTCATCTCGCGCGTAGTAACCAGGGCCGCCTCCGAAAGCGAGGGGGACCAGCCGCTTTGGTGCGATCTGCCAGCGTGGTCTCCGACCCGCGTCGAAGTACCCCACCGCGAAGAACCGTGGCATCCTCGAACGATGGCGCGTGCAGCAAGGCTCGTCGTCGCGTCGCTCGCATTCGGCCTACCGCTCGTCGCGTGCGCGGACGCGGCTCACGACGAAGGCGACGGACGCGCGAACGTCGCGCACGTCGCGCAGGCGCTGGGCGACGGCGATCCCGTCTCCGCCGCCGTCGACACGAGCTGCACCACCACGTCCGTGAAGGGGCTCTCGACGCAGCTCGTCGCCGAGATCCAGTGCATGCGCCCGGGCTCGATGAAGAGCATCGAGGGCGCCGCGGGCCTATCGCTCGGCTCCGCGGTGTTCCCGTACCTGCAGACCCCCGCGGCCGACGCGCTGCTCGTCGCGCAGAAGGCGCGCGGCACCACGATGACGATCAACTCCGCGCTGCGCACGCTCCCTCAGCAGTACCTGCTCTACCGCTGGTACAAGCTCGGTCGCTGCGGGATCTCGCTCGCGGCCGAGCCAGGCAAGAGCAACCACGAGACGGCCGTCGCCGTCGATCTCGCGGACGCGCAGGCGTGGCGTCCCGCGATGACGGACGCCGGATTCAAGTGGCTCGGCACGAGCGATCCCGTTCACTTCGACTTCGTCGCGAGCGGGGCGATCGACCTGCGCGGTCTCTCGGTCACTGCGTTCCAGCGCTTGTGGAACCGGAATCACCCCGAGGATCCGATCTCCGAAGACGGTGACTACGGCACCGAGACCGAGACGCGCGTTGCGCGTGCGCCCGTCGGAGGTTTCGCGCGCGGCGCCGAAGGATGCCCGACGGGCGACGCGGCAGCGCCTGCCGCACCGGCTCCTGCGGCGCCTGCGACGACGCAGCCCGTACCCGACGCTCCGGAGCCGGAGAGCGACGACGGCGGATGCAGCGTTTCGGCTCGCAGCGTGCGCAGGAGCACATCGTCGAGCTCCTTCGCGATCACGATCGCGATCTCCGGCCTCGTCGTGCTCGCTGCGTCGGCTCGTCGCCGCCGTCGTCGTTGAACCGCAGCGATCCCTTGCATGAGCGATTTCTCCCGAGCTCGGGAGTAACGATGTCGCCTCTGGCGCAATCACTCGCGCTCGATCAAGGAGACATCATGGGTACCGACAAGAAGAACGACATCCTCACGACCTACGTCGGCGACGTCCACGCGCTCGTCGTGCACGGACTGAACACGATTCAACGTCAGGTCGAGAACCTCAAGAACGTCTCGCACCAAGATGCGAAGACGGCGCTCGCGGCGTTCCAGGGGATCTTGAATCGGCAGAAGAGCGAGCTCGAGCAGCGCATCCAGACGCTCGGGGGCAACACGACGCGATCGGTGAAGGACGTCGTGTCCGCGGTCGCGGGCGTTGCCGCCGGCGTCGTCAATGCCGTTCGTCCGTCCGAGACGGCGAAGAGCATTCGCGAAGACCACAACTTCTTCTCTCACCTCGGCGTCGCGTGGCTCATGCTCCACACGACGGCAACGTCGCTCGGCGACACGAACACCGCGTCGATCGCCGAGCGCGGCTACGCCGACACGGCGCGGATGATCATGCAGATCGACCGCATCCTCCCGAAGATCGTCATCGAGGAGCTGCGCGAGGATCGTTCGCTCCAGCCGACCGACGTCGAGCAGCAGACGCGGTCGATGCTGAAAAACGCGTGGAACCGCGAGGCTCCGACCGGGATCTGAATGGGCAATGAGCGCGTGAGCGGGCCCGACGCATCGCCGCGTCGGGCCCGCCGGAGCGTGGGCTGAGACGCGCCGCCGCGCGCGGCCCTCGCCACACACGTGCTCGGCATGCGCTTCGCATTCTCCGCGCGGTCACCCGCACGGAGAATTCACATGACACAACGCGCATTGGGTATGGCCGGTCTGGCTGCGATCGTCTTCGGCGTTGTCGCAGCATCGAGCATCGCCACGGGCTGCGCGTCGGAGCGCGATCCCATCAATCGCGTTCAGCTGAATGCCGTTCCCAAGAGTTTCCTGGTGGGGAGCGATTACACGAATCCCGCCGACGATCCCGAGTTCTACGCGCGTTCGATGGTCATCAACGTGCCGTACGGCGAGTCCGGCTCGTCGGCGCTCATGTTCACGAACACCATCAACTCGATGGCGAAGATCAAGTGGCAGATCCAGTCCGACAAGCTGATCGGACGCGTGAGCTTCGAGCGCATCGACGGCACCGACGGGCAGGGGACGGACGGCAGCGCAGGAGCGAACGGCGGAGGCGGTGAGCCGCCCAGCAACCCCGAGCGGGACGTCAGCAAGCCGCTTTCGCAGAACAACGGCGTCGTCGTCTACGTCTTCCCGATCGAGAAGCAGTTCGACATCCGGCGCGCCTACAACGCCCAGACCGGCGAGGAGTCGAACATCGTCGAGGAGAACGAGAACGACCGCGCATGGGTCGACCGCGACTACATCCGCGTGAATTTCGCCAAGAACCTCGTCACGACTGCCTACGACTTCGACACGCTGTCGCTGCTCGGCATCATCAACGGAATCACGTATTCGCCGATCGATTACGCCGTCCAGAATCCCGGCGACCCCGACGCGCCGACGTTCGACCTCGACAACGGCTATTTCGACGTGACGAACAAGCTATTCGCCGAGCCGAAGATGATCGACCTCGGCGGCGGTCAGATGATCCCGGGCTGCATGCTGCCGAACGTCATCGGCGGCGGCACCGAGCCGGCGGGCAATTGCAATCCCAACGAGCTCACGATCCGCCACTCGTTCAAGCGCGTCGTCGACAGCGACTACGAGCCGACCGACTGGGACGGCCAGCGCTTCGAGACCTACGGCGCGTTCACGACGCAGCGCCAGGGCTACTCGCGCGACTACGGGCTCGTCGACTCGAAGTGGAAGCGCCACATCTCGCGCTACAACATCTGGGAGCGCTCTCATCACTACGCCGATCCTGCGGCGATGACCGGCGCGACGACTTGCAAGGTGACCACCGATTGCTTCGCGGTAGGCGACGTCCCGGGCATGTCCCACTGCGATTCGTTCAGCGAGAAGTGCACGCTGCCCTACAAGGACCGCGTGGCGAAGCCGGTCATCTGGCACTACGCCGACACGAGCCCGGCCGAGTACTACGAGGCGACGCGCGAGGCCGCGGAGGAGTGGGACACGGCGATGCGCGGCGCAGTCATTGCCGCGAAGTACGCCGAGTGCAAACGCTTCGTGCCCACCGACGCCTGCGGCGCGATCATCTCGGGCAACTTCGCCGAGGAGGAGGACGCGCTCTACCTCGTGAAGGAGGTCAATGCGTGCAGGCGCGGGGAGGCGGGACGCCCCGTCGACCAGTGTGATGCGCTCGCCGACGAGATCGCCGCCGCGCGCGGTTACGCGCCGGCGGTCGTCGAGCTCGCGAAGGCGAAGCCGATGGTCGTGCTGTGTCACGGGCCGGTGAGCGACAAGGACCCCGCCGAATGCGGCAAGCCAGGCACCGTCGCGAGGCTCGGTGACCTGCGGTACCACCTCATCACGTCGGTCGCGACGCCCCAGACGAACTCGCCGTGGGGGATCATGAGCGACTCGAACGACCCGGTGACCGGCGAGCATGTCGCCGCGAGCGTCAACGTGTGGACGAACGTGAACGACCTGTTCTCGCGAGGTCTCGTCGACACGCTCCGCTACATCGGCGGCGAGCTGAAGACGGAGGACGTGACCGACGGCCGCTACGTCGATCGCTGGGTCGAGGCTGCGCGGAGCACGAGGAGCGGCGGCGCCCCGATCATGGGCGCGGCGGAGATCGACAAGCGCATTGCGGCCGCGGCAGGCACGACGGTCGAGAAGATGGCGAGGGCGCACGCCGCGAGCTCGGCCGGCTTCGCGCGCGGAGGCCCGGGAAGCGAGGCATCGAAGATCAACGCCGCGCTACGCGGGCAGCTCGATCGCGTCGCACAGACCCGCGCGGCGTTCGACGCGCCGTCGCTCAACGCGCCGACCTACCAGGCGCGCATGAATCTCGCGAAGGGCACACCACTCGAATCGCAGGTCGCGACGCCCGCGATGCAGCAGCTCGCGCAGTCGGGCTACGGCCTCGTCGGGCCCGACGCGAAGACGAAGCTCGCGTCGACGTCGCTGTTCCAGGGGCTCGACCCGGCCCTGCGTCGCGGCCTCGAGACGCGTCGCGAGCTCTCGCTCGCCGCACGCGGCGCGTGCATCATGAGCTACGAGGCGACCGCGCCGATCGGCTATGTCGCGCTCGGCAACGTGCTGCAGGCGAAGTTCGGCGAGTTCAATCCGAGCGACCCGCCGGAGGTCCAGGCCGCGCGCGCCGACAAGATGAAGGACTACGTACGGCGGCGGGTCCAGTACGCGATCATCGCGCACGAGATGGGGCACTCGTTCGGGCTCCGTCACAACTTCGTGTCGTCGTCGGACGCGTGGAACTTCCGCCCGCAGTACTGGCAGCTCCGCACGAACGACAAGAAGCTCTCGGGCACGCGGTGCAAGGAGGACGGCTCGTCGGAGGGGAAGTCTTGCGTCGGTCCGCGGTGGCTCGACCCGGTGAGCGACAACGAGGCGAAGCACATGCTCACGATGTGGGCCCAGTCGTCGGCGATGGAATACCCCGGTGAGCCGTCGCAGGAGTTGCTCGGCATCGGCGCGTACGACTTCGGTGCGGTGCGCATGTTCTACGGCGACGTCGCGACCGTCTACGCGTCGGCGCGCTTCAAGAGAGCGAGCACGGCGGGCACGCTGGCCGAGCTTCACCAGAACGACTTCGGCGGGCTGCGAGGGTTTCGCTACGGCGATCTCTCGCACTACTCGGAGCTCGACGGCGCCGTCGATCTCATCGAAAAGTGCGCGCCGGTCGATCCCGCGGCGTTCAAGCCCGCGCAGTGGAACGAGGCCAAGGATGGGATCTGGAGTCCGATCGTCGACGGACACATCGTCGAGAACGAACAGGGAACGCCGACGCGCTGCACGCAGCCGCAGGTGGACTTCGTCCAGTGGGACCAGCTCGAGAACACCGAATCGAAGACGCACGCGCACGTGTCGTCGAAGGCCACCCGGCTCGCGGGGCAGGCGCGCGTGCCGCATGGCTTCGCGAGCGACGAGTGGGCCGACCTCGGCAACGTGTCCGTGTTCCGCCACGACAACGGCGCCGATCTCTACGAGACGATGCACTTCTGGATTGCCCAGGAGGAGATGAACCACATCTTCACGAACTACCGGCGCGGCCGGCGCGATTTCAGCATCTGGGGCGCGTTCCAGCGCACGATGAGCCGCTACCACGAGAAGATGCGCGACGCCGCGAAGGCGATCGGCCTCTACATCACGATCGCGCGCGATACGGTCGTGCAGTACAACACCGGCGGTAATCCGCAGGGCTACATCGCCGACATCCTCAAGGGCAACGCCGCGGCGAACACCGTCGCGAGCTCGATCGCCTTCGATTACTTCGGGCATGTGTTCGCGCGGCCGCAGCCCGGCGAGCACGCCAAGCTCGGCAGCGGCGACGCCGTGCTGCGGTCGGTCGACGGCACCGGCTTCGCGGAGAGGGGCCACGTGATCCTGTCGGTGTCGAACGGCGTCACCGGCGGCTTCGGCAACATCTCGCTCGGCGGCCGACCGATCGAGAACCAGCTCGCGCGCGACAAGGGCCGCGACTACGACCGCGACTTCACGCTGAACGTCGGCTCGTATTACGAGAAGGCGTTCACGGCGATGCTCCTCACGGAGTCCGCGGACAACTTCATCAGCGCGAGCCGCGCCGACTTCGTCGACGCGCGCTTCCGTGCCGTCTCGCTCGCCGACGTGTTCCCGGAGGGCTTCCGTCGCTGGCTCGGCAACAACCTCACGGACGACGAGTCGATCAAGGGCGTGTACGTGCGCGGCTCGGGGACGGGTACAGGACCGCGGCCTCCCGCCCTCGACGCCGACGGCTACGCGCTCCTCGGCGCGACCTCGTGGTGGCCGATCCAGGGCATCGAGACATGCTTCCCCGACGGCGAGAGGCTGTCGTGTCGCGATCCGTTCGCCACGACGCCGCTGAGCGAGGGGGGCGCGGGGCCGGTCATCGATCCCCAGGTCGGCTGGGAGCAGCAGAAGTTCGCGATCGTGCAGTCGCTCATCTACCTGCCGGAGAACCAGCGCACGAACTGGCTCGACCAGATGACCATCCTGCAGCTCGGCGTGAACAGCGACCCTGGCTTCGAGAACCGCATCGAGTTCCACGATCCCGACGGGAAGGTCTATGTCGCCCAGACGTTCGGGACCGAGGTGCTCTACGGCAAGACGGTGCAGCGCGGGATCGCGGCGCGCATCCTCGAGTACGCAAACGAGCTCCTGCAAGCGGCGGTCGTGACCGAGCCGATCAAGAAGGGCGAGATCACCATCGGCTACACGCCGGTCCTCGATGCAGACGGCAAGGTGCAGTACCTCCAGGGCGGAGCGCCGGCGTCCTCGTGCGCGGAGAGCAAGGAGTGCCTCAAGATGAAGGACTACACCGCCGTCCCGAAGCTGCTCCGCGAGGCGATGGACTGGCTCGGCTGGACCCGACACGCGAGCGATCTGAAGGGCGTGTACTGAGGGTGGATCATCTGGATCACCGATCGTCCGTGGTCGGTTGCGCAAATCCGCGTAAACACTGGCGCGAATTCCGCTCGCGACCGATTTGTACGGTGGCACGCTACATGTAGGTGTGTGTGTCCAACATGGACCGCACCCTCTCCTCTCTCACGGCGTTCTCGTTCCTCGCTCTCGTCTCGATCACGGCGGCCGCGGGCTGCGCTGCGCCGGCGGACGAAGCGGACGGCGAGACGTCGCAAGACGCGGTCACCTCCAGCCCCGATACGAACAAGCTCCTCGACGTCCCGTTCTACTTCTCGGTGCCGAAGACCGCGATCACCACCGAGGTGAACCGTCGCGGCTACTCGTACCCGACGGTGTGGAACCCCTCGACCGAGGTGAAGGACTCCGGTCTCCGCATCATCGCCGTGAAGCAGGCCGGCACCAGCCCTTCGGCGAAGAAGGCGGCGCGCATGGACATGGCGAGGCAGCTCGCGAAGGCAGGCGTGCTCCAGGACGGCGACATCGCGCTCACGTTCCGTCCCGAGCTCGCGGGCACGCTCGCGTATCCGCACATCCAGATGGGCGCGACGCACGCGAGCCTCGTGTACACGCAGAACGGCGAGGCCTTCAACGTCGACAGTCCGCTCGACAGTGAGTACGTCGGCCAGTTCAACACGCTGCACTTCGCCGGCGGCACCGGCTCGAGCGGTGAGGTCGAGACCGGCACCGATGCCCTCCACATCCTGCGCCCCGCGGGGTTCGATGCCGCGCGGCGCACGCAGCTGCAGAAGTGGGCGACCGCGGTCGCGAAGAACCGCGCGTACGGCAAGGTGAAGTTCCAGAAGGACTACCTGACGCCGATCTTCGCGTCGAAGCGCATGACGACGACGCAGACGGTCACGCAGCTCGGCAAGATCATCCTCGGCAAGGGCACGATGGACCTGCCGATGTACTGCTCCGAGTTCGCGTGGCACATGCTCGCGCTGTCGAACTGCTCCGAGGCCGAGATCCGCGATGCCGGCCCCGAAGGCGCGTCGTGCGTGAAGCCGGTGTTCGCGCCGATGCAGCTCGCCGCGACGGATGCGCAGTCGACCGGCCTCGCCGAAGGACCGCTCGTCTCGATCCTCGCTGCGCCCGCGGCGGATCGCTCGGCGCTCGTCTCGCAGATCTTCGTCGCCGGCAACGCGGGTCGCCTGTCTTCGGGTCATCGCGCCGTCGCCGAGCAGGTCGCGCCGCTCATGGCGGGTCTCGCGCAGTACTACGGAGCGCGCGCCCAGGGCGCGACTCCCGAGATGACGAGCGCCGCCGCCGGACAGCTCAACGCCGGCGTGCAGAACGTCCCGAACTACTCGCCGACGTCGTTCATCGTCAGCGCCGTTCAGCCCGCCGGCCTCCGCAAGATCGACTACGTCGCGACCGTCGTGTTCGTCGACAGTGACGCGGATCTCGCGAAGGCGAAGCGCCTCGCGATGCCCGCCGGCTCGTCGATCCCGGAGTGAGCGTGACGAACACCCATCGCCTCGCGGCTGCCCTCCTCGCCACGGCGCTCGTGCTCGCGGCCTGCTCGGGAGAGAACGGCGCTCCGATCTCGCCGAGCGCGCCCGAATCGAGCGACCCCACGCTTCCCTCGGCCGAAGACTCCGGAGCAAAGGCTCCGACGGCCGATGCCGCGCCGGAGCCGCTCCCCGCGGACCCGAAGACCGCGTGCCCCGATGCGTATCGCGACCACGCTCCCGTGTCCGGTCTGAACGCGGACTTCGTGGTCTCCGGGCAGAATCGTGAGCTCGTCCTCATCCTTCCGCCGGCTTCGTTCACCGGCCCGCGTCCGCTGTTCATCGGCTTCAACGGCACGAGCGAGAACGGTACGAAATTCGCGACGCGCGCGAAGCTCGCCGAGTTCGCCGCGAAAGGTTTCATCGTCGTCGTGCCGTCCAGCGTGGGCAACGGCTCGTACTGGCCGATCTGGGATGCGATGCGCGCGCCAGGCAACGAGGGCGGCCCCAACAAGGACCTCGATCTCTTCGACGCCATCGTCGGCTGCACCGCCGCGCACTTCACGGTCGACAAGAAGCGCATCTTCGTCGGCGGACACTCGGCCGGAGGCATCTTCACGAACAAGGTGCTCCGCGCGCGCTCGAACGTCGTCGCCGGCGGGATCGTCGGCTCGGGCGTGTTCTCGCTCACGTCGAACGGGACCAATGCTCCGATGGACTCCACGTTCGTGCTCGTCACGTGGGGCGGAGACAACGACGCGTATCACGGCACCACACCGAGCGGCGTGAACGTGCCCGAGTTCAGCTTCGTCGAGCAGGCCTCGCTCGCGTCGACGTACTACGAGGCGCAGCCTGCCGTGCAGCAGGCGTACTGCCGTGGAAACGATCTCGGACACGCTTGGCTGCCCATCAACGGTTGGTTCATCGACGCGCTGCTCGCACATCCGAAGGGAGCCGGCGCGGTACCGCTGCCTCCGGTGCCGGCGGGCGCGCCCGTCGTGTGCAGCGACGCGGCCTACCAGGTCCCGCCGCTTCCGGCGGTGTCTTGCGGCACGAGCACGAGGGCCGGCTGCCAGGCCACGTGCCAGCTGATGGCCGACTGCGTCGCGGAGAACCGCACCGTGGGCACCGTCATGAAGCAGCAGCTCACGAGCTTCGGCTTCTCGGGCACGTCGTGCGGCGGCTGTCTCACGAAGTGCCAGCAGAACGGAGGCGGCAGCGCGAACGCCGCGGTCCTCGCCTGCTTCCAGCAAGCGCAGTCGACCGCGCAGTGCGGCGCGGGCATCGAAGGCTCGTTCCCGATGATGTCGGCCGTCGACAAGTGCTGCAAAGGGCGCACGGACTCGACGTTCTGCGTCGGTCTGTGCACCTCGATCAACCAGAACGAAGCGGCATCGAGCTTCTTCCCGGTGTGCAAGGCCATCGCGCCCTGATCTCGTCGAGGTCATGAGGCTCGCTCGTTGAGCGTGCTATCTGCATGGTCATGACCTCCGCGTTCCGCACCAAAGTCGTTGCCCTGCTCTTCGCAGCTTCGTGCGCAGCCCCGCGCGAGGGCGTGCACTCGGCGACGGCCGCCGACGCTGCGATCGCGTCGGGCATGGCGGTCGAGGAGCTCGCCACCGCGAAGAAGGAGCAGGTCGTCCTCGGCTGGAAGCTCGAGGTCATCGGCGATCGCGCGCGGTTCTTCGCGTGCTCGGCCGAGGACGCGTGCGGCGAACGGGTCGTCGAGGTGCCGGCGAAGGCCCTGCTCTCCTTCAAGGTCGTGGGACGCGCGCGTCCGACGCGCGACGACGGCACGGTCGCCGAGGAGACGGACGTCGTGCGCGTGACGCTCGCGAAGGACACGACGACGTCGCGCGGCGGCGTGGTGGCGGATCCGCATCGCGGCCTCACACTCGGCGGCGCGCAAGCGAAATGAGCTGCGCCCTCACTGGAGGGTGAGCGCGAGCGCTCATCTCGCTCCGCGCTACCGGGCTTCCGTGCAAATGATTCGAGCGAGTGTCGTCGTACGACAACGCGCTACGATGCCTTGGTGGACAACGTCGCCGTAGCACGCGCGCTCGAAGATCTGGCCGATCTGCAAGAGCTCTCCGGGATCGCCGTCTTCAAGGTCCGCGCGTTCCGAGGTGCCGCGCGCGCAATCGAAGGCCTCAACGAGAACATCGCGGACCTCACGCGCGACGGGAAGCTGAAGGACGTCCGCGGCGTCGGCGAAGGCGTGGCGCGTCGCATCAAGGAGCTGCTCGAGACCGGCAAGATCGCCGAGGCCGAAGAGCTCCGCGCGAAGCTGCCGCCCGGGCTCGTCGATCTCATGAACCTCCCCGGCGTCGGCCTGAAGACGGCGCAGCAAGTCTGGAAAGAGCGCGCGATCACGACCGTCGACGAGCTGGAGAAGGCCGCGAAGGACGGCAAGCTGCGCGATCTGCCGCGCTTCGGTCAGAAGCGCGAAGAGAAGCTCGTGCTCGCGATCGAAGCATGGCGGAAGCGCGCCGCCGCACCGAAGCGGCGCCCGATGGCCGAAGCGATGCTCGCCGCCGAGGCGCTCGTCGAGCGCGTGCGCGCGGTCCCCGGTGTGCTCGCGTGCGAGTTCGCCGGCAGCCTCCGGCGTCGTGCAGAGACGATCGGCGATCTCGACATCCTCGTGGCCGCGAAGCTCGAGGACACGCCTTCGATCATGGAGGCCTTCGCGACGGCCCCCGAGGTCGTCGAGGTGCTGGGCAAGGGCGACACGAAATCGAGCGTGGTCCTCGACGGAGGCATGCAAGCCGACCTGCGCGTCGTCCAGCAAGACGCGTGGGGCGCTGCGATGCAGTACTTCACGGGGTCGAAGGACCACAACGTCGCGATGCGGACCATCGCGGTGAAGAAGAAGCTCAAGGTCAGCGAGTACGGCGTGTTCGACGCAAGCGGCGCGAAGATCGCCGGCGAGACCGAGCAGTCCGTGTACGAGGCGATCGGCCTGCGCTGGATGGCGCCCGAGCTGCGCGAGAACCGCGGCGAGATCGAGGCGTCCGTCGCAGACACGCTGCCGAGGCTCGTCGAGCTGTCGGACCTGCGCGGCGATCTCCACATGCACACGACCGAGACCGACGGGAAGAGCAGCCTCGAGCAGATGGCCGAGGCCGCGCGCACCGCGGGGCGATCGTACGTCGCCATCACCGATCACTCCGAGACGCTCACGTTCGTGCGCGGCATGGGCAGGGACCGCCTGCGCGCGCAGCGGAAGAAGATCCGCGAGGTCGAGGAGAGCCTGAACGGGACGATCCGGCTGTTCGCAGGGCTCGAGGCGGACATCCTCGTCGACGGGACGCTCGACGTCGAAGACGAGCTGCGCGAGCTCGAGTGGGTCGTCGGGAGCGTGCACCAGCATTTCGGCATGCCTCGCGAGGAGATGACGAAGCGCGTGGTGAAGGCGATCGAGTCCGGAAACATGGACTGCCTCGGGCACCCGACGGGGCGTCAGCTCGGCTGGCGCGATCCGTATCCGATCGACATGGAAGCGGTGCTCTTGGCGATGAAGCGCACGGGCGTCGCCATCGAGATGAACAGCTCGCCGTCACGACTCGACATCGACGAGCACACCGCGCGAATGGCGCGGGACCTCGGCGTGCCGGTCGTTCTCAACAGCGACGCCCATGGCGTGCGCGAGCTCTCGTACCTGCGTTACGGCATCGGCATCGCGCGCCGCGCGTGGCTGTCCCCGGAGCACGTGCTGAACACGCGCTCGGCGAGCGAGCTGCAGGAGTGGCGAGCGGCGCGTAGGAGCTGAGAGCCGCCCCTAATCACGCCAGCATCCGAGAAGTCCGAGAGAAGCGCGAAACCGAGAAGATGATTTTGTTCGAGACACGCGTCACGGGAACGCATGTCTCGAACAAACAAAATCTTTGCGCTTTTGCGCTTTTCTCAGGCTTCTCGGATCTTGGCGCCGACTCGGTCAGCCCGTCACTTTACCGAGATACGTCGCCAGCTTCGGCACCGTCGGGCCCGACATGTCGAACGCGCTCGCGTAGCTGATGCAGAGGCCGCCGGCCGCGATAGCCGCGTTGATCATCTGGTTCTCGAAA
>JAQBQJ010000348.1 GCA_028287065.1 Labilithrix sp. | reverse complement strand
CAGCCGCCGTTGCGGCCTTCGGCTCCGGCTCGGGCGCGGGCGGCAACACGACGAGGGCCGCGGCCGCTGCACCGCCACCGACCGGCAACCCAGCTTGCTTCGCCGGTGTGACCACGGTGCGCGCGAGCGCGGCGAGGCACACGACGGCCGCGCCGCCGACGGCCCAGCGCACGTACTTCGCGAACCGCGCGCGGCGCTGCACGACCTCGGGCCGGCTCTTGCGCGCCGCCCTGTCGACGACCTCGTTCCACTCTTCTTCGTCGTCGGCCACGCCGTGCACGCGCGCGACCTCGCCTTCGGAGAAGAACTGCTCGGCGATGGGCTCCACGGCGAGATCCCCGACGGGCGGGATGCTCATCTCCTCGGGCGTGGGCAGCGCCGTGACGTGCGGCGTGGTGACGATCGCGATCGGCTCGCTCTCGGCCTCGGCCTCGGCCCGCTCCGCGGCGGGCTCGGGAGCCTCGTCCGCGCTCTCCTGCTCCTGCAGGCTCTCCCGAACGAGCTCGAGGCTCTCGCGGACGATCTCGAGGCTCTTCTCTCGAACCAGCTCGAGGCGGTCGGCTTCACGGACGATTTCGAGGGTCGAGCGCGTCGCTCCCGCGTGCGCCGGCGACCCGGTCTCGCGACCGCGCGTCTCGAGAAGCGGCGCCTCGACGTGCGGGGTCTCCGTGGACTCCGGCTCGGATCGCGGCCCGGTCAGACCGATCGTGACCTGCGGCGCCTGCGCTCCATCCGCGGCCTGCGCATGCGCGCGGGTGCTGAGCGGCGGCAACGATCCGCGCGCCTTCCTCTGTGAGCGACCTTTCCTCATGAGCCCTCGTCCGTAGCGGCGGTGACGCGTTCCCGATCGAAGCGCGTTCGAAACACTGCAAGCAACGTGCACGCCGCGTGATTCTTCGCGCGGCCCTGAAAGACCCGTCGCGAGGCCCCGTCATTGGACGCCTCGGACCGGCCACCGTCAACGAGTGCACGACACGCCGATCGTATTTTGCTCCCACGTTGCGCCACGTTGCGCCGCGGGCTAAAGCGTGCCGTCCCACCTGTGAATACACGTCCGCGACGCCCGCGACCGCCGCATCCCCCGACCCCGACGGCGCCGTCGGTCTCGAGGGATCGGGCTCCAGGCGCGCTCACACATGCGGGGATGGCCAAGGTCATCGTGAACCGTCACGGCGTCGAAGCCGTCCGTCGGGGACACCCGTGGATCTTTCGCCCGGCGACGGGTCAGGTTTCTTCGCGGACGTCGCGCGGGTTGGATGCCGGGATCGTCACGATCGTCTCGGAGCAAGGCGATGCGGTCGGATGCGGCGTGTACGACCCCGACTCGCCCATCGCGGTGCGCGTGTGGGGCATCGGGCAGGATGCCCGCCTCGACGCCGACGTGTTCGCCGATCGCCTGACGCGCGCGATCGCCCTGCGTCGGGAGCTCTTCGCGGACGGCGCGACCACGGCCTACCGCGTCCTCAACGGCGAGGGCGACCGCGCTCCCGGGTTCGTGATCGATCGTTATGGCCACGTCGCCGTGCTCCGGATCGACGGCGACGCGGCTCGCGCGGTCGCGCCGATCCTGCTCCGCGACGTCGAGAAGATCCTGCGCGATGCCGGCATCACGACGTTGCTCGAGCGAACCGCGAAGCGGAACGAGCGCGGCGCGGACGAAGCGAAGACGATCAGCGTCCGCTTCGGCGAGGAGCCGAAGCCCATCCGCGTCACGGAGCACGGCGTGCCGTTCATGGTCGACGTGCTGCGCGGCCAGAAGACCGGCGCGTTCCTCGACCAGCGCGAGAACCGACGTCGCATCGGCGAGCTCGTGGCGCGTCGCAAGCGCGCCGGCCTCGGCGTCCGCGTCCTGAACCTGTTCTCGTACACCGGCGGCTTCTCGCAGCGCGCGGCGCTCGCGGGCGCCATCGTCACGAGCGTCGACGTCGCGGCGAAGGCGCACGGCACCGCGCAGGAGAGCTTCAAGCTCGCGGGGATCGATCCGTCGCCGCACTCGTTCGTCAGCGCGGACGCGTTCGCCTGGCTGGCCGAACAGAAGAAGAAGGGCAACCGCTGGGACGTCGTCATCAGCGACCCGCCGAGCTTCGCGCCGAGCGAGCGTGCCAAGCCCAACGCGATCAGCGCGTACCGCTCTCTTCATCGCGCATGCGCGGACGTCCTCGCTCCCGGCGGCACGTTCGCGGCCGCCTCGTGCTCGAGCCACATCTCTGCCGAGGAGCTGCTGACCACCCTCGACGACATCGCGCTCGGCCGCAGCGATCTCCGCCTGGTCGAGCTCTTCGGTCCGCCGCCGGACCATCCGAGCTTGCCGGCGTTCCCCGAAGGGCGCTACCTGAAGCTCGCTCTTCTCGCGTAACGATGCCCGCCCTCCAGTACCTCGTCGACAACCACGCCGGCTGGCGCCTCGCGATGTCGCGCAGGCTGCCGGCGCGCGGCACGAAGCCCGCGTCGCGCCCGGTGCTGATCGTGCCCGGCTACGGCATGAACTCGTACATCTTCGGGTTCCATCCGCGCGGCCCGTCGATGGTCGACTGCTTCTCGGCGCGCGGGCTCGAGGTGTGGACCGTCGACCTCCGCGGTCAGGGCCGCTCGATCCGGGCGCGCGGCAACAATCGCTACGGCCTCGCGGAGCTCGCCATCGAGGACCTCGGCGCGGCGATCGCGCACGTGCTCGCGAACACCGAGACCGGCGCGAAGACGCTCGACATCATCGGCTGCAGCCTCGGCACGGCGCTGTCGTTCGCGCACGTCGCCTCCGTTCCCGATGCGCCGGTGCACGCGCTCGTGTCGATGGCCGGGCTCGTCACCTGGAAGGGCGCGCATCCCCTCGTGCGCTTCGCCTTCGGCTCCCCTCGCCTCGTCGGCCTCATGCGCGTGCGCAACACGCGGCAGCTCGCACGGTTCGCGCTGCCGGTCGTCGCGCGCGTCGCGCCCTCGCTTCTCTCCGTCTACCTGAACCACCAGTCCACGGATCTGACGCAGGCCGCGAAGATGGTGCAGACGGTCGAGGACCCGCACCCGATCATCAACCGCGAGATCGCGCAGTGGATCAAGCGAGGCGATCTCGTCGTGCGCGGCGTGAACGTGTCGCAGAAGCTCCCCTCGATCAAGAACCCGTTCTTCTGCGTGGTCGCGAACGACGACGGCATCGTGCTCCCCGTCACCTCGCGTCACACGTACGACGTGATCGGCTCCGAGACGAAGCGCCTCCTGCTCGTCGGCGATCCCGAGCAGCCGATCGCGCACGCGGATCTCTTCCTGTGCACGGGCGCGCAGCAGCGCATCTTCGCGCCCATCGCCGACTTCCTGCTCGAGGTCTGACCGCGCGCGGCGATCAGCGGGGCGTGGCCACGACGAGGTTGCCCGTGTTGCCGAAGATCGTGTCCGTCGCCCAGTAGGTCGTCGTCGCGTCGACCGCGAAGGGCCGCGACGCGAGGCCGCCTGCGCCGGTGTTGCCGAGATCGGCATCGGGGATCGGGTCCTGCGTCGAGCTCGCGCACGTATCGCGTGTACAATGCACGATACTCGACGTCTGGAAGTCGTAGACGAACGCATCGTTGCCCACGACCTCGACGCGCGTCGCCGAGCCGAGGCCCATCGCGACCGGCGCCGGGCACGCCGGCAGATCGCAGCGGAAAAGCTCGCCGGAGGGGCCGCTCGATCCGAACGATCCTCCGTAAATGGAGACGAAGTAGAGCGTGCTTGCGTCGCCTCCGACGGCGAGCGGCGCCGTGCCGTCGGCCGGTGCGTAGACGGGCTTCGTGCCGGCCGGACACTCGCCCACGGCGCACGATACGATCGACGCGGTCGCGCTGCCGGACGGGCCCTGGGTGGCGATCGAATAATAGAGACGACCGCCGGCGACGACGATCGTCGAGCCTGCGGCCGACGTGTAGCTCGAATAGCCGCTGCCGCTACTACCCCCGCACACGCGTTGATGGCACCCGCCGCTCCGGCACTGCGCCTGCGTGGTGCACGCGCCGCCGGCCTCTATGCCGCATTTCTTGTCCGCGCCGCATACGCCGGCGGCACACTCGCCGTCCGTCGTGCACGCGGCGCTGGCAGCCTTCCCGCACACGCCGCTCGAGCACGTGCCGGCGACGCATTGCACCGCGTTCGAGCACGGAGCTCCGAGCGGCTGCTTCGGCAGGCAGTACGACATGAAGCACGTGTGCGCGGCATCGCAGTCGGCGGCCGCCGCGCACGGCGTGAGGCAGCCGTATTGCGTGCACTGGTTCGGCGCCGCGCACGTCGTGGCGTCACACGGCCCGCAGTTGCCTTGCGCGTCGCACGTCGGCTTCTCGGCGGGGCACGCGCTCGGCTTGCCCGAGCCGTAGTCGCCGTCGCACTTCACGCATGCGCCGCCGATGCATGCCGCGGCCTTACCGCCGAAGCCCAGGGCGCACTGATCCGCCGTGAGGCAACGAACGCACGTTCGCGTGGCGGGATCGCACGTGTTCTTGCCGCCTTGGTTGCACGTCCCGCCGCCGTCGGGGTCGCATCCGACGCACGTGAAATCGGAGCCGCACGTCGGCGTCGCTCCCTTGCACGCGCCCTTGCGCGAGTAGTTGTCGCCGCAGGCGACGCATCGCCCCTGCATGCACACGGGCTTGTCCGCCGAACAATCGGCGTCCTGCGCGCACGTCGACTGAGCCGCGCGCGGAACGCAGCTCGCCGCCGCACATAGCGAGATGCTCGCGCCGTTCGTCGTGGACCAGGCGATCGTCGTTCCGTCGGTCACGATGCGATTGATCTCGGCGTCGCCGGCGACCACGACGGCGGGGCCGTTCGGACATCCGTTCAGCGCGCACGAGTAGAGCGTTCCGCCCGTTGCCCAGAACACATGACCGGCGGCGAGCGCTGCCGGAACCGGCTGGTAGAGCGAGTATTGACCGTACGTCGCGCCCGCGTAGACGTTGCTCGCGGACGTGAGCAGAGTCGCCTTCGCGTCGCATCCGGCCGCGGGGCACGTGAACACGTTCGCGGCGGAGTCGAACCACACGACCACGCCGTCGCGCTCGAGCACGCGAACGACGTTCGCGGAGGTCGCGCCGAGGAGACGCGACCGCGCGAAGCTCACGCCGTCGTTCGTGCCGAGATCGGTCGTGCACGCGACGGCGATCACGCTCGCGAGCGCGCCGAGGACGGAGAGCCAGGCGCGGCCGACCCTTCGCGCGCTCATCGTGCGCCTCCGGCGGGTGGCGCTGGTACCTCCGGAGGTGGAGGGGGCGGTGGCAGCGCTGCGGGCGCGGGCGCGGCGGCGGGCGCCGGCACGGGCGCGGGCACA
>JAQBQJ010000346.1 GCA_028287065.1 Labilithrix sp. | reverse complement strand
GAGAGACGCGCCAGTCTGAGCGTCAGTCCGGCATTTCCATTTCCGTTTCCGTTTCCATCACCTGTTCTCTCGTCGGTTTGGCGCCGGCGGGGAGCGCGTCGGAGAGATCGGTTCACGGTTCACGGATCACGGCCACGGATCACGGGCGAGACGCGCGGCTTCGCCCTTACACCGTAAAATACGCCTTGCGCCTCCCCGCTTTTCCTCTACGAACAACCGCGTGTCCCCCCGCGGCCGCCTCCTCCGCCGCCTCGGCGCCGCCCTCCTCCTAGCTCTCCTCCTCACCGCCGCCGTCCTCGCTCGCCGCGCCGGCATCGACGGGCCGATCATCCAGCGCCACCTCCTCGCTCTCGGATGGCTCGCTGCTCCCCTCTTCCTCCTCGTCATGACCGCCGGTGAGCTCCTCCACCTGCCCGGCATGGTCTTCGTCGTCGTTGCGCGCGTCGTCTTCGGGCCCGCGCTCGGGTTTGCGCTCGCCTACGGCGGCGCCGTGCTCGCCGTCACGATCTCCTTCGTCGTCGCTCGTCAGCTCCTCGCTGCCGCGCGCTCGAGCACCGAGCCATGGCGACCACGATGGCGCTTCCTCCGCCGCGCGCTCGAGCGCCTCGAAGCGCGGCCCGTCCAGACCGTCGCGCTCCTCCGGCTCGTCCTGTGGCTCACCGCGCCGCTCAGCTACGCGCTCGCCTCCAGCAACGTCCGCGTCCGCGATCACGCCGTAGGATCCGCGATCGGCCTCTTCGCGCCCGTCCTCGCCGTCGTCGTCCTCAGCGGCTACGTCTGAGCGTCCGCGAGCTTCGACCGCGCCACGCGCACCGACGTCGCCGCGAATACGCCCACGCCCACCACGCCCAGCGCCGCCTCCGTCAGAAGCATGCGACGCGCTCCCCAGTGCTGCGCCGCGAAGCCGAGCAACAGCCCGAGCCACCAGATCGGGAAGTTCGCGAGCGACGCATACACGTTGTACTTCGTCGCGCCCGAGCCCTCGCCCATCGCGCTCAGCACCACCGCCGTGAACGCCGCATACGAGAGACCGACGCCGAACGCGTACGTCATGTTCCACACCACGTACATCGCGACCGTCGCCGGGCAGATCGCCATGCCGATCGCCACGAGCGCCAGACCGATCCCGACGCACGCATACGCGGTCCGCGGCGCGAGACGCTGACACAGCCAGCCTCCCGCAAAGCACCCGATCGCCGTCACGACGCCCGCCGTCAGTCCCTGCAGCAGCTCCACCTCGCGCGCGCCCGCGCCCCAGTAGCCCGCCACCTCCGCTTGCGTCAGCACCGTCTGCGCCGCGCCCGTGCCGACCGGCAGCACGCAGAGCACCGCCGAGAGCAGGCCGCCCTTCGTCTTGAGCATCATCTTCAGATCGCGGACCACCGCCTTCACCGCATCCGACGACTTCGCGTGGTCGTGCACCGCGACATGCTTCGGCGTGAACACGAGCGCGAAGCAGCACAGCATGAACAGGACGGCCATGATCGCGCCGCCCATCCACGGGCTCGGCAGATGCGTGACCAGGAACAACCCGAGCGCGCCGCCGAGCCCCGCGCCACCGAGGTTGCCCGCCTGGAACCATGCGCTCACGCGTCCGACTTGATCCGGCGGCGTCGCCGCGGCGATGAGCGCCTCGACCGCCATGCCGACCGCGGAGTTGATCAGGCTCGCCGCGGCGATGATCGCCAGCAAGAGACCGAGCGTGTCGGGACCGAGCGGCACCATCGACATGCCCAGCACACCGAGCGCGGACGCCGCCGTCGACAGCACGTACCAGCGCCGCGGCGTCAGCGTCACGTCGACGATCGGCGCCCACAGCCACTTGAGCCACTGCGTCCCCATGTTCGCGCCGTTCAAGAGCGCGCCCTCGGAGATCGACAGACCGTGCTTCGTCGCCAGGAACGTCAGCGCCACGGTGACGAAGCCGGACAGCGCGCCGAACGGCAGGTAGAGCACCGTCCACACGAACGGATGCGGCGGCTTCCGCTCTCCCTTTGCCTGCCCTCCCTCCCCCTGCGCCACGAGTCGCACGTTACACGCCGGCCACGCGCGCGACATTGCGAAAGCCGCCGATCCTGCTACCCCGATGCACGTGCGCGCCCCCGTCGTCGTCGGCATCCTGGTCCTGCCTGCGTTGCTCGGCGTGCTCGCGATCGCTTCCGCAGGCTGTGGGGATCTGAAGAACGCCAATGCGTCCGGCGACGGCGGAGCCGGCGATTTCTTCGAGGGCGGCGTCGATCCCGCTGACGGCGGAGGACCAGGCGACCTCGACGGCTCGCTGAAGGTCACCGTCGACACGCTCGTCACCGGACGAAGCCGCATCGGCGCGCGCTCCACGGCAGGCTACAGGCCGTGGCGCTCCGGGCTCGTCGCGAGCGGCGACGACGTCTACTGGGTCGAGAGCGGGACCGCGCCCGGCCTCTACAAGGCCTCCGGCGTTCAGCCGTGCACCGGCGCGTCGTGCGTCGAGAAGATCGCCACGTTCACGCGACCGAGCGCGTTCACCGCCAGCGCCACTCACGTGTATGTTGCAGATACCATCGCGATCAAGCGCATTGCGTTCGCCGGCACGCATGCGCTCGAGACCGTCGTGAGCCACAACGAGGAGATCGTGAACCTCGCGACGGCCGGCACGAAGGTCTTCTGGACGGCCGACACCGATCCCGCGATGCGCTCCACCGTCATCGGCGGTACGACCAGCACGCCCATCAACTCGAACGGGACACCCGTCGCGACCGCGGTCTCCGGCGATCGCCTCTTCTGGGCAGGCGTCGACATCTCCGGGCAGATCGGCGCGATGCAGAGCGTCGGTACGAACGGCACCGGCGCGCGCGAGGTGAACCGCTTCTCGGACGGGTTCCACACGATGCGAGGGAACGCGACGTACCTCTATTACGGCAAGGACAGCCCCGGGAGCATCCACCGGATCACGCTCGCGAACGATCGCGACGAGGTCGTCGACAAGGACGCGCTCGGCGTCACCGACTTCGCCATCGACGACGCGTATGCGTACTGGGTCGAGCCCGGCGACGGCGACCTGACGAACGGACGCGTGCGCCGGGTCGCACACGACTCGAAGACGGCCGAGACGCTCGCAGTCGGCATCCCGTTCCCCGTCGCGATCGCGATATCGGGCAACTCGGTCTATGTCGGCAGCGCCGGCACGAAGAGCGCGGCGTACGCGGACGGCAAGATCCTGCGGCTCTCTGTCTCCGAGTGATATTCTGCTGGTGGAATGCGCGCTCTGCTCCTCTTCAGCGGCATCGTCGTTGCCGCGATTGGAGCCGCCTGCACGCTCACGTCGGACCTCGATGGCCTCTCGGGTGACGAGGCAGACGCCGCCGGCTCCATCGACGCACCGATCGTGACGGCCGACGGCGAGATGCCGCCCACCGACGGCTCGAGCTCCGCGATGCCGGACGCGAGCGATCCCTCGACGCTCTATGCTGCGATCGTCCGCGCGGACGAGCCGGTTGCCTACTACCGCTTCGAAGAACCAAGCGACGCGAACGCGGCGAAGGACGAGATCGCGGGGCGCTCGGCGACCTCGACGGGCGCGGGCGTGAAGTTCGGCGGCGCGGGCGTCCGCGGTCGCGGCGTGACGTTCGACGGCGACTCGCTCGACGTCGGCGACTTCTTCGACTTCTCCGGCCTCCAGCCGTTCACCCTCGAGCTGTGGGTGCGCGGCGACGCCGACGTCGGCAGCGGGATCCTGATCCACAAGCGCTTGGAGGACCAGGGCGCCTTCGAGAGTTACGTCTTCTACATCGGCGGCAACCGCACTCCGCACTTCGAGGTGTGGGGCGTCGACCTGAGCGCGTGGAGCGAGACGCCGCTGCCTGCCTCGTTCGCACACGTCGTCGTCGCGGTCGCGTACGACAACGGCAAGGGCAACGCGAAGATGTACATCAACGCGCAGCCCGCCTCGGCAGGCGGCTTCGACAACACGGCGGCCGTCGCCGACACGGTCGCCCACCTGCGCTTCGGTCTCGCGTTCAAGGGCACGCTCGACGAGGTCGCCATCTACGACAAGGCGCTACCTGCGGATCGCATCGTCGAGCATTACCGCGCGGGGAGGTAGCCGAGACCTGGGCCTTCGCGCTAGCTTCGAAGGTCCGTGATCGCGCGGCTCATGAACGTGACTCGGATCGTGTGCGTGGGCGCCGTCGTGCTCGCGCTCGGTTCGAATGGCTGCAAGAAGAAGCCGAAGCCCTTCCCGCCGGCTCCGCAGCTCATCTCGACCGCGACCACCGAAGGCGCGTCGATCGGTCCCGACGCGGGTGCCGTCACGCCCGTCGCGACCGCGGCGACGGCCGCGCCTGCTGCGCCCGCCGACACGCTCGCCCCCTCCGATCGGGCCGCCGTCAACGAAGCGAAGCCCCTCGTTCGTGACATCGAGGCGCTCGTGAAGCGCGGCTCGATCACCAATCCGGACAAGCCCGACGATGGCGACGCGAACATGAAGTGCGCCCAGCTCGACGGGACGCGCCCGCGGCTCGAGGCGCTCTCCGACGCCGAGGCCAAGCAGCTCGCAGCCGACGCGAAGCGGCTCTGCGGGCTCGAGGTTCCGATCCTGAGCGCCGACAAGACGCTCAAGCAGGTCACGATCTCCCCTTCCCAGGCCTCGCGCCAGCTCATGTGCAAGTACGCCTCGAAGGATCTCGACAAGGCGCACAAGGAAAAGGCGAGCGATCGCCGCGTGCGCGATCTCGACGCGAGGTTTGCGAAGGCCTGCAGGTAGCGGCATGGTGGGGAGATGGCGCGTCTGTCCGATCGCCTCCCCGACAACGCCGAGGGCGAGTTCTATGTCGATGCATCCTGCATCGATTGCGCCGTTTGCCGCAACGTAGCGCCCGCGGCGTTCGCGCGGTCCGATCGCGCGGGCGCATCGATCGTCGCGAAGCAGCCGCGCGCCGACGCCGACGTGCTGCGCGCCAAGATGGCGCTCGTCGCGTGTCCCACGAGCTCGATCGGCACGCGGTCGAAGCTCCCGGTCGACGACGCCGTGGCCGCGTTTCCCGAGCCGCTCGGCGAGGGCATCTACTTTTGCGGCTTCGCGTCCGAGAGCTCTTACGGTGCGCAGAGCTATCTCGTCGTGCGGCCCGAGGGAAACGTGCTCGTCGATTCGCCACGTGCCGTTCCGCGCTTGCTCGATCGCATCGAGGCGCTCGGCGGCGTCCGCTTCCTGTTCCTCACGCATCGTGACGACGTCGCCGATCACGCGAAGCTCGCGCGCCGCTTCGGCTGCACGCGCGTGATGCACGCGGCGGACGTCACGAGCGGTACGCGCGACGTCGAGCACACGATCGAAGGCGATCGCCCCGTCCGCCTCGATCACGACCTGCTCGTCGTCCCGGTCCCCGGTCACACGCGAGGGAGCGCGGCGCTCCTCTACCGAGAGCTCGCGCTGTTCACCGGCGACCACCTCTTCGCGACGGACGACGGGAGCCGGCTCTACGCGTCGCGGGAGGTGTGCTGGTACTCGTGGGACGCCCAAAAGCGCTCGCTCGCCGCGCTCCTGGACCTCGAGTATTCGTGGGTCCTGCCCGGTCACGAGGGCCGCATGCGCTCGAGCTCCACCTCGATCATGCGCGCGCACACCCGCGACGCCCTCGACGACGCTATGCTCATTCCGTGAGCAGCGTCATCCTCGCGAAGCGTCCGCTAGGGTTCCCGTGGGAGACCACGGACCCGTTCCTCTTCTGCGTCCATCACGACGACGCCTACCCCGCCGGCGACGAGCGAATGGCTCCGCCGACCGCATCGCTCCAGGGCCGCCGCATCGGGCAGGACTTCGAAGGCAAGGACGGCTGGCGGATGTACCACGGCGAGGTCGTCCCTGGATTTCCGAACCATCCGCATCGGGGCTTCGAGACCGTGACGGTCGTGCGCAAGGGCTACATCGATCATGCGGACTCGCTCGGCGCCGCCGCGCGATTCGGGTCGGGCGACACGCAGTGGCTCACCGCAGGCGGCGGCATCGTCCACTCCGAGATGTTCCCGCTGCTCGAGCGCGAGAAGCCGAACCACCTCGAGCTGTTCCAGATCTGGCTGAACCTGCCGGCCGCCGACAAGATGGCCGAGCCGCATTTCGCGATGCTCTGGAGCAAGGACACGCCGCGCGTCACGATCACCGACGACCAGCAGCGCGTCACCGAGGTCGAGGTCGTCGCGGGCCAGCTCGACGGAAGGCGCGCGCCGCCTCCGCCTCCTCATTCGTGGGCCGCCCGCGCCGACACCGACGTCGCGATCTGGACGATCCACATGCAGGCCGGCGCGACGTGGACGCTGCCGCCGGCGAACGACGAGCGAAGCGTACGGACACTCTATTTCTACGAGGGATCGACGCTTCGCGTGGGCGACGAGCTCGTTCGCGATCACAGCGCGCTCGTCGTCGAGAGCGATGCGCCGCTGAAGCTCGAAGCCGGAGACGGGGGCTGCGAGATCCTCATGCTGCAGGGTCGTCCGATCGGAGAGCCCGTCGTGGCGCACGGTCCCTTCGTGATGAACGAGCGCGAGGAGATCGAGCGCGCGATGACGGACTATCGCCGCACGCGCTTCGGTGGATGGCCGTGGCCGAACGAGCATCCGGTGCACCCGCGGGATGCGGGGCGCTTCGCGAAGCACGCGGACGGGCGCGTCGAGAAGATCGAGGGCTGACCGTGCCGACGCTCGCCGAGCTACGCGAGCGCTACGTCGAGAGAGCACGGCCCCTGCCGGCCGCGCTCGAGGCGGAGCTGCGCGCGGATCCGCGTCCGGGCGCGAAGGCGATCCTCGACGCGATCGCGAAGAGGCGCCGCGCGCATCGCTCCGAGGGCCAGCGCCTCCGCAAGATGCTGCGCTTCGAGCAGGAGCTCTGGGCCGCGGGAATCGTGTATGTTGCAGGCGTCGACGAGGCCGGCATGAGCCCGCTCGCCGGCCCCGTGTACGCGGCGGCCGTGATCTTCACGCCCGGGAGCCGCATCGCCGACGTCGACGACTCGAAGAAGCTCGATGCGAAGGAGCGCGAGCGCCTCGCCGTGGAGATCAAGGCGACCGCGAGCGCGTGGTGCGTCGGCATCGCGACGGTCGAGGAGATCGACACCATCAACATCTACTGGGCAGGGCTCCTCGCCATGCAGCGCGCCGTCCTTGGGCTCCAGCTCGCGCCGCAGCATCTCCTCATCGATGCGCGCCGCCTGAAGGACGTCCCGATCCCGCAGCGGCGCATCGTGAGGGGCGACTCGCTCAGCCTGTCGATCGCCGCAGCTTCGATCCTCGCGAAGACGTCGCGCGACGCGATGATGCGGGACCTCGACGCGACCTACCCCGGGTACGGGTTCGCCAAGCACAAGGGATATCCGGTGAAGGAGCACCTCGCGGCGCTGACGAAGCTCGGCGCGTGCGACGTGCATCGACGATCGTTCGGACCGGTGCGCGTCGTCCTCGGCTTGCCGCCGCTGCATGCCGAGATCGAGTAGAATCCCCCGCAGTCTTGGCCACCATTCCCGCAGACATCGTCGACACGTTGGAGGCAGGCGTCTCGATCATCATCGGGACGCGCGATGCCGCGAACATCCCCGAGGTGGCGCGCGCGGCCGGCGCCGCGGTCTCACGCGACCGGACGGAGCTCACGATCTACCTGCACGAAACTTGGGGCGCGAAGGCGCTCGCGAACCTGCGCGAGAACGGCGACATCGCGGTCGGGTTCCAGCGCCCGTACGACAACTTCGCGATCCAGATGAAGGGCAAGTGCACGCGCTTCGTCGAGGCGAGCGAGGGCGACCGGTCCGTCGTCGACCGGTACCACGCGACCTTCGGCGAGCAGATGTACATGGTCGGCTTTCCGCGGAGCATCACGAAGCGCTTCGTGTTCTGGCCCGCAGTGGCCGTCACGTTCACGGTGCGCGACATCTTCGTGCAGACCCCGGGACCCGGCGCGGGCAGGCGGCTCGAGGCCGGCGGCGTGGTCCCCACGGGTCCGGTGGTGACCGTGCGATGAAGCTCGCAGCCTTGCCGATGCGGTGCTTCCAGGGGGTCATACCGGCGGTGATCGCGACGTGCGACACCGACGGCATCCCGAACGTCACGTACCTGAGCCAGGTGCATTACGTCGACGGCGATCGCATCGCGCTGTCGTGTCAGTTCTTCAACAAAACGAAGAAGAACGTCCAGGCGAATCGGTACGCGAGCGTCGAGCTCTACGATCCGCAGTCGATCGACATGTATCGGATGCGCGTCCGGTACGACCACGCCGAGACCGAGGGCGCGCTCTTCGACGTCATGTCCAGGCGCATCGACGCCATTGCATCGCACACGGGCATGACCGGGATCTTCAAGCTCCTCTCCGCCGACGTGTACGAGGTGCTCGAGATCGAAAAGGTCGAGGGCTTCCTCGAGCCTCTTCCGCCGGACATGGTCCTCGACGATCCCCCGGCCTATCGCTCCGAGCTCCACGGGCTCCAGCTCGTATCGCAGCGCGCGTCGAAGGCGACCGATCTCGACAGCCTGCTCTCGAACGTGCTCGAGGCGCTCGAGCAGGCGTACGGCTTCGAGCACTCGATGGTGCTGCTCTGCGACGAGGTCGCGCCGCGACTCTATTCCGTCGCGAGCCGAGGGTATGGCGAAGGCGGCGTCGGCGCCGAGGTCGCGATCGGCGACGGCCTGATCGGCACGGTCGCGCGCGAGCGATGCCTCCTGCGCGTCGCGGGCGTGGGCGCCGATCTCCGCTACGGACGCGCCATCCGCGCGAGCGTTCATCGCGCCGGACAGGGTCGCGCGCTCACGCCGGAGATCCCGCTGCCCGGTCTCGTCGAAGCGCAGAGCCAGCTCGCGCTGCCGCTCGTCGCCGGCGATAGGCTCGTCGGCGTTCTCGCGGTCGAGAGCAAGAAGCCCGCCGCGTTCGAGGAGTGGCACGAGGCCTACCTCGAGATCATCGCCGCGCAGGTCGCTCTCGCGATCGAGAGCATCGTGCGTCGCGGTCGCGAGGCCGAAGCGACCGAGCCCACGCTGACACTGGAGCCTGCGCCCGCGTCGCGTGCGTCGGCCGTCCCGTGCGCGCGCGTGCGCAAGTTCGTCTTCTACCCGAGCGACGACTGCATGTTCGTCGACGACGAGTACCTCGTTCGAAACGTTCCCGGGAAGATCCTCTGGCGCCTTTTGACGGCGTTCCGCGCGAACGGACGCACCGATTTCACGAACCGTGAGCTCCGTCTGGACGCCTCGCTCGGCCTGCCCGCCGTGCGCGACAACCTGGAGAGCCGCCTCGTCCTCCTCCGCAAGCGCCTCGAGCAGAAATGCCCGGATCTGGCGCTGGTCTCGATCGGTCGCGGCCAGTTCCGGCTCGAGATCGGCTGCGCGTTCGAGCTCGAAGAACGCGCCAGCGAAGCGGGTTAAGAAGCGATTAAGAAACTCTCGCGGTCCCCGTAGGACCGACTTAGCGAGCCACGTTTCGACGAGGTGACATCTTCGTTCTCGAGCTCCGGCACGGAGCAGAGGAGAACGAGATGAACGCATCCGCCCACGTCGATCTGCCGCCCCCCAGCACGCTCCGCGCTCCGCCGCGAATCGACCTCTTCGGACCGATCCACAAGGCCATTCGCTGCGCGCTCGGCGACACGCTCACCGCGCTCGGCTCGACGAGCTTCGCAGACGAGAGGGCGCTCGCGATCGTCCTCGAGCAGCTCGACGACGTGATCGAGCTCTGCGAGGACCATCGCGGTCACGAGGACGCGTTCGTGATGTCGACGCTCGCCGAGCGCCTGCGAGGAAAGCTCGACTCGATGGAGCGCGCGCACGACGTGCAGCCGAAGACGGTCGCCGAGCTGCGAGCCCTCGCCCGCACGCTCCGCGCGACCGCCCACGACCTCCGCCCGATCGCCGGTCGCACGCTGTACTTGCACTTCAGCACGTTCGCGGCCGACCTCCTCCTGCACATGGCGGAAGAGGAGCAGGTCGTGCAGCCGCTGCTCGAGCGCTCGTTCGACGACGACGAGCTCCGTGGCGTTCACGCGCGCCTCATGGCGTCGCTGACGCCGGCCGAGCGCGCCCGCGCGGGAAAGTGGCTGGCGCGCGCGCTGAATCCGGTCGAGTGCGAGGCGCTCATGGCGGCAGCCCAGGGAGGTGCGCGATGAAGAAGCTCCTGAAGCGTGCGAGCTACGTGCTCGGTGCGATCGTCGCGCTTGCCGCTGCGCTCGCTCTCTACATCGAGATCGACGGGATCCCCACGTACGCGCACGACACGCCGGTGCTCACCGTCGTGCGTACGCCGGAGCGCGTGGCGCGCGGCAAGCGACTGTCGACGCTCCTCTGCAACGAGTGCCACCTGAACAACGAGACCCACGCGCTCACGGGCAAGCACATCGAGGAGCTGCCGGCGGAGTTCGGCGACGTCTATTCGAAGAACATCACGAGCCATCCCGAGATGGGCATCGGCAAGTGGACCGACGGCGAGCTCGAGTACTTCCTCCGCACCGGCGTGCGGCCCGACGGTCAGTACGTCCCGCCCTGGATGGTGAAGCTCCCTCACCTCTCGGACGAGGACCTCCACTCGATCATCGCGTTCCTGCGGTCCGACGATGCGCTCGTCGCGCCGTCGGCCACGCCGCCGCTCGGAAAGACGAAGCCCACGTTCCTCGCCAAGGCGCTCGCGCACGCCGTGTTCCGTCCGCTTCCGTATCCCAAAGAGCCAATCCCCACTCCGTCGCGCACGGATCGCGTCGCATATGGCAAATATCTCACGTTCACGCTCGACTGCTGGAGTTGCCATTCTGCTGACTTCAAATCGATGAACGTCATGGAGCCGGAGAAGACGCTTGGCTACATGGGCGGCGGGAACACGCTGATGGATGCCGAGAAGAAGCCGATCTTCTCGGCGAACCTCACGCCCGACGACGAGACCGGCATCGGACGCTGGTCCGAGGCGGACTTCGTGCGCGCCGTGACGAAGGGCCTGCGGCCCGACGGCCGCCCGCTGCACTATCCGATGCTGCCGAAGACCGAGCTCGAGGAGGACGAGGTCACCGCGATCTACGCGTATCTCCGCACCGTGCCGAAGATCCACAACGCGGTGAAGCGCCCGAGCATCGAGGTCGCCGCGACCGCGCCCGCGAACGAGCACGGCAAGCAGCTCTACCAGAAGTACGCGTGCGGCTCCTGCCACGGCGCGAACGGCGTCGGCCTCGTCGGCGACCTCCGCGGCGCGAACGAACATTTCCCGACGGACGACGGGCTGCGCGCCTGGATCGAGGACGCTTCGACGCAGAAGCCGGGCACGAAGATGCCGACGTGGAAGGGCATCATCCGCGACGAGGACTACGGCCCGCTGATGGCGTACGTCCGCACTCTCGCGCGCCCCGGCAAGAGCGCTGCGAGATAGCTCGACCGCGTGCGTTTCGCGGATCCGTAGCTAGGGTGAAGGTATGGCCAGTCGTTGGGGCCGGGTGATGCTGACCGGAGGCTTCGTCGCGCTGCTCGCGCTGCCTGTCCGCCTCCGTTCGCAGGAGGCGATCGCGAGCCAGACGCCGCCCGAATCGACGCCGCTGCTCGATCTCGGCGACCGAGCGAGCTGCGGCGTCGTCGAGCAGGGCGCGATGGTCCACCTCTTCGACACGGCCACGGTCCCGGGCGGTCCGTACTACGTGAACGACCACACGCTCGTGCAGGGCAAGGACGGCGAGTGGCATCTGTTCGGCATCTTCCATCCGGAGCCGATCGGCGAGGATACCGAGGTCGACTTCATTCACGCCGTCGCGGCGGAGAAGAACCCGGCGAAGTGGACGACCGGGTCCTTCGAGCCGGCGACGCAGCCCTATCGTATCGCCTTGCACGCCGACCGCTCCGTGGGGGAGACGCACGCGTGGGCGCCTCACGTGGTGCCGTGGGAAGGCCGTTACATGATGGTCTACCAGGGCGGCGGCCGGGACGATTACCACGCATCGATTCGGCTCGCGGAGTCCGACGACCTCTATCGATGGACGCGCGTAGGGCGCGTACCGCTCTTCGAGGACTTCTGCGAAGCGCGGGACCCGATGCTCGTTCGGCGCGAGGGCGCGTGGGCGCTGTATTACTCGCGTTGTGACTCGATCACGCGGAAGCTGAGCGGAGTGGCTTATCGCCTGTCGCACGATCTCGTCCACTGGAGCGAAGCGCGTATGGCGCTCACGATGGAGCATGCGCCGCCGACGAGCAATGCGGCATATGCCGAATCGCCGTTCGTGTTCGAGCGCAATGGCATGTTCTGGATGTCGGTGAGCGCCTATCCGCTCGCCTGGGATGCCACGCTCGTTTATCGATCTCCGGTGGCGTCTTCGTTTCCCGATGCGCCGTATACCCGCCTTCGCGCGCATGCCGCGGAGTGGGTATTCGGCAAACACGGAGAGGTATGGATGACGCACGCCGGCCCTGGACAGAGCGGCGTTTGGATGTCGGCGATCGACGGCATGTGAGCGCGGTCAGCGCTGGCACGAGACGCAGAAGACGGTCCCGCGACCGCCGAGGACCATCTTCGAGAGCGGACGCTTGCAGCTCGGGCAAGGCGTGCCCTCGTTGCCGTAGATCGTGAAGGGATTGTCGGCGCCGGCCTCTTCGACGTACTGGATGGTCTCGCCGTCGCCCTGCATGGCGAGCGTCGCGTCGATGGCGCGGAGGATGCCGCGAGCGAGCGCCGCCACCTCCTTGCGTGAGAGATCGCGCGCGGGCCGGCGGGGATCGATGCGCGCGGTGAAGAGCGCCTCGGTCGCGAGGATGTTGCCGACGCCCGCGAGCACGGACTGGTCGAGGAGCGTCGGCTTGATGGGCAGCTTTCGCTTCGCGAGCTTCGCGTGCAGCGCGTCGACGTCGATGCCGTCGACGAGCGGATCGGGCCCCAGCTCGCTCCAGATCGGGAGGTCTTCGTTCGTGACCACGAAGCGCCCGAACAGGCGCGGGTCGACGTAGCGGACGCTGCGTCGCGTGCGTCCCTTGGTGACGTCGAGGCGGACCTTCTCGAAGCGGACGGCGTCGTCCTCGACGCCCGCGCGGACCCACTTCCCGGTCATGCCGAGGTGGGAGAAGACGCGACCCGCCGTCCCCTCGAGCGAGAGGCGGAGCCACTTCCCGCGCCGGTCGACGGCGATGACGCGACGCCCCGTGAGGGCGCGCACGACTCGTGCAGGTTGCACGCCGACGTCGAGAATGCGTGCATCCTGCACGCGGACGGCATCGATGCGCGCACCCGCGAGCCACCGCTCGAGCGTGCGACGCGCATGTTCCACCTCGGGGAGCTCGGGCACGATGAAGACGCTCTGCACCGCTTCTACGAAGACGACAAGGTGTCGCAAACCGAGGACTCGAGTCTGCGGGTCGGACCCCGCACTGTGCGTACGGCGGCAATCTGTGTTACGCCGACCGACCATGCGATTTTTCCTCTTTGCCCTCGTGATCGCTGCGTGTGCGACGTCCGGTTCGATCGTGACGACGGCACATGCGGACGAAGCGAAGGCAAAGACGTCGAAGACGGGAAAGTCGGCCGACGGATCCGCAAAGCCGTATTGCGCGCCCGAGCTCGGCGAGCTCTCACATCACGTGTGCTATTTCGACGGCGGTGTTCCGGCAGACGGACGGAAGACGCTCGTCGTGTATCTGCATGGCTCGCTCGCGATGACGCCGGGCTTCTTCTACATGCAGCAGCGCGCCATGGCGCTCCATGCGAAGCGCCACAACTTCACGGTCGTGATGCCCACGGGCCCGAGCGACGGCGTCGGTTACGTCTGGCCGACGTCGCAAGCGGCGCAGAAGGACCAGGAGGCGGGCGTGCTCGCGAGCATCGCGAAGGCGCGCGCGGACGTCGAGGCGAAGGTCGGCCACAAGTTCGACGAGACGTTCGTCGTCGGCTTCTCGAGCGGCGCTTACTACGGCAGCTCGCTCGCGGTCCGCAACATGCTCGACGTCGACGGCTACATCGTCCTGGCGGGCGGCTCGTCATGGGTGAAGCCCGACCCGAGCGCTGCGGCGAAGGCGAAGCGCGCGCCGGTGTTCGTGGGCGTGTCGGCCGCTGACCCGCAGACCGCGAACCACTCGCGGTCGTTCGCCGGCGCGCTCGCGTCGATGGGCTGGCCGTTCAAGGTGGAAGAGCGCAACGCGGGCCACATGGTGGACTGGACGTTCATGGCGCACGGCATCGCGTGGCTGCGGTCGCGGTCGCCGGCATCGCACGGCGGCGGCGCTGTGCTCGTGAACGTGAAGGCGACCGAGTAAGCGCCAGGGGGCTGGCTGGGCTGAATGAAGATCTGAGAAGTCTGAGAAAAGCGCGAAAGCGCGAAGGTTTGTTTGTTCGAAACACGCGTCACGTGCACGCGTGTCTCGATCAAAAACAATTCTTCGCGCTTTCGCGTTTTTCTCAGACTTCTCGATCCGGAGCGTGTTGGACGATCGAGGTCACGGCGCTCACCAGGGGGTCCTGGGAGCGGGTCGCGAGGTGGGCGAACAGGACGCGGACTTGCTTCTCGGATTCGCAGACGAGCTCGACCTCTCCCTGAGCCTCGGCGTCCTTCGCCGTGTCCGCGTGCAGGAGACCCACGCCGACGCCACCCGCGATCAGCGTGCGCGTGACGCTCTCGCGGTCGATGTCGATGACCCGCTTGGGCCTTATCCGATGCATCTCGAAGAGATTCTCCGCCGCCCGCCCGCAACATCGGCTCGCGGTCGGGAAAATCCACGACAGCTCCGCGAGCGCCGCCCAGTCCAGAGGTCGCGAGGCCGGCACGAGGCCCAAAGGCGCCGCGAGGTACGTGCCGAAGCGCGCCACTTCGAGGGTCGTCAGCTCGGCGTCGGGCTCGCCAGCCTCGTTGTAGAAGCCCGCGTCCAGCCTGCCGTCGCGAAGGCCGGTCACGATCTCGCGTGAGGTGACGTGCTGGAGCGCGACGTCCACCTCGGGACAGCGCTCGGCGAGGGTCGTGAGGAGGCGGCCGAGCACATCCGGGCTCGAGTTGCTCGCCGTGCCGAGACGAAGCTTCCCCGTGAGTCGTCCCTTGATGCGCTTCGCTTCGTCGATCAGCTCTTGATGGGCACCAAGCGTTTGCTCCGCCTTCGCGAGGAGCCGCTGGCCGTCGGCGGTCAGGCTCATGCCCCGGGCCGTACGTTCGAACAACGCGAGACCGAGCGTGTCCTCGATCGCCTTGATCTGTGCGCTCACCGCCGGCTGACTGAGACCGAGTCGTTCGGAAGCGCGCGTTATGCTCCCTTCACGCGCCACGACGACGAACGTCTTCAGCTGATGAATTTCCATCCTGTCCTTCTCGAATGGCCGACCGCGACGGCGAGCGCGCTGACGATCAAGAGCGCCGCCGTCATGAACGTTACTCGCATACCCGCCAGCGAGAACACGGCGCCCATCACCGACGCGCCCGTGACGAGGCCGAGGTTGCGCGACAGATTGAGCAGCCCGGAGACGACGCCGCGTCGATCTGCGGGGACATTCGCCATGACCGCCGTGTTGTTGGCGGTCTGGAACAGCGCGTAGCCGACGGTCATGAGCGCGATGGGAGCAATGTAACCCGCGACGCCGAGCGCCGCAGGAATCACGGAGAGCAGGGAGCAGCCGGTCGCCATCCCTGCGAGCCCAGCGATCACGGTGCGCTGCGAGCCGAAGCGGTCCGCCACACGACCCGCCGGCACGCCCGTGAGCGCAGCGACGAGCGGACCGACGGACAAGACGAGCCCGACGAGCACCGCATCGAGCCCGAGCGTGCGCGAGAGGTAGAACGGTCCGACCACGAGCGTCGCCATCATGACCGTGGAGACGACAGCGCTCATGGCGAGGCTCGCGCTCAGGCCTGCATCGCGGAACATGGCCAGGCGGATCAACGGTGACGGCGCTCGTGCTTCGGCGAGCAAGAAGAACGCGACTCCGCAGGCTGCGGCGACCAGGAGAGCGACGTTCAGCGCACCAAAGTGGCCGCGCCCGAGGGTCGCTGCAAGTGCGTAGGCGGCGAGCGTGAGCGCGAGCAGCAGCGTCCCCACGCTGTCGAAGCCGGCGCGCTTCGTGTTCGCGGCATCGCGACCCTCGCGATCGACGGGCAGATGACGATGGGCGAGGAGGAGCGTCAGCAGACCGAGCGGAACGTTCACGAGGAAGATCGCGCGCCAACCGAGCCCGCCGATGAGGACGCCGCCGAGCGATGGCCCGAGCGCGGTCCCGATCGCCGACATCGTTCCGAGCAAGCCCATCGCCCGGCCGGTCTTTTCCTTTGGAACCGTCTCACCGACGAACGCCATCGAGAGGGCCATCATGACGGCGGCTCCGAGGCCTTGCGCCGCCCGGGCGGCCACCACGAGCCCCAGCACCGGCGCGACTCCGCACACCACCGACGCCACGGTGAACAGGACGATGCCTGCGAGCAGCAGCCGTCGTCGGCCCATGATGTCACCGATCCGTCCGACGCTCACGATCAGCGTGGTGCTGGACAGGAGGTACGCGAGGACGATCCACTGCACTTGCTGGAACGAGGCATCGAACGCAGTCGCCAGCGTCGGCAACGCAACGTTGGCGATGCTCGTACCGAGCGACGAGAGCAGCATCGAGAGCGAGAGGCTCGCGAGCGCCCAGCGGACCGGCTTCATGCTCGCACGCCTTCGATGATGTGGACGCACGCGTCCAGGCGCACGGCGCCGTCGCGCTCGTGCCCTGCAAGACGCGCGGTCAGCGATTCGCGCGCCGAATCGACCGCTGCGCCACCGGCCTTGGCAAGCAGCTCGCCGAACGAGGAGAAGGCCGCCAGCGCGAACTTCGCCGCTTCCGGCGCCGAGAGCGCGCCGCCGATCGGCAGAGCTCCGCGCCACTGCCGGACCTCGACCTCCCCGAAGCCTGCGCCGTCGAGCGCCGCGAGCAACGCGCGGGGATCGCCATAGCGGAACGCACCTGGCGCGTCGGTATCGAGCGACGGCACGTCCACGACCTCGGCAACCGCATCGCGCACGATCGTCATCCACGGGTTCTCGAGCAACGGCCCCCACGCCGCGAACGCAAAGCGACCACCCGGCGCGAGCCAGCCCGCCAGGTTGGCGAACGCGGCCTGCGGATCGTCGAAGAACATGATCCCGAACCGCGAGACGAGTCGGTCGTAGCGCTCCGCCGGAACCGGAGCGGTCGCCATGTTCGCGACGTCGAACGCGATCGCGCGATCCTCGGGCCGCAGGCGACCGCGAGCCGTCGCGACGAGCGCCGGCGAGATGTCGAAGCCGTGCACGACGCTTCCCGCAGGGGCCCGCCGCAGGATCGAGAGCGCAGTCGCGCCGCCGCCACATCCGATGTCGGCGATCCGGAGCGGCCCGTCGAGGTGCAGCGCGCGGATCAGCGGCTCGTCGACAGGCGCGAGCATCGCTTCCATGCCGGGAAGCTGGGCCCGCCATCTCTCGCCGCGCGCAGCGGCCCACGTCGTCTCGGTCATGAAGCGAAGTGTGCGTCCGCGCGCCTCCGAGCACCAATCGTTCGTCCGGAGGGCAGCCCTCGGCGGAACGGAGGGCGATGCTCCGAGCACGATCCGATCGATCGCGATCGTTCGGATCACGATCGCGACGATCACCCTGTAATTTAGGCGTCTCCGACGCACACGCCGATGGCGATCGCGCGCCGCGCGGCTATAGAGCACCCGCTTCACGCGCCTGGAGGGATTGCATGAAACGAGCGCTCGCTTCGTTCGGTCTGGTCGTCGCATCGATGGCCAGTCTGATGTCCGGTTGTGGATCGTCGCGTGACGCGTTCGACGACGGGACCCACGTGTCCGGCACCGATCCGAACGCGCCGTTCGACCAGGACAGCGGAGCGGGCGGCACGCCGCTCGACTGCAAGGGCCTGCGCACGGGAACGAAGAGCAGCGCGGGCTGCGAGTACTACGCGGTCACGCCCGACGTGATCCTCGACGGCGCCGGCGCATGCTTCGCAGCCTTCATCACGAACACGTGGACCGAGCCGGTCACGGTGACCGTCGACTACGCGGGGCAGACGCTCGACGTATCGAAGTTCGGATACATCCCGACGGGCTCGGGACAGTCGCTCACGTATGCGCCGCTCCCGAACGGGCAGATCCCGTCCGGCCAGGTCGGCGTGCTCTTCTTGAATCGAAAGCCTGGCCTGTTGCCGTCTTTCGGATTGAATACCGATTGTCCGAAGGGGATTACGCCGGCGATCACGAACGTCGACACCGCCACGCACGGCACCGGGCTCGGACAGGCATTCCACATCAAGACGTCCGCGGCGGTCGCGGCCTACGACATGTTCCCGTATGGCGGCGGACAGAGCGCGATGACGAGCGCGACGCTGCTGCTCCCCGTCACCTCGTGGGACAACAATTACGTCGCGGTCGACGCCTACGGCGCGGGCGTAGCCGGCATCGGCGGTCCCTTCATCCAGATCGTCGGCCAGCAGGACGGCACCGAGGTCGTCATCAGCCCCTCGTCGGCGATCGCCGGCGGCGGCGGTCTCGCGCCGAGCGGCAGCGGCGTACCGCACACGTACATCGTCAATCGCGGACAGGTGCTCCAGTTCACGCAGGACCAGCCGCTCGCCGGCAGCATCGTCCAGTCGAGCGTGCCCGTCGGTCTGTGGGGCGGCAAGGCCTCGCTCGGGATCGAGACGTGCTGCGCCGACACGGGTCACCAGCAGATCCCGCCGGTGCGCGCGCTCGGCAACGAGTACGTCGGCGTTCGCTATCGCAATCGCTACGACGGCCAGGAAGAGACGCCGCCGTGGCGCATCATCGGCGCCGCGAAGGGCACCGTGCTCACGTGGGAGCCGAGCGTGCCGAACGGCGCCCCCACGACCCTCGAGCTCGGCCAGGTCACGCAGTTCAGCGCCGCCGGCCCGTTCGTCGTGAAGAGCCAGGACGCGCAGCACCCGTTCTACATGTCCGCGCACATGACCGGCGCCGGCGCGTTCGATCCCGACACCAAGGACGGCCGCGGCGATCCCGAGTTCGTGAACGTGATCCCGCCCGGCGAATACCTATCTTCGTACGTGTTCTTCACCGACCCGACCTACTCCGAGACGAACCTCGTGCTCGTGCGGGCGAAGGGCAAGGACGGCACGTTCGCGGACGTGAGCCTCGATTGCGCCGGCGTGCTCGGCGGATGGCAGCCGATCGGTACTTCGAAGACGTACGAATACACGCGCACCGATCTCGTTCGTCACAACTTCGCGCCGCAGGGCAATTGCAACAACGGCCGGCACGAAATCCACAGTACGAATCCGTTCGGGCTCACCGTGTGGGGATGGGGCTCCGCCGAAACCGGTAATGTCGGTACCGGCTTCAATACCCAGTACGTGAGCTACGCCTATCCCGGCGGCGCGAACGTCCAGCCCATCAACAGCGTCGTGATTCCCGCTGTCGTGCGCTGATCACTTCTTCATCGACGCGACGAACGCGTCGCCTGCGGCCTTCATCTCCGCGGGCGTCATGTCCTTCGTGCGCGTCGCGATGGTCCACTTCTGCCCGAAAGGGTCGGCGACCTGGCCCATGCGATCGCCCCAGAACATGTCCGCGGGCGGCATCGTCGCGGTCGCGCCGGCGTCGACCGCGCGCTTGAACGATGCGTCGACGTCCGGAACGTAGACCCACATGTTCGAGTGACTCGGCGTGCCGCCCATCTCGGGGAAGACGTCGTTGACGAAGAGCATCGAGTCGCCGATGCGGAGCGCGGCGTGCCAGATCTTCTGACCGCTCGGATCCTTCGCGCTATCCGTGACCTCCGCACCGAACGCGGCCTTGTAGAACTCGATGGCCTTCTCGGCGCCGTCGATGGCGAGCTGCGCAGTGAGCGTGTGGTAACCGGACGGGATCGGCTTGACGGACATGGAGTGCTCCTCTCAGGAGCTCAAGGCAATACCACGATCGTGTCGCCGACGCCGATGCTGCTCCACAGGAGATCGATGCCGGAGTCGTCGAGCGCGACGCAGCCGGCCGTCCAGTCGGCGCTGCTGCCGTTGCCGTGCAGCTCGAGATCGCCGCCGAGCATCGTGTCCTGCGGGGGCTCGACGCACGCCGCGTGCGCGCTCTCGATCTGCGATCGCTGGTTCTGCGTGATGAGGCCGGCGTTGACGCCGCGCGCCGCGTCCTCGACCGACGGGTAGCTGAGGAGGAATGCCTTGTAATAGGTCGAGCTCGGCACGAGGCGCGGCACGTAGAACACGCCCTCCGGCGTCTTCCCGTCGCCTTGCTTCACCTTGTCGCCGGTCGGCGCGAAGCCGAGCCCCGAGCGCAGGTTCTTGACGAGGCTGCCCGACTTGCAGAGCGCGACGTTGCGCTTGCTCTTGCGGACGACGACGTAGTCGTCCTTCACCGTGTCGCACGACGAGAGCTTTTCGCCGTGCGCTCCCCAGGCCGCCGCGCAGTCCGCCGCGCCGACCGAAGGATCCCAGCGGATGTCCATGTTCGTCTCGCCGCCGGCGGGCGCGGGCGCCGGGGCCGGCGCTTTCCCGGGCGCGGGCGGCGTGTCGGG
>JAQBQJ010000334.1 GCA_028287065.1 Labilithrix sp. | reverse complement strand
CAATCAGGCTATATCGGGCGAGCTTGGCGAGCATGGTCAGAACTCCCCCGTGACGTCGAGGAACAGGCGCTGAGCATGGTTGGTCATGAGTGGAAAACCGTAATAGTCGAAATACGAAATAGCGGGCATGAGGTGCTTGATGATGCGGTAACTGACTCCCGCTTCGACGCCCTTGTAATCCGTGCCGACGCCGAGATCCGAATCCGCAAGTGCAGCGACGGTGACGTCGGAGCGGACGAAGCGATACGTGACCCACGCATTCAGCGGGTTCAATTTGCTCTTCGGCTCGTAGTCGCCGACGCGCGTGTTGAGCGTGAGCCCGAAGCCGCCGCGGTGGTCCTTCCGGGCCGAGAAGTTGTAGGCGTAGTCGAACATGAGAGCGACGTCGGGGTTGCCGAGCGCGTCGCTCCCGAACGGAACGTGCGCCTGCACGGTCGGGTTGAGGATGCGGAAATGATTGCTCGAGAAGCCGACGGCGCTCATCGGGCCGTAGGCAAGGCGGCTGTTGCCGGTGTTCAGGCCGGAGCGAAGCAAGGACGCGTCGGTCGGCTGCTGGACGCTCACGCCGCCGACCCCGAGACCCGGCGAGCTGAGGCCGTTGTTGAGGTTCTCCCAGTCGTAGAAGGCGAGCGCGGCGGTCGCGTATTTCGTCGACGCCTTCAGCTGCTCTTCGAAGAGGCCCGTGTTGCCGGTGAGACCGACGAAGCGCTGATCCTGC
This sequence comes from Labilithrix sp., assembly GCA_028287065.1. Taxonomy (GTDB): domain Bacteria; phylum Myxococcota_A; class Polyangia; order Polyangiales; family Polyangiaceae; genus Labilithrix. The sequence continues at coordinate 11,971 of JAQBQJ010000334.1, read as the reverse complement.
GTGGCCTGCACCTGGTAGTACGCGACGAGGTTCTCCAGCTTGAAGTCGAGCGCCTGCGGCAGGTCGAGCAGCTTCACCTTCAAGGCGAGGCCGGCCGGATTCACGTCGTCGTCCCAGATCATCTCCGTACGGATCGTCCCGGCCGAGCCGCGCCAGGTCTGGTTCGGCATGCGGCCGAGCGTGAGGCTGATGATCGAGCGATCGTTCAGCGGCCGGATCGCGATCCATGCCTGATCGAGGCCGAAGGCCGCCGAGCGGAACGTGTCGCCCAGGAAGACGAAGGGGATGGTCGGGTTGGGATTCTCGTTCGTCGAGAGGCGCAGGCCGGCGACGAGGAGCGACTTCATGTCCCCGAAGTCGGCGCCGAAGCGGATCCGCTGCAGGAAACCGTTGTTGACGTAGTTCGACGTCAGCGTGTCGGTGAGATCCGAGTTGTGCCAGTAGTCGTAGCGGAGGGTCATCGCTCCGCTGAATTTGATGGGCACGCCGAGGACCGTCGTGGACACGGGGGCCGTGGCCGCGGCGGGCGCGACGACGACGGGCGCGGGCTCCGGAACGACGACGGGCGGCTGCGCGCGGGCGGCCTCCTGTTGCTGTCGGATGAGCTCGATCTGCCGGCGCATCTCCTCGTTCGACTGCTGGAGGAGGCGAAGCTTCTCCTCCATCTCCGTCGCGCGACGGTCCGCTTCGGACGCGGGGGTCGGCAGGATCGTCGCCGGAGCGTCGTTGGGGGTGGGAGGGGGCGGCGGCGGCGGAACCTGCGCCGCTGCCGTTCCGGCGAGGCCCGGGAAGAGGAGGAGGCCAAGCGACAGCATTGGCCAGAGAAGAGGGCGGAGATGGCTTCGCAAGGGCGATCCTTCGTGTCCAACTGCGACACGGGTGGAATGAGTGTCCCGTGGTTTCACGTCCGACTCACTCCTGTCAAAAGAAAACCAAAGCCCGTCTCCGTTGGATGCGCGCCCCCTGCCCCCCTGCCCCCCCTCCCTAGCCTCGATGGGGTTTGCTACTCTCGCCCCTGAGATGTCGTTCGATTTCAGCGCGCTGTCCCTGACGGAGATGATCCGGATCAGGGAGCATCTCTCCGAGGAGATCACGCGCAAGTTCGAGCGACGGGTGGCGCTGGCCTTCAGCGACGTCGTCGGTTCCACCAACTACTTCGCGCGGTTCGGCGATCGCGCGGGCCGGGCGCTGCAGCAACGTCACATCGACATGCTCCAGGAGCAGCTGCCCGCGACCTCGGGGCGCATCGTCGACACCGCCGGCGACGGCGCGTTCCTCTGCTTCCCGACCGCCGACCAGGCGATCGAGGCGCTCTCCGCGCTCGAGACGAAGATCGTCGAGTTCAACTCGTCGCGCGCGCCCGAGCATCACCTGCTCGTGCGCATCGGCATCCACTTCGGACCGGCGCTCACGGACGGGACCGTGGTCACCGGCGACTCCGTGAACCTGTGCGCGCGCGTGACCGCGACGGCCGAGGCCTCCTCGATCCGCGTCACCAAGGCGGCGTACATGGAGCTCGCGAGCGCACGACGACTGCGCTGCAAGGCGCTGCCGTCCGTGGAGCTGAAAGGCATCGCGAACCCCGTCGAGATCTTCGAGTTCGCGTGGCGCGAGCCGCTCTCGTTCCCGACGACGGTCCTCGTCGAGGAGACCGGGCAGGTCCACAAGCTCCCGCACGACAGCACGGTGACCTTCGGGCGCCTCGCCGAGCACGACGGCAAGCGCGCGAACGACATCATCCTCACGCTGCCGGACGAAGCGCAGCTCGCGCGCATCAGCCGCTGGCACTTCGAGCTGCGCAAGATGCCCGACGGCTACTATCTTCGTCCCGTGTCGGAGCAGACGACCGAGGTCGACGGCGCGGCGGTCACGCGCGGCGGCCAGGCTCCCATTCGCTCCGGCTCGCGGGTGCGTCTCGGCGGTGTCATGACGCTCGTCTTCTTCTCGGAGCAGGGCGCCGGGGTCTCGCTCGCGACGATCATGCGCTGACGCGCTGATCCGCCCTGTTCAGCGCGTGATCCCGATGCCGCGCCGGCTGGCGACCCACGTCTCGCTCCCGAGGAAGCGCACGGCGGTCACGTCGCGGCCGGGAGCGGCGCCGGGGACGGCCTCCCACTTCGCGGCGGCGTCGTTCGCGTTGCGGACGAGGAGATGGTCCATCGTGGCCGCGTAGATCTTGCCGTTCGCGATGACGAGGCCGTCGGCGTTCACGTAGCCGCCGCCGAGGTGCGTGGCGGTCGGCCTCTTCGAGGTGTCGTCGAAGTGGAGCTTCGTGACGCCCTTCGAGTAGGTGCCGGCGAAGACGTCGTGGCCGTCGACCGCGAGCGCGGTGACCCAGTCGTCCTCGAGCTCGCCGCTGGCGAGGGACGCGCGCTCGAACCGACCGTCCTTGCCGTAGTACAGGCCGGCGGCGGTGCCGATGTAGAGCGTGCCGTCGCTCGACGATGCGACGGCCCACGTGGCGTGCATCGGTGAGGCGATGGGGACGGGGGTGCCCTTCTTGAAGGGGAGGAGAGGGGTGACGCGCTCGCCTTCGACGATCGCTGCGCCGTTCTCGGTGCCGACGAGCACGCGATTCGTGGAGAGTACATGGATCGATCGCGCGAACGACGACGGGAGCCCGTCGTGCGACGAGAAGCGGCGAACGGCGCCGTCCGCGGAGACGCGCACCAGCCCGTGCACGGTCGCGATCCAGAGGCGATCCTCCTGCCATGCGAGGCCGTTGATGGTCTCGGTGCGATCGATGCCATGCACGCGTGTGAGCACGCCGTGCTCGGCGATCGATGCGCCGCTCTCGAACGTGCCGATCGCGACGCGCGTGCCGCTGGCGGCGAGCGCGGTGACGTCGTTCGAGCTCGGACCGCCGAGCGGAGCTTTGTGAAACGTGCCGGAGCCTTCGTCGAGGTACACGCCTTCGGTGGTGGCGACGCAGCGCGCCGCGCCGCGCACGGCGACGCCGCGCGCGAGCTTCGGGACGCTGCCGTCGGTGCGGAGCGAGGTCCCCGACATGAGCCCGGAGCCGTAGGAGGCGACGAGGAGCGCCTCACTCTTCGGACCGCCGGCAATGCCGCGTGCGTCGACCGAAGCGAGCGACGTGAAGCCCTTCGCGTCGAGCCGAAAGAGCCCTTCGAGATCGCCGAGCACGATGTCGGAGCCGACGGCGGCGAGCGCCTGCCCGTGGGTGGGGCTGCGATCGACGCCCGTCAGGATTCCGCCCTGGAGCTTCGCGAGCGGCCCGTCGCCGTAGGCGACGTAGAGCGATCCGTCGCTCGTCTCGGCGAACGCGGCCACGTGCGTGCCTTTGACGCTGGTGCGGAGCAGCTCGGGGGTCGCATCGGCAGCAGCGAGACGGAACACGCCGGAGCCGCGCGTCCCGAGATAAACGGCGCCGTTCTTCGCGACGTGCACGGCGTGCACGGGCGCGGTGAGCGCGGTACGCGTGACGTGCGGCGTACCTTCGAGCGACACGTAAGCGGCGCCAGCCTCGGTCCCGACCCAGAGCCCGTCCCCCTGCTCGACGACGGCGTGGACGCGCGTCTCGGGCAGCCCATCGATCGCGGTCATGGTCCGGGCCGCCCCATCCTTGGCGATGACGGCGAGCCCACCCCCAGTCGCGACGGCAAATCCCCCGCGAGAAAGCGGCTGACATGCGCGAGCATCATCGAGGGCCGTGAGCGTGGTCGTGGCCGTGGCCGCCGTCGCGGTCGCGGTCGCGGTCGAAGCGACAAGCACCAGCGCAAAACCCAGCAACCCCGCGACCGCCTTTTCGAACCCCGGTTCGTTTTCGAACCCCGGTTCGTTTTTGGACCCCGGTTCGTAAAACGAACCGGGGTCAGGCGGCGGGGAGCTCACGGGACCTCCACTTCGATCGCGCGTTCGTTGAGCGCGCGGTCGACCGCGACCAGGCGGAGCTTGGAGTGCGCCGCGACGGGCGACAGCGGCTTCCACGTGCCGGCGAACTCGCCGAGGCGCACGTGCGTGAGCGTGAGGAGCTGGCCGTCCGGCGCGCGCACCTCGACGCGCTTCGCGTCCGTGAGCACCGCCGCATAGCGGAGCCGCTTCTCGTCGATGCTCCCGGGCGCGTTCGGCGCCTGCGCGTCGATCTCCGCCTGCGTGAGCCGCTGCTTCGCCTTGATCTCGAAGCTGCCGTTCGACTTCGCGCGCACGCTCACGTCGAGGTTGGGCCGCTGCGTGTCCACGACGTACGGCAGCTTCAGGATCTCGACGCGTCCGTCGTGATGCGTGATGCGCACGACGATCTCGTACGTTCCGTCCGGCGTGTGCGCATCCACGAGGAACCGCGCGACCCATGACCCGCCGTGCGTGTCGTTCTCCCAGACCGCGCTCTTCGTCTCGCCGAACGGGAACACGACGACCACGTTCTGCGCGTCCGCCGGCGCCGGGATGCGCACCTCGGGATCGCCGGGCTGGAGATGATCGGGGGTGACGCTCGCGGTCCGACCGTCGCCGTTGCCGTCGAGATCGCGGCCGCTCACGCGCGCTTCGCTATCGCTCGCGGCCTTCGCCTTGCGCGCGATCTGCATGCGCGCATACGCCTCTTCGCTCTCGAGGACGAGGAACGACGTGTACCGGCTCATCACGCCGTGATCGAGGCTCGTCTTGACGATCGCCTCCTTGTGCTCGTCGCCGTCGTGCTCGAGCCGCTCGATCCGCGCCTTCGCCCAGCGCTTGCCGACGTCGCGCGCGTTCGTCGCCGATGCGAAGGAGATCGTCTTCTCGAACGGCTTGCCCGCGAGGTTGCCCACGAGCTTCATGCTCGGAAGATCGCGCTCCGCCTTCGGCACGAACGCGGCGAGCGTCACGTCGTCGCCCTCGTACACGGTGCCGGGCACCGCGAGCGGCACGTCGACGCCTTCGGCAGTCACGAGCTTCACGTCCTCGATGCGGCGCGTGGTCCGCGCGCGGATGACCTGCTCGGAGACGCGCATCGCGTCCTCCTCGGTCTTCGGGCGGAGCATGCGGCCGTGCGTGACCGAAGCCAGCGCACGCGCCGTGGCCTCGTCGGACGACTTGCCGAGCACCACCACGTGCAGCGGCGCGCCCGCGAAGGCCTCGGTCGCGAGGTGCTCGAGCTCGCTCGTGCGCGTCTCGCCCCACGTCGGCGTCGCGTCGCCGATGTACACGAACACCGGCTCGAGCCCCTGCTTGCGAGCCTCTTTCGCGGCCTCGCCCGCGGCGCCGAACAGCGCGCCGAGATCGCTTGCGCCGTCGGGCGTCGTGCCGTCGATGAAGCCGCGCGCCGCGCTGCGCTCGGAATCCGTCGGCTCGTGCAGGCTCGCAGCGCCTCCGAGGACGCGCGCCTTCACGTCACCGGTCACGATCGCGAAGCGATCGCGAGCCTCGAGCTTCGACAGCACGAGGGAGGCGGTACGCGTCTGCAGCGCGCGCGCCTCGAGCATGCTCCGCGAGCGATCGCACATCACGATCACGGCCTGACCCTTCGTGGGCGCCGCCGGCGCGGCGTCACCGAACGACGGTTCGACGTGCGCGACGACGTACGAGCCGTCCTTCGTGCGCTCGACGAGCGCCTCGGGCGCGACGTCCGCGACCTTCACGAGCACCTCGCCGGTCGCGGTGCGTGCTCCGGTGCCTGTTTTCAAGGCATTTCCGTCGACGCGCAGGCTCACGCGCTCGAGCGACAGCCCGCCGTCCGAGCTCGGCGGTCGATAGGCGAAGAAGAGCCCGTCGTTCGTGCGATGCAGCGGCGCGACCACCTTGAGGACGACGCGCTTCGTCTGCTTCTTCTCGATCGGGAACACGCGCAGCTTGAAGGTCTGGCCGTTCTCCCACTCGAGGAGCGCGGGGTCGAGCATCTGATCGACGATCTGCTCGTACGCCTTGCGTGCCTTGTCGCGTTCGACGAGCTCGCCGTCCATCAGCTTGCCGTCGATCTCCATGGCGAGACCGGTGAGCATCGCGCCTTCGGGCAGCGGGAAGCGGAACGTGCCCTCGAGCTGCTCCTCGGTCTCGTTCTTGAACACGTGCTCGATCGTCATCTCGGTCACGTCGCCGGTGGTGATCGCCGACACCGAGAGCCGCTCGAGCGCGAGCTTCGTCTTCGCGGTCTTCTCACCACGCGCTTCGAGCGAGCCTTCGCCCACGAATGCCGCGCTCACGGGCACCGGGAGCGTTGCGCTGCGAAGCGTGGGAGCCTCGGCGCTCGCGGCGCGCGTCGCCGGCGTGTGCGGAGTCGTCATCGTGTTCGCTGCAGCGCCTGCGCACCCGGTCCCGGCCAGCACCAGCGCGAGAACGACGGCGAGCCCTCGAATGCGGTTCTTCACTTGCCACCTCCGACACGAACCTTGGCGACCGTGACCGTCTGCTTCTCCGCGAAGAGGCGGTAAGGCAGCACCTGCTTACGCTCGGTGGCGCGTCCTTCATCCAGCACGACGACGATCTCGCCGCGCGCCTCGGGGAATGCGCCGCGTCGTGCGCTGTAGTAGTTGACCTCGATCTTGTAGTCGCCGGGCGCCGCGCTCTTCGCGGTGAAGCTCTCCGGGCCGTAGCCGTTGGTCACGTCGTCGAAGAGCGACTCGCCGCCGTGGCCTTGCTTGTGCTCGTAGAAGACCTTCTCGCCCGAAGGCGTGGTGACCCACAGGTCGACGTCGGTGCGATCGGTGTCCCACGTCAGGTACACGTGGATGTCGTTCTCCGCGCCGCCCTTCAGGTCGAGCGCGTCGAGCTTGCTGCCGAGCGCCTTCGCCTTCGTCTCGTCGCCGCTCGCCTTCGCGCTGCGACGCAGCTCGCCGTAGAGCTGCCCGAGCCGCTGCTTCGCGGGATAGCGGATCTGGTCGGAGGTCTCCTTCGTCGCGACCACCTTCGTGAGCCGCGCGAGCGCGTCGTCGTTCTTGCCGAGCCGCAGCTCGACGTCCGCGAGCTCGAAATTCAGGCGCGCATCGTCGGGACGAGCCTGCAGCGCCGCATTCAAGCGAGCGAGCGCCGCAGGGAGATCGCCGCGCTGCTTCAGCAACGTGGCGAGCGCGCGCTGGGCATCCCCGTCGCCGGGCAGCAGCTCGACGATCGCGGAGTACACGCGCTCGGCTTCTTCCTTCTCGCCGCGCTCCATGTGGACGTCGCCGAGCGCGCGAACCGCGACGAGGTTGTAGGCGTCCTTCGCACGCCAGGCCTGCGCCTCGGCGAGCGCGCCGTCGAGGTCACGTGCGGCGACGAGCGCGCGAACGAGCGCGAGCCGCTTCGTCCGATCGTCGGGGTGCTCCTCGATCTCGTGCCGCATCGCGGCGAGCTCGGCGGCGGTCGGCTTCTTCAGGCCGTCCTTCGGCTCGGAGTCGAGCTTCACGAGGGTGAGAGAGGAGGCGCTGGCATGCGCGACACCGGGAAACCCAGGAAGGGCAGAGGCGGCGAGGAGCGCGACGGGGAGCAGGCGGCGGAGCATCGCCGGTGGTCGTTGCGAGCGGTGCGCCAGGCACGAAAGGCCGGCTCTGCGCGGAGATCGACGAGACGCCGCGTGGACGGCGAGCCACGACGTGTGTTCGGCCGGACGCCGCGTACGATGGCGCGATGCCGAGGAGCAAAGCGACACGACGGCTCGTGGCCCTGGCTGCGGTGGCGTCTCTCGTGCTCGGGGTCGTGATCCCCGGATCGATCGCGTACGCCGCGGGAATGATCGCCTTCCTGCTCCTACCGTTGCTCGTCGCGAAGAGCACCGGAGCCGTCGCGATCGACCACGGCGTGCGCTTCGGGATCGGCCGAAACGGCGATCAGCGCCTCGACCTCGTCGCGCGTTGTCTCGGCGTGTGCGCGTTTGCCGCCTTCGCGTACTTCAGCCCGTCTCTGGACGGCATGGCGCTCGGCATCTTCGGGCTGCTGATCGGCAACGCGTGTGCGTTTCTCGCAGCCATCGGCCTGCTGTCGATGTTCATCGAGGCTCCGCTGTCCGAGCATGCCGTGACGCTCGAGGACGAGACGCTCACCATCCACGATGCCAACGGCACGAAGGTCGTGAGCTACGCGGAGCTCCGGAAGGTCGAGGTCGAAGGACGGTGCGTCGCGCTCACGACCGCCACCGACCGCCATCTCGTCCGGGTGGCAGGCGGGGCGAAGGTCGCGGCTCGCCTCGCAAGAATCATCACCGAGGCGAAGGCGAACGCGACCCCTGCGCAGGCCGACGACGGCCCCATGAAGGAGCTGCGGCGCCCCTCCGGCATGGGCGCGCGCGAGTGGCTCGATCGGATCGACGCCGTGGCGGCAGCGAGCCGCTCACCCGGCGCCTATCGCGGAACGGCCCTCGACGAGGACCACCTCTGGACGGTGCTCGCGAACGAAGAGGAGCAGATCGAGGCGCGTGCCGCGGCCGCGCGGGTGCTCGCGTCGTCCGAGGATCCGGCGCTGCGCGTGCGTGTCGAGACGTCGGTGAAGGAGATCGCCGACGACCGCGCGCGCATCCGCGTGGCGCTGGCGATGAAGACCGACACCGACGCGGCCGCCGCGGAGCTCGACGCGCTCGAGATGGAGGAGCTCCGCAAGGACGCGGGCGTGTGACTAAGGACAGGTCCGCTCTTTGAGGACGAGCGGGACGAGCGGCGTCTGCTTGAAGTCGAAGGCGTTGAGCAGGTCGTTGGCTTGCGCGTCCATCGCCGCCGGATCGAGGTCGTGGAGCGTCTTCGTGCTGTGGAAGATCTTCTCGATGAAGCGCGCGATGCTCGCGTGCTCCGCGACCTCGTGGAAGACGAAGCCGGGCTTCGCGTAGGGCGAGATCACGATGAGCGGCACGCGGAATCCGAGGCCGTAGGGCGCCGTCTTGTCGCAACCGTACTGGCGCGGCGGCGGGACGTGGTCGTACCAGCCGCCGAAGTCGTCCATCGTGAAGAGGATGGCCGTGTCCTTCCAGTAGTCGGACTCCATCAGCTTGTTCAGGTGGCGGACCGTCCAGTTCTCGCCGCTGCAGATGCCGCCGAGGTACACGCCGCCGTAGCCGAGCTTCGGGTGCTCGGAGTCTCCGTCCTGGTTCACGAGGAACGTCACTTCGGGCAGCGTCTTCGCGGCGATGTCCTTGTCGAACTGATCGAACTGGACGACCTTCGCCCACTTCGCGCCGTCCTCGCGGATCGATTTGACGCCGTTGAACATCGACCAGACTTCGGGGAACAGCGGATAGTTCGAGCCGTAGAACTTCCAATCGACGCCCGCGGGGAGGACATCCGGGATCGACGGGATATCGAAGCAGGGGAAGATCTCCTTCGTCGTGCAGGTCTTCTGGTCCTGAATCGATATCTTGGTGCTCGCGCCGTCGTCGCAACCCCAATAAGGCAGAGAATTGGGATTACCGATGGCCCACCCTGCCTGCGCGGCGAGGACCGCGAGGTGACCGGGAAAGCTCGGTCCAATCATCTGCGTATGGAAATGATCGGCGAGCGTGAAGTGTTTTGCGTATTGCCAGTAATTCGGAATATCCGCTTCCTGGTACTGGGCATACGGCAGCGTGTCGGTCACGTCCTGCGACGAGCTGCCGGCGAGGCCCCAGCCGTCCATCTTTCCGTTGTTCCAGTCGACGAGCCCGGCGCTGTGCGCGTGGCTCAGATCGTGATCGACCTTGTCGGGTGCGCGCGGCACGGGATGGGTCATGCCGTCGCTCGTCTTGTACGTCGTCGTGCCTTCGGCGCCGGGGAAGCTGCCGAAGTAGTTGTCGAACGTGTGGTTCTCCTTCACGACGACGATGACGTGCTTGATCGGATACGAGGTCTCGGCGGGCGGTCCTGCCTCGGGCACCGGCGTGGTGCTCGTCGTTGCCGGAGTGGCCGTCGGCGCGGGCGTTCCGCTGTCGCCTGTGGTGTCGGCCGGTGTGGAGTCTTCGCTCCCGCACGCGAGCGGCACGGCGACGACGGCGAGGACGAAGGCGACCGAGAGGGTGCGCAGCGGCAGCATGGGAAGCGGATGATAGCGCGCTTTCCGCTTCAGGCCGTCAGTCCCCATGGGTGCCGGGTGCGCAGCTCGCGCACGTCGGCGTTGCCCTCCTCGAGGAGGCCGGTCTTTGCGTCATGAATCCGGTAATGAAGCGTCGATCCGAAGAGGGGCTGCGATTCCACCATGACGCATCGCAGCTCGCCGGCGGCGAAATCGCACTGCGCTTGCACGGCGCGAAGGAGCTGCTCGCTGTGGAGATGGCCCTCGCCGAAGTTCCAGCCGAGGACCATGCCGGCGACGATCTCGCCGTCGATCCACTCGTATTCTTCGAAGGATCCAGCGCATGCGCGCGGGATCGCCTTCTCGAGGACGCGCCCGTGGAGGTGCATCAGGCGGAAGGCCATGACCTTTCCGACGATGCCGACGCACTGGCTCTTGTCGTAGAGGATACCGAGCTGATCGTGGATCCAGGGTGACGTCTTCGTGAGGCGATCGAGCTTCGTGTGGCAGTCGCCTTTGAAGAGCCAGACGCTGTAGGCCCAGTTGCCGGCGTAGTAGCGCATGGCGAGCAGGAACGGGATCTTCGACGGATAGAGGTTCCCGAGGATCGGCAGCGCGACGCACATGAACGCGACGACCGCAGCGACGGGGAGCGTCATGTCGGTGAGCGGCACGCCGGCGTGCTTCCAGAAGAGGAAGAAGCCGCCGTAGACCATCATCACGTTCCATTCGAGCGGCACGCCCATCGGCACGTTGCTGGTGATGAAGCCGTGGAGAGCGAGCATCAGAAGGAGCCCGACGATCGTGACGGTGCCGCCGCGTCCGCAGAGGAGGATGATGGGCACGGCGAGCTCGAGGACGGTGCCGGCGTGTCCCATGATCGACGCGAAGCCCGAGGGCGTGAGGTCGCGCGGGAAGTCGCGATACATGAGCCGGCGAAGGAACGCGAAGCGCGTGACGGGGCTGTTGCTCGTCATGACGCCGACGACGGAAGGGAAGTGGTGATTCAGCTTCGAGAAGCCGGCCCAGAACCAGAGCGCGGCGTGGATGCCCTTCGCGCCGGGCACGAAGTCCGCGGCGATGGCCATGACGAGGATCGTCGTCCAGTAGTGCTCGCCGCGAGCGGCGAGGAAGAGCGTCTTGTCGAGGATGCCGAGGAACGGCAGGAGGACGGCGAGGGCGACGAGGAGCTCGGTGGGCGGACGCGCGGAGGTGAGCGCGGCGATCGCGCAAAGGGCGGTGGCGGCGTAGGCGAGGACGTCGAGCCAGGTGCGTCGTGGTCCGCCGATGATCGGAGCGCCTTCGAAGATGGGCAGCTTGGTGGTGCCGGGGCGGAGGAAGTAGAGGAGGCCGCCGATGGGCGGCACGTAGCGCCCGGTGAGCGGGCCGGATCCGCAGCCGAGGCCGAGGATCTCGAAGAGCATGCTCCAGAGGATGGCCTTCTGGAACGCCTCGCGCGCGAGCCACCAGTCACCGACGTTCGCGAGGTGCCCCATGCCGGGCGTGAAGGAGCAGAAAAAGAACCATCCGGCGACGTACCCGGCGATCTTGAACGCGTAGACGAAATAGACCCCGAGCGGCGTCCCGTACCCCTGCATCGCCCAGGCGTTGCAGACCATGGCGGCCTTCTCGGCGAAGGGCTTCTTGGCCCACTCGAGGGGGTCGTAAGGCGGCGGGATCGGCTTCAGAAACAAGCTAGCGGGAGCATAGGACGGCCCAGGATGCGACGCCCCGGAAGACGTGGTAGACCACGGCCATTCGGGGAGTCGCACAGCCCGGTAGTGCACAAGCTTTGGGTGCTTGTCGTCGCGGGTTCAAATCCCGCCTCCCCGACCAGTTGTCATTCTAGTCCGGAAAAAACGGCACGAACGCGGGGGACGGCGAATCCGTTTCCCACCAGTTGCCCAGCTACTTCCCGAGCTTGCCGATCGCCGCCTTGAGGTCGTCGCCGGTCGCGTGGGCGTAGCGCTGGGTCATCTCCAGCTTCGAGTGGCCCGCGAGCATGCGCACCGCCTCGAGGCCGGCGCCTCTGCTCACGAGCTGCGTGATGAAGAAGTGCCGGAGCGAGTGGAACCACCGCACCTCGACG
>JAQBQJ010000325.1 GCA_028287065.1 Labilithrix sp. | reverse complement strand
GGCGAGATCGCAGGCGCCGCCGTCGACGTTCGCATCGGGCGCGACGACGTCCGCGGTCGTCGCGTCCGAGTCGCCGCGACGACCTACCCGGCCTGCACCAGATCGAGGAAGCTCTGGAACGTGACGGGGCTGCCGTTCGGGACACCCGCGATGCGATAGGTCTCCTGCGTCCAGTAGCAGGGCGGACCATCCACGAGCGGTACGACCCAGCCGCCGACCTGCGCGACCTGCTGCGCGGCCTCGAGGAAGTACTGGCTCTTGCGCAGCTCCTCGTCCGCTTGCTTTCGCTCCGTCACGTCACGGAGCACCGAGAGATGCAGCCCGGGGATGACGTTCGCCACGGCGCTGAACTCGAGCTCGCGGCGCTCGCCGTCCGGCCGCAGGAGCGGGAAGTCGCCGCGGAGCGAGCCCTGCGCGAGGAACGCGTTCCATTCGACCGCCGGCGCGTATCCGGGCGCGGCGAGCTCGGCGATCGAGCGGCCGAGGAGACTGTGATACGCGAGCCCGAACAGCTTGCATGCCGCCGGGTTCGCGTCGACGGAGCGGCCGCGGTCGTCGCAGAGCAACATCGCGTCGAGCGCGCTGTCGAAGATCGCTCGCAAGATCTGCTCGCGCTCGCGAAGCTTTGCCTGCGCGACGCGCAACAAGAGGGGAGTGCCGCCCTCGCCGGCAGCGACCGAGTCGAGCTGGCCGGAAGCGAGCGCGAGCACCATCTGCTCGGCGACGCTCAACCGGCGCTCGAGCTCTTCGTTGCGATGCCGGAGATCGAGGTCGTCGTTCACGACGATGTCTCCTTGCATCCGCTCACGACGTGGCTCGGCTGGCGAGCACGTTCGCGAGCACCGCGCGAAGCTCCTCGGGCAAGCGCTCCTTCTGGACGAAGGCGAGCGCGCCGGCAGCGCGCGCCGCCGCCGCGTATTCCTTCGCCGGCAACGCGCTGACGATGACGACGGGCACGACGTCGTTCCGCGCCCGCAGCTCCTTCAGACCGTCGATCCCGGTCTTCTTGGGACGGCCGTTCGCTTGAAATGAGATGTCGAGCAGGACGAGGTCCCACGTCTCCTCGGCCAGCATCGCGAGCGCGGTGTCGACATCACCCGCTTCACCCACGTCGAGCTGTTCGAGCTCCAGCGTGAGCCACCTGCGGATGCCGGCGCGCAGTCTTCGATCATCGTCGACGACCAGGATCTTCCACGAACGGGAGGACGTTTCCACCGCCTGACTGTGACCCGGTTCCGCACCCGCCGTTGTCCGCTGCGCGCGCTCGATCTCGTGTCGGACGAAGCCTGTGGCGTCTGTCGGTGTCCGTCCTACGCGACGGGTCGGGCCAACCCGACAGGTCAGTCGACGAGGCCTGCGCCGACCGCGTAGCGGACGAGCTGCGCCGTCGTCCGCATGCCCATTTTCTCGAGGATCCGCGTGCGATACGTGCTGACCGTCTTCACGCTGAGCGCGAGGTCGACGCCGATCTCCTTCACCGTCTTGCCGTCGCCGAACATGCGCAGCACCTGCAGCTCGCGGTCGGACAGGGACTCGTGCAAGGGTCGGCCCCCGTCGTCGCTGAGGCGCGCGGCGAGCTTCTCGGCGACCGTCGGCGTCACGTATTTTCCGCCGCTCGCGACCTTCTGCACGGCAGCCACGAGGTCCTCCGGACTGCTGCCCTTCGTGACGTAGCCGGCCGCGCCTGCGCGGAACGCACGCAGCGCATATTGATCCTCGCCGTACATCGTCATGATCAGGACGGGCAGTCCCGAGCGGAGCGCGTGGATGTCCTTCAGCGTCTCGAGCCCGCTCCTGCCGGGCAGCGAGATGTCGAGGATGACCACGTCCCACGCCTCCGCGCGCACGCGATCGAGCGCCTCCGCCGAGCTGGCCGCTTCTCCGATGCACGCGCCCGTGATGTCCTCGCTCAAGATGCGCCTGAACCCTTCACGCACGATCGCGTGATCTTCGACGAGGAGGATCTTCACCGTGCGCTCGCGACGGCTCGGAGGGGCACGCGGGTGGTGACCTTGGTGCCGGCGCCCGGCGTTCCCTCGAAGTCGATGCGGCCGCGGAGGAGGCCGACGCGCTCGCGCATGCCCACGAGGCCGAGCGACGCGCCGCTCGCGGTCTCGGCGGCGCTGATGCCGCGCCCGTCGTCCTGGACCTCCAGCACGAGGTCGCCCTCGTCTTGCTCCAAGCAGATGCGGACGGTCTTGGCCTTCGCATGGCGCGTCACGTTCGTGAGCAGCTCCTGGAGGATGCGGAAGAACGCCGTCGCGTGTTCCGCCGGCACGTCGAGGTCGTCGTCGTCCGGAAGCGTGAGATCCACGCAGATACCGGTGCGGGTCTCGAACTCGCGCGCTTGCCATTCGAGCGCCGGGACCACCCCGAGGTCGTCGAGGATGCCCGGGCGGAGACCCGTCGCGAGGCGCCGTACCGTCTCGGCCGTAGCGTCGACGAGGTTCGCCATCGCGGTGAGCCGTTCGTCGACAGCGCTCCGATCGCCCGTCTCGTATCGCCGCAGGATCCACGCGAGATCGAGCTTCAACGCGGTGAGCTGCTGCCCGAGCTCGTCGTGGATCTCGCGTGCGATGCGCGTGCGCTCCTCCTCGATCGCCTCCTGGAGGCGCGCGGCGAGGTTGCGGAGACGCTGCTCCGAACCGGCGAGCGCCTCGCGCGTCCGCCTCTCCATCGTCACGTCGCGAATGAACGCGGTGAACATGGCCGGGCCGTCGCGCGAGATGCGCGTGATCACGAGCTCCGTCGGGATCTCGCTCCCGTCCGAGCGACGAAGCATCATCTCGAAACGATGGCCGAGCTTGGAGCTGTCGGTCCCGTCGACGAGACCTCGGAAAATCGCGAGGTGCGCCTCGCGACGACGCGCGGCGATGAGCAGATCGACGAGCTCGCCGCCGATCGCCTCCTCGCGCGAGTAGCCGAAGGTCTCCACGGCGGCGGGATTGAATTCGACGATGCGTCCGGTGTGATCGACCATCACGAACGCGTCGATCGCGGCCTCGAGCATCGCTGCCTTGCGCGCAGCGCTCTCTTCGCGGGCGGTCTCCTTCTCGAGGATGAAGCTCTTCGCGAGCTGCACGCGCGCGACGTCGAGGAAGCGACGCATGCCGCGCAGCGCGGCCTTCAGCCGTGTCGGGTCGTGGATGTAGGCATCGACGATGCGAGGCGCGATCACGTCGCCGAGCACCTGCGTGAGCAGGTTCCACGTCTCGAAGGTCAGCCCGACTCGCGCGTATTGCTGGGCCGTATTGCGGAGATGCTCCTCGTACGGCGCCCAGTTGCCCTCGACGCCTTCACGCACGAGGTCATGCGTGCGTGCGCGCACGATCGGGAGGTCTTGCGATGCCTTGGCGAGCTCCGGATTCTCCGCGAACAGAGGCTGCATCTGCCGCGTGACCTCTCCGTAATGCGCGTCGTACACGCGCCAGAAGTCGAGCAGGCCGGGGTACTCGTCGTTCGTGCACCACGTCGTCGGTGCATTCCGCGGCTCATCCATCGGCACGGATGACTAGTCCGCGCCGACAAACACGGCAACGCCGGCGACGCGCGTGCGTAGGCGCGCGGGCGCGTAGCCGCTCACGCATGCAGAACCGGAGACGCACTTGCGAAACGCTAGCATGGACGATCGCGCGCGAGCTCGAGTGCAATATCGCCGCGGATCCGCACGGCGCGAGGCGCGCCGGCGCTCCGATCGAGCGTCGCGCGTCAGGCACGCGCGATGCTTGGGGAGTAGAAGGTGTGGCCGCACGTGTCGGCTCGAGGGTTCGCCATGCAAGGGTTCATCACGACGCGAGTGCTTCTCCTTCACCCACGACTCATCGTCGAGGAGTTCGGCATGCGTGTGTACTTGCGCTGCCTCCTACGCATCGCGACGCGCCCCGGCCCGGTGACGTTCCTGGAGTGCATCTAGCGATTCAGGCTTGCCAAGCGAGCTCGCGAGGCGTTCGATCGATGGGTGGGTCCTCGCTCGAGCTTTGCGCTGGCCGCGTTCTTGGTCGTCCTCGGGACCACGGGCGCCGCGTCGGCGCAGCAGCCCAGCGTCGACAAGAAGGTCTGTATCGCGGCCGCCGAGCGCGGGCAGGAGCTCCGCGACACGAACAAGATGCGCGACGCACGGAGCCAGTTTGCGCTCTGCGCACGCAAGGAATGCCCGGCGGCGGTCGCTGCCGAGTGCTCGAAGTGGGTCGCCGAGGCCGATGCCGCGCTCGCGACGGTGAAGCTCGACGCGACGGACGGGCAGGGCAAGGCCGTCACCGGCGTGAAGGTCATCATCGACGGCGCTCCGTGGAGTGACGAGGTGCCGGTGGCGCCCGTGAGCCTCGATCCCGGCAGCCACGAGATCCGCTTCGAACGCGCGGGATCGCAGCCCGTCGTCCGCACCGTCTCCCTCGCGATGGGCGATCGCGATCGCGCGGTGTCTGCCGTGTTCAAGACCGACGGCGCTGCCGTGATCGTGCCGAAGGAGGGCGAGCGACCGGAGCCACGCTCCGGCGGCAGCCTCGCGGGCCCGCTGATCGTCGGAGGCGTCGGCGTGGTCGCGCTCGGGGCTGCCACCGCCTTCTGGCTGATGGGCAACGCCGATCTCGACGATGCCAAAGCACGGTGTCAGAACGGCTGTCCCGACAGCGACGCCGACAGCGCGAAGCAGAAGCACCTCATTGGCGACATCGCGCTCGGCGTCGGCATCGTGGCGATCGCCGCGGCCGCGTACATGATCCTCACGCGCGAGAAGGCGCCGCAGCCCGTCCTCAGATTCAGCGCCTTCTGAGAGCGGCGCGTCGCGCTACATGCACTCGGGCTTGAAGCGCTTGATGCCCTTCGCGTCGAGGAACCACGGCGGATCGCACGCCTTCGCGGCCGGCTTCGCGACGGGCGCTGCGCCCGCGGCCGCGATCGTGACCTGAGGCTTTGTCGGGGCGACGGGCTTCGTCGCATGCGCGCTCGCGTCCGTTGTGGCGCTCTTCGATGCGTCGCCGGTCGAAGATGGAGGCGGCGTAGGTGCGGTCGCGGCCGCGGCGATCGTGGGCCGCGAAGGCAGGTCGCCGGCCGGAGGTGGGGCAGGCGGGGCAGGCGCAGCCGGCGTGACGGGCGCCGTCGTCGCCGGGGCCTCCGCTGCCGATGCACGGTGGAGCATCCCTGGCTTCACGAACACGACGACGATCGCGCTCGCCATGAGCACGGCAGCGATCGCGAGCACGACGGTCGCCGTCATGATGCGCGAAGAGTGCGGAGGCCGCACGTCGTGCGCCATCGAGCGACCGAAGCCGCCGGACACGTCCGCGCCGGTCGGCACGCTGTGCGGGCCCGAACCCGAACGCGACGCGGATGGCGACGAAGGCGACGACGGCGACGAGTGCGACGAAGAATGCGAGCCCGTGCTCGGCAGCTGCGGCAGCGACCCGGACTCGTTGACCACGAGGTTGCGCTGGACCGTGGAGGAGTACACGCCACGCTCGATCTCGCCGATGCGCGCGGCGCGCGCGCCGATCACGTCGCCCGCGAGGTTCCGCACCCACTCACCGACGGCGGTGGGGCTCGCCGGATTGATCGCGGCCTCGAGCGCCACGACCATCTCCTCGGCGGTCGCGAAGCGCAGGCGTACATCGCGCTCGAGCGCACGCATGACGACGGCGTCGAGCGCCGGCGGGACCTGTGGCGAATACGCGCTCGGAGGCGAGACCTTCGAGTGGAGCACGTTCGCGTAGACGATCGCGTCGTTGTCGCCGCTGTGCAGGCGTCGTCCCGCGAGCGCTTCCCAGAGGATGACCGCCGTCGCGTAGACGTCCGTGCGGCGATCCGGCTCGTGTCCCGTGAGCTGCTCCGGGGACATGTACGCGAGCTTGCCCTTGATCTTTCCGTCGCGTGTCGTCTGGAGGCGACCGCGCGCCTTCGCGACGCCGAAGTCGATGACGCGCGCGGCGCCGTCGGCGCCGACGAGGACGTTCTGCGGAGACACGTCGCGATGGACGACGCCGAGCGAGTCGCCGAAGTCGTTCTTCGCCTCGTGCGCGGCATGGAGGCCGCGAAGAGCGCCGCACGCGAACGAGACGGCGACCGCCGGCGGGACGAGCTCGTTCTTCTTGCGCGCGACGCGCAGCAGCCGCGCGAGCGACTCGCCGAGGACGAACTCCATGACGAGGAACACCTCGCGATCGGTGACGACCGCGTCGAGCGTCGACACGACGTTCGGGTGCTGGATGCGTGCGGCGAGGCGCGTCTCGTCGACGAACATCTCGACGAACTCCTGCTCGCCGAGCAGGTGCGGGAGGATCCGTTTGATCGCGACGATCTTCGAGAAGCCGAGCGCGCCGCTGACGACGCCGAGATGGACCTTCGCCATACCGCCCGACGCGATTTCGTCGTGGACGACGTACCTCCCGATCTGGAGCGGTCCCTCTTCTCCCACCACCCTTCAGGCTACGGGACCGGTCGGGGTCGGTCGAGAACGGCTGCGGGTACGCATTGGTGGGAGGACGTTTCGAGCATGATTCTCCTCCGGCTTTTCGTCGAAAAAATGCCGCGGGGCTTATGCTTCTGCTCATGCGCACACGTGCTCGTCGCTTCGCTGCATGCGCCGTCGCGGCGTATGCGCTGATCGCGTGCAGCGTGCTCACGGACTACTCGCTGAAGAGCGACCCGGGCACGACGCCCACGCCCGAGGGCGGCTCGCTCGTCGACGGTCGCGGTCCGGATCCCGGAGACTCGTCGTCGTTGCCCGATGCGACCTCGATCGTCGACGCCGATCCCGGACCGATGTGCACGCAGAAGCCCTGCATCGTGCAGATCGCCGCCGCGGTGCAGAACACGTGCGCGCGGATCGACGACGGCAAGGTGAAGTGCTGGGGATGGAACAACACCGGCGTCGTCGGCTCCGCGACGAAGGACGCCGACTTCCCGACGCCGCAGTCCGTCGCGCTCGCGGGTCCGGCCGACGAGATCGCGATCGGCGGCTGGCCGCTGGACTACGCGACGGCGTGCGCGCGCCGCGGTGCGGGCGTCGACTGCTGGGGCGCCGACGGGGCCTCGAAGATGCTGGGCCGCAGCGCCGACGCCGCGGCCGGCGGCGACTTCTTCCCCGATCCGGCGCCGGTCGCGGGCTTCACGGGCGCAACCGGCGAGATCGCCGTCGGCTCGCAGCGCGTATGCGCACGCACCGGTGCCTTTCTGCAGTGCTGGGGCACGAACTACGCAGGCGACCTGAACCCGACGCCTGTGCCGTTCAACACGCCGAAGCCGGTGAAGCAGATCGCCGGCGCGCGTGCCTTCCACTGCGCGCTGCTCGACTCCGAAGAGGTCGCCTGCGCCGGCAACATCTACTGGTACGACCCGCTCTGGAACGCGATGAACTACGGGCGCGGTCCGGGCAGCGTGGAGCTCCAGATCGTCTCTGGCGTGAGCGGCATCGCGCAGATCGCCACGCAAGGCATGCACGTGTGCGCGCTCACCAAGACGGGCGGCGTCCTGTGCTGGGGGCGGAACAGCCGCGGTCAGCTCGGGCGCGGGACCAACGAAGACAAGGCCGACGTGCCGGCGGCCGTCACGCTCCCGAAGCCGGCGAAGTTCATCGCGACGGGTGCGAATCACACGTGCGCGATCCTCACCGACGACACGGTGTGGTGCTGGGGCGCGAACTCGACCGGCAACGGCAAGTCGTCGAGGCCGTTCTTGCCGCGCGGTCAGGTCGGCACGCTCGCCGACGGCGGTCTGGACGACTTTGCGCCGACGCCGCGCAAGGTGCTCGGGCTTCCGGCCGGCGTGACACGCACGCTCGCGCTCGGGTACGCGCATACGTGCGCGCTCGAGCAGGACGGCGCCGTGTACTGCTGGGGCAAGAACGAGCACGGCCAGCTCGGTCTCGGCAGCGTCGACGACACCGCGCACGCGACCCCGGCGCGCGTCGTCTTCTGAGCGCCCGGTCCGAGCTACGATAGGCGCGTGGTCGCAACCAGTCGTCTTCGCGCCTCCGTCGTCTGCGAAGCAGAAGGGCACCTGCTCGTCGTACGGCTCCGTGACCCGGAGAGCGGCGTCGTCGCGGTCTATCCGCCGGGCGGCGGCGTCGAGCCCGGAGAGCGACCGGCCGACACGGCGCGGCGCGAGGCGCTCGAGGAGACGGGACTGCGCGTGCGCATCGATCCCGCGAGCGAGCTCGTGAGGACCTATCCGTTCTGCTGGGGCGGCGTCGACTACGACGTCACGACCCATTACTTCGGGGCTTCGCTCGAGGACCCGTTCGAGAAGGTCATCCCGAAGGTGATCGATGTAGACTACAACCTCGGCGCGGAGTGGCTGCCGGTGAGCGAGGCGCTCGAGGCGATGGCGCTCCATCCGGAGATCGCATCGGCGTGCGCGAGGGTCGTGCGCCAGACGAACCGCTCCGCGTGGCAGAAGCATCCGAACGCGGCAGGTCCTGCAGGGACGCTGCTCGCCATTCATGATCAGTTCCGCGTCGCGTCCCAGCGGCTCTCGCTGCTCCTCGCGCGCGAAGGGGCCGCCGATCTCCGATGGGTGGCGCGCGCGTTCATGCCCCTCGCGCAGACGCTCCATCACCACCACCACGCCGAGGAGGTGATGCTCTTCCCGCTCGTCGAACGCCGCACCGGAGTCGCGCCCGAGCGGCTCGTGAGCGACCACGAAGCGCTCACGACGGCGATCGCCGCCGTCGAGGACAGCCTGTCGGCGACCGGCGACGAGGACCGCGCCACGGCTGCCGTCGCGACGTTCGCGGAGGTGCTGGTGGATCACCTCGATCGCGAAGAGGCGCTCGTGATCCCCGTGCTCCTCGAGATGGCGCCCGCCGAGGCCTGGGCGCTGATTCACGGCGCCTGACTTTCGGGGAAGAAAATCGCGATCGGCTGTTCGCGTTCGCCGATCGCGGCGACGCCGCTCAGCCCGACGCTGTTCCGGCTCGGCCCGTCGGGCTCGCAGGCCGTTGCCTGACGGACGCGACGCGCGTACACCTTCCGGATGGCGATCGCGCACCTCATCCACGCGCCCATCGGAGCGATCGAGCACGCGGACGCGTTGCTCGAGGTGGCATTCCTGATGGGCGCCGTCGACGGACACCTCGCCGACGAGGAGCTGGCGCTCTTCGCCGAGCTCGTCGCGACCGTTCGAGGGCGCGCCGTCACGAAGCAAGAGACCGACGAGCTGATGGGCCGCTTCATCCTCACGTCGCACACCACGATCCTGAAGGACCGCCTGGGCGCGCTCGCGAAGGTGCTGCCTCCGAGCCTGCGCGAGACGGCGTTCAAGGTGGCCGTGGGGTTGTCGCACGTCGACGAGGAGACGACAGCCGAGGAAGACGAGCTCGTCGGCCTGCTCGCGGTCGCGCTCGATCTGCGTGATCGCGCGGAGACACTCGCCGACGAGGCGCGTCAGGCCGCCGGCGCGGACTGAGCGCGGCCGAGACCTCGCATGCTCCGTCTCGCCGTCAAGGGGCCGCACACGGTGCTCAGCTCGTCGGTGTGCGCGGCATGTCCGTACTCGCCGGCGGGCTGCTGCGTCGCGCCTCCACGGCTCGATCTCTCCGACGTCGGGCGCATCGTCGCGCTCGGTGGTCGCGACTGGCTGCTCGAGGAGATCGCCGCAAAGCGCCTCGTCGTCGGCGCGCGATGGCTCTCGATCTCGAGACCCAAGCGGCCTCTCGCGGTGAACGGCCCGCGCGAGGCCGCGTGCGTCTATCACGGCCCGACCGGCTGCACGATCTCGCACGACCGTCGAGCGGCCACGTGCAACTACTACGTGTGCGACGCCGCGCGCGCGGGCGAGCACGAGGCCCGCGCTCGCGAGGTGCACGAACGGCTCATCGCGAGCTTCGTCGCCTGGGACAAGACGATCAACGCGCGCATCGACGCGACGTGGCCCGAAGGACCGACCTTCGACGCCGCGTTCCTCGACTGGCTCGGCGCGATGTTCACCGAGCTCAGTTCCTGATGCAGTCGTCACGAGGGGTCGGATGGCGAATCGCGCTGGCGTCCGCGGCCGCGCTGCTCGGGGCCTCGAGCAGCGGTGCATGCCGATGCGGCGCCGTCGGCAACGGCGCGAAGCTCCCGCTCGACGCCGCTCGCGACGCCGATGCGGAGGCCGCGAGCCCCGGTGCGAGCGATGCCGCCGCGGACCGAAGCGACGACGCGGAGCAGGAGCCCGCGGACGAACCGCCGCCGGGTGCGCTCGAGACCGTGCAGCGCCTGCTCTTCTCGGCGCGCGGGCGCCTCGCGTTCGTCGAAGGGACGGATGCGTTTGCGGTGATCGACACGCGCTCCGGCGCGGTTCGCCGCTATCGCGGCAGCCTCGACCCGGCGCACACCCTCGGGTTCGACAACCGATGCGACGTCTCGTTGCGCGGCTACATGCCGAACGTCGACATCTACTCCATGGCCACCGATCCGGAGGAGAACGTCTTCGTCCGCAGCACCGGCAGTTCGAGCGGTCGATCGTTCCGCGAGGACGCGAGCCGCGGTACGACGCTTGCCGTCGGGACCCGCGCCGAGGTCCACGCGTCGGTCGTGACGTTCGAGACCGCGGACGGGAAGCTCGCGGCGGTCACGCACGGAAGCGCGCGCGTCGGACGCGTCGCCGATGAGCCGCGTGACGTGCACGTGGTCGATTCGTCGGACGCGAAGCCGAGGACCGCGTCGATCCGATATCGCGAGTCCGCGGCGCCCGACGGCAGCAAGAGCGCCGAGCTCCAGCTCGACGATCTCGCGAGCGGTACGTCGCTGCGCTTCCCGACCGAGCCCGGCTCGCTCGATCCGTTCGCGACATGGGTGAGCTTCGAGCGTGGCCTGCTCGTCACGGTCGTCATGGTCGTTCGTGAAGCAGGAAAGCGCACCGAAGTCCTATGCGCACGCGATCTCGGAGCCGGCGCGACGAAGCCGGCATGCGTGAGCTTCTCGATGCCTGCACCGTTCTTTCGCATGCTCGTGAGCGACGACGGCACGCGCATCGCCTTCACCGAACGCATCCCCGGCCCGGCCGATCCGCGCAAGCCGGTCGACGAATACGCGCGCGACGCGTCGCGCGATGCATGTAATCTACACGTGCTCGACCGCAGGACTGGGAAGGACGTGCGCTGGAGGTCGCGGTGCTCGACGACCACCGAGGTGCCGCTCCGCTTCGAGGGCGACCTTCTCGTGACCGACGCGGCGGACATCGTGAAGTGCCATCGCAGCATCTTCCGTCGCTACGACGCGGCGACCGGCGCGCTGCGCTCGTCCGCTCCGGGCCCTTCGCCGCGCGAGGACGTCGACGACAAGCTGCTCGCGGCGGTCGCGAAGCGTTCCAAGGGCGGACCGATGCCGTTCGTGCTGAAGCAGGAGCTCTGGGCAGGGACGTACGGTCATGACGAGCTCGTCGCGTGGAGCGAGGGCACCGAGGTGCTCGCACGTCGCGGCACCGACCTCGTGCTCTGTCACAAGCGAGGCGGCACGTGCGGGCCATCGCTCGCCACCATCGCCGAAGGCGCGATCGGCGGAGCGACGCCGGACGGCGCGATGCTCGGCGCGGTGTCGGGCGGACATTTCTTCGCCGTCGACGCGAAGACCGGAGCCAAGATGCTCGACGTCGCGATCGAGCCGCCCGCGAGGTAGTGCCGATCGACGACTTCCCTGCGTCTCCGCTTGTTTCTTTCGCGAGAAACAAGCGGAGGCGCGGGGCAGAGCGCGGAGGTTCGCGGAGGGGTCTCGCCTCCCTCCCTCGCTGTACCCTCGCTGCCGTTCGCGGGGAGATCTCAGTCCCGAGCTGCCAGGCATTCCGCAATTTCACCCTCCATCCAAGCGACCGACGGCCTGCGGAACGAGAGAGGTGCTCCGCAGGACTGGGTCAGGTCGGACGTGCCGCGGGCGAAGCCCGTGGGAGCCGCGTAACGTTTCGCGAACGGCGACGCGGCTACCAAAAGAGAACGAGAGGAGACCCCTCCGCGAAGCTCCGCGGCTTCCCTGCGTCTCCGCTTGTTTCTCGAATCTCGGCGCCGCGGCGCGGATGCTCGGCATTCTCGTCCACGAGAAGCGCGAAGAGCTCTGAGCCCGCAACTCAGAACGTGAGCGCGAGGCCGCTGCCTCCGAGACGCACGCGCGGCGACGAGCGCGAGGCCTTCGCGTCCGGCACTGCCGTCGCGCCGACGACGGTGAGCGGGATGCCGATCGCGAGAAGCGCCGAGCCGCCCACGATCGCGACCACGCCGGCGAGGCTGATGAGCGTGCCCGCGGTCGCGCAACCGGCGTCCGTGTCGCGATGACAGCTGCTCGCGCCCGCCGCGAGCAGCCCGATGCCTCCGGCGGTCGCGGCACCACCGGCGACGTCGAACACGACTCCCGTCACGAACAACGGGATGCTCCGCATGTGCGTGCCGCCTTGCGGGGGCGGCGCTGACTCGGACGCGCGTGCATGCGACGAGAAGAGAGAGACGAGCGTGAAGAGAAGCAAAGGAAGGAGCACGGAGCGCATGAAGGACGCCCTCCGCAATCCTCGGGCCATCGCGAATCGCGGCTGAAATGGAGGGTCGGCGCACATCGCGCGCGTCGCGACCTGGCATGGGAGTCGGGGTGAGGCCGTCGATTCACAGTCGTGATGGCGCATCGTCCGAACGGGTGACACCCCGAGGGGCGACAAGGAGCGCCTGAATGGAGGCCGGCTGATAGCGTCAATCCTCCGATGAAGAACGCATTCAAGCTCCTGTCGTTCGCGCTGTTCGCGGTGCTCGCCGGTTGCTCGTCGACGAAGGACGACGACACGACCGACGGAGGAGCGAAGGATGCGGCCGTCGCCGACAGCAGCGCGGTGGACGCCGGCGGCTCGATCGCGTGTTCGGTGCCCCAGCAGGATCGCTGCCACGAATACCCGGCGCCGAGTGACGATCAGCGCGCGGCGGTGACCGTCGAGTGCAGCAGCGTGAGCGGCGCGATCAGCACGCCGGCGACGTGCCCGACGGCGGGCTTCATCGGTAAGTGTACGATCGCGGCGACCGGAAAGGACGGACCCGAGGTCCGACGCTGGTACAAGGCCGACGACGCCGCGTACCAGCAGGACTTCTGCGTGAACACCGCGAAGGGGGTCTGGTCGACCGTCTTCTGATCGCTCAAAAGAGCGTCGTCTGCTTGCCGGCGATCTTCTCGAACGACGTGCCGACGAACGGCAGGAGCACGTCGCACACCGGCGCGAGCTGCTTCGTGAGGTAGTGCCCGTAGTCGATCGGCGCGGTGCGCGCGTGCGGCGCCTCCGCACCGCGCGTCGTCATCACGTACTCCTCGAGCTCGCTCTTCGCGTCGCGCTTTCGGAAGACGAGCTCCCCGTCGAACGCGCCCGCGGCGAGGTCGCGCGCGAGACCCTCGAGCCAGGCCTCGAACGGCTCGTCCGCGAACACGCGACGGAGCAGCTCGAGCTGAACGCGGCGCGCGAGCGGCGACCAGTCTCGACGTACGGCCTCGAGACCGCGAACGACGACCTGCGTCGCGCCGTCGGGCTTCCTCACGAGGCCCGCGTAGCGCTTCTTCGAGCCGCGCTCGCTGCCGCGCATCGTCGGCATGAGGAAGCGCAGGTAGTGCGATTCGAACCGGAGCTCGAGATGGCTCTCGAGGCGATGGTCGCGCGCGATCTCCGACGCGATCAGGCTCGTTGCCGTCGCCGCGAGCTCCTTGCCGCGGGCCGCGAGCGCCTCCTCCGTCCCGCCGCTCATGACATGGACGAAGAGCGAATCGGTGTCGCCGTACAAGACGGGGAGCCCTTCGGCTTCGAAGAACAGGCGTGCGCGCTCGATGATGGCGTGACCGCGGCGCGTGATCGAGGTCGGCAGGCGCGGATCGAAGAAGCGGCAGCCGGGCGTGCCGAGCACTCCGTAGAAGGAGTTCATCAAGATCTTGATCGCGCGCGAGAGCGCCGCGTTGTCGGTCGCGATCGCGGAGCGACGTGCTTCGTGGAGCGTCGCGATCAGCTCGGGGAGGATCGCGCCCTCGCGCGCGAACGTCGCGCCGTCCTCGCCGGGGATGGGATCGTCGCCGGGCTGGTAGAGGCCGAGCGGATCGATGCGGAAGGTGCGGATGATGCTCGGATACAGGCTCCGGAAATCGAACGACAGGACGTCGCGATAGAGCCCCGGCACGGACTCGAGCACGTGCCCGCCGGGGCTCGCGACGAAGTCCCCCTCCACGCCGACGTCCGGCGCGACCACGCCACGGCGATGGATACGGGGAAGATACAGGTGATCGAAGGCAGCCACCGAGCCACCCGGTCGGTCCATGGACAAGCCGGTGAGCTTCGCGCGCTCCATCGCGAAGCCAAGGAGGTCCGCCTTCTCGAAGATGTCGAGCACGAGCCGGCAGTCCTCGAGGTTGTACTCGGCGAGCTGGTCGACGTCCTCGGCGTGCATGCGCATGATCTCGGCGACCGGATCGACCGTGGGATCGATCTTCTTGGCGCGCCCGAGCAGCTGCTGCGCGACGTGGCCCAGCGTGTAGCGGTCGAAGTGGTACGTCGCCGACCGCAGCGTCGCGATGCCGTCGAGCACCACGCGTCCGGGAACACGCGCGATCGCTGCGCGCCCCGGCGACGAAGGCAGGAGGACGCGCGCCCGCTCGCCGGCGCGTCCGATCGCGAACGGGACGCCGAGCGCGCGCGCTCGGGCGTCGAGGTACGCGAGATCGTACTCGGTGACGTTCCAGCCGCAGAGCACGTCGGGATCGATCGCGGTGATCTCCGCGAACAGCCTCGTGAGGATCGTTCGCTCGTCCGGCACCAGCTCGATCGATGCGTGGCTCGGTCCGTCGCCGCGATATGCCCCGGGCTTTCCGGCGCGCACGAAGACACGCTCGCGATCCCGCGTGACGATCGCCGCCGACAAGAGCGCGCCGCCGAGGCCCTCGGTCTCGATGTCCAGCGAGAGCACGGACAGTTCGACCTTCACGTCCGCCGTGCGGATGCGTGGGTTCTCGAAGTGGAGCACGCCCTTCCGCTCGCGCCCGATCCCCTCGATCTGCAGGGCACCGGTGACGAAGCGCTCCATGAGGAAGCGGTCGGACGGCTTCACGTCCGACTCGAGCGCCACCTGATTCGCGTCGCGAAGCCGCTCGCGTTCCTCGATGAGCGCGCGACGCGAGCGGAAGTAGAGGACGTCGACCGGATCGCCGTGCAACGTGGTGAGCGGACGAGCCACGCGGCGGCCCGCGTGGCTCACCACGTTGCGCGGCACGAACATCACCGCCTCTTGGCGCGACAGACGCACCCGCACCGGCAGCTCTTTCGAGCGCGCCCACAGGACGATCTCGATGCCGTCGTCGCCGTCGCGCCACTCGCGCGAGAGGAGGAAGGCGTCGATCTTCGGGGCGTCCGCGGACGTGGGCGCGGACATCAGCGCAGGAACTTCAGGAGCTCCGGAACCGCAACGACCGCTCCGAGCACGCCTGCCACGACGAACACGAGGAGCGCAGCCCACGTGATGCGCCGCCAGCTCGCGTCGGTCGCGAGGGCGAGGTCGAGCGGACATCGAGCGATGCGCGTCGAGCCGTCCGCCGCGCGGTAACCGCCGCTCGCGACCACGCGCTGGAGGACGCCGCTCGTCTCTTGCTCGCGCGCGGAGCGACGGCGCAACGGCGGAAGCGCAGCGGCGGTGCCGGCGTCGCCGGCGTCGTAGGGAGCGACGCTCCACGACGGATCCTGCTTGCCGTACACGCGTCGCAAGAACGCGATGCACGCGAGCTCGTTCTTCACGAGCACGGCGAGCAGCGTGACCCCGATCGCGACGAGGGCGATCGTCGCCGGGAGCGAGCGGAACGTGAGGTGGAGGAACGCGGCGACCGTCCCGCCGAGCGCGAGGCCGCCGCCCGTCACGAGCAGCACGCGAGACGATGCATCGAGCGACGGCTCACGATGGACAGCGGTCACGCGCCATGTCGCGAACGCGCACACGATCGCGAGCGCCGCGCCGGGGAACCCCGCGAGCATCGTCACGTGGTGCGCGAGCTGGATCTGCGCCCACGTATCGCCGAGCGAGTGCGTCGAGAGCAGCAATCCCTCGAGCACGGCGATGATGGCGTAGGGAACGATGCCGCCGAGCGCCAGCCACGTCGCGCTACGGCTCGACGGACGCGCGCGGAGGTTCATGCTCGCGAAGATCAGCGCTGCCGAGAGCGCGAGCGAGTAGCCGTACGAGGCGATCGCGAGCGCGATCGCCGTCGTCACGAGCATCGTCCGCACGAGGCGCACGGGCTCGAGCCACCCCGCGGCCCGGAACGGCGTCCCGTCGACCTCGATCACCGCGCGCGCATGCCGCCGTTGCGGCTCACTTGTCGGAATGGCATTCGTGGCAACCGAAGCCCTTTCCGGTCTTCGGATCGAACGGCTCTTCGCCGAGGAGCTGCGCCATCTGCGGGACCACCTTCGTCGCCATGAACTTCACGGCGTCGGGCCGATCCTTCATCAGCTTCTGGAACTCGCCCATGTCGTTCGGGACGTGCGGCATGAGCTTCGCGTTCGGCATCCTGAACGAGCCGTCCTTCGCGCCTTCGCCGTGGCACGTCCCGCAGCTCATGCCGGAGAAGCGCTTCGCGTCGTACGCCGTGAGCTCCGTCTTCATCTTCGGGAGCACGACGGTCTTCATGAACTCGACGCGCTGCTCCTTGTTCATGTCCTTCCAGGTGGTCGTCGTACCTGCGGCGGGCGCCGTCGTGGCGGGCGCGACCGCGGACGCGGACGGAGGCGCGGTCGTGGCCGTGGGCGTGATCGGCTCGGGCTGGCCGCCGCACGCGATGGCAGCGGGGACGAGCGCCGCAGCGGCGAGCGCGAAGAGGTGGAAGCGACGAGCACTGGATTGCGCAGAAATCATCGACGCGACTTTCCACCGAGATGGGGCACGCGGACAAGATCTCTTTGCGGAAGAGCGCCGCGGTAGAGCTCAACGAGGGACGCGGCGTGTCTCGCCGCGCCTGATCGCTTCGAGGATCTGATCGCCGAGCGCCGGGACGTCGAGCGGCAGCGCGATCGTGATCGGCTCCGCGCCGCACGCGCCCGCGAGCTCGAGGAGCTCCGCGAGGCCTGCCTGCGGTCCGCCTTGCGGCAACGCGAGGACGAGCGGGAGGATCTCGGAGATCTTCGCGCTGGCCTCGGCGACGTCGCGGACGATCACCGCCTCGAGCGGTCGCACGGCTCGCTGGCACGCGCGCGCGGTCGCGTCGTCGAGGCCGACGAGCATGCAGCGATACTTCGTCGCGAAGTCGACCGTCTTGTGTTCGTCCCGCACGACCCGACAATATCCTGGTTCGTGGCGGGGCGTGGCAGCCGAACTTCAGAGCGCTGCGCCGGTGTACGGATCGCGTGCGTTCGCCGGCATGCTCGCACACCGGGACGTCTCGCACGCCCACTGCGGGAAATCGAGGGCGGACGTGCCGTCCGCGCGCTGCTTCACGGCCTGCCAGGTCGGGAACACGACCGACTCCGACGCGCTCGCGCGCGTCCATCCCGTCGCCGGGTAATCGACGTCGACGACCTTGCCCTGGAGCTGATCGAAGCCCGCGATGACGCTGACGGGCGTACCGCGCTTGCCGCGATCGAAGCCGATGACATGCGCGAGCTCGAGGACGTGCTCGCCGAGCATGCGGTTGCACGCATGCGAGACCGGGCCGCGCGTGAGCGACCAGTACTGCGTGCCCGACACCGTGCGGCTCGTGATCGGGCCGTGGAACGCGATCCCGCTCCGGACGCGGCCGTCCGCATCGCGGTGGTTGCAGATGTACTCGATGAACGGGAAGCCGCCGAACGCGCCGGTGGTGTTCGTCGCGTGGAAGTTGTCGCCGCCGCACACCGAGTACGCGTACGGCTCGGGGTTACGCGTGCGCACGCCGCTCGGCAGCGTGCCGTTCGGATCGACGGTCGCGATCGGATACGCGAGATGCACCTTGGTGCGGCTGCCGACCGTTTCGGTCTTCGCGTAGAAGGGGAGACGCCCCGTGAAGCTCGCGGGCAGGAAGCCCGCGACGTGGACGGTGTGGCCCTTCAGCGAGACGGTGAGCTGCGGCGACTCGAGCGCCGGCATCAGCCCGCGGTAGCTCCAGCTCGACGTCGCGCCCGTCTTCTTGAGGAGATCGTCCTCGCTCTGCTCCACCGCGCCCTCGTCCGGGGCGTCCGTCGCGTCCGCTGCGCAACCGACCGAGGCAACCATCATCGCAATCGCGAACAGAGCGAAATCGAGCTTCATTTTGCTTGGTGGCGCCGATGTAGCACCATGTCGGCAAGCGTCAACTCGCATCCGCGTTGGAGACGTAGATCATTCGTTCCGCGGCACGAAGACGCGCTGCGACCGCTCGCGGGCGATCCATCGGTGGCTCACCGAGATCACCGGCTCCTTGTCGCGCGAGGTCTGGCTCACGCTCAGCTGGAGGCCGGCGTCGCGGATCCGGAGCTCGCGCTCCTCCGGCTCGGGCGGGACGTCGGGCGACGGGATCGGCGTCGCGATGCTCCCACGCTTCCCCCGCATCACGCGCGCAGCGGCGTGCCCGCCGTTCACCTGCTCGAACGTCGGGGTCGGTTTGCCGTCGAGCGAGGGAAGAAGGACCGTCATGCTCACGAGCGCGCTGTCGCCGTCGTTCGTCACGGGAATGCCGACCCGGAAATGTGCGCATCCGGACTCCTGCAGGACGGAGCCGTCGAGGCGGCGCGCGAACGTACGTCCGAGCTGGCGGCTCAGCGTGTTCTGCGGGCTCACGATGACGAACTGCACGGCGCGACGTCCGTCGGCGCGCTCGTCGCGTCCGGCGAAGACCTTTCCGCCGCCGGGCGCGAGCCCGACCTGCTCGAGGGCGAGGGTCGACTTCGCGATGAGCCGCACGCCGCGCGTGCTCGGATCGACGAACGCGTCGGCCCAGTCGAGGGTCGCGTTCTTTCCGTCCGGCGCGACCGACACGCGCTCCATGTGGACGGCCGCGACACCCGAATTCGGCATCGCGCCGTTCTTGGTCCAGAGCGTCGCCGACGCTCCGACCCCGCTCCACTCCGCGGTCTTGTCCTCCTCGGAGATGACGTTGTGGTTGCGATCGTCGACGGCGAAGCACGTGCTCGCGCCCTCGTCCGAGGAACGACCGCTGTTCTTCTCGAGCTCCGCCGCCTTCTTCGCATCGCCGACGACGTACACGCGCCGGCCCATCGCGCTGGCGACGTCCTTCGTGACCGCCACGAAGAAGCCGGGGACCGATTCGCGCGCACCGATGTGCGCGACCCGCGAGGTCACGCGCGACGGCCCGGTCATCGCGCCCGTCGGGAGCTCGCCGAACTTCGGAGGTGCGGGCTCGTCCGCGCTCGCCGGTGCGGACGACACGACGGCGGCGAGGATGGCCGAGGCGGTGAAGATGCGGCGCATGGTGCGGTTGGTCATCGTGGTCATGGTGGTCATGCTGGTCATCGCGCTCAGAGGCTCCCCAGGTACGCCTCGAGGGCGCCGCGATCGTTCGCCGAGAGGTGCTTCGTGTGTCCCATCGTGCCGTCGGTCTGCTCGAGGAGGTCGCCGAGGTTCGCGTAACGACCGTCGTGGAAGTACGGACCGGTGCCGCCGACGAGGTGGAGCGACGGCGTGTTGAACGTGCCGGAGCGATCGGCCTTGTGCTTGCTGCCGACGTCGTGATGAACGCCGTCCGTGAAGCTCGCGCCCGAGTGGCACGTCGCGCAGGCGGTCTCCTTCGACGCGAAGATCTGACGGCCACGCTCGATCTTCGCCTTGTCGGCGGCAGGCGCCGACTGCGGCGCGGGCATCTGCGTGACGTACGCGACGAGCGCGTCGAGCTCGACGCTGCGCAAGCCCTTGCCGCTGAGGCGATCGAAGGTGTTGCCCATGTGCTCGGGGATCGTCTTCGCGTTGCCGTTCCACGAGTACGGCGCGGTGCTCGCGACGCGGCCGGCCAGCATGATCGTGCGGCGAGGCCCTTCGGGCGTGGCCCAGGTGATCGCGTCGTCGCGACCGTCGGGATGGCAGCTCGCGCATGCGCGACCGTCGGCCGACACGCGCGCGTCGCCCGCGGCGTGGAAGAGGATGCGGCCGAGCGCGTACTCCGTGGAGAGCTTCTTCTCGAGCGCGGGGAGCTGCGTCTTCTGCGTCGCGAGCGGCGCGGTCTTGTCGTCGACGAGCTCGCTGCCGCCGAGCGCGAACGTGGTGAGCGTGCGATCGAACTGCGCCCACACGACGCCCGTGTGCTTCTCGACGTCGACGGCGATGCCGCTCGGTCCGGAGCCGACCGACCAGCGACGGCGCTCGCCTTCGAGCGGGTTCGCGGCGGTCGCGTCGTACGCGACGACGGTATCGATCCCGTAGCAGCTGACGAGCAGCGACTTGCTCTGCGGATCGACGACGGCGGCGCGCGGCAAGAGGCACGGTGGCGTCGTATCGCGCACGTCGATGCGTCCCCAGCCGAGCTCGCGCGGGGAGATCACGCTCGAGAGCAGCGTCGTTCCTGCGTTCTCGTCGATCACCGCGACGGCGGGGACCTCCGTCTCGGTGCTCTGGTCGCCGTAGCCGTCGGGACGGCGCTCGAAGTCGCCGGCCTCGACGAGGACCTCGGGCGCGAAGATGCGGCCCGGCGCGACGGACGACTTCGCGAGCGCGAAGCCCTGGCAGCTCGGACGTCCTTCCTCGATGCGCTTGAACCGCTCCTTCTCGGCGGCCGAGAGCTCCGTGTTGATCGAGCGGCGCATCGTCGCGAGCTGGTCGAGCATGAACTTGCGGCCGCGGATCTCGTTGCCGTCGAAGCCGCGCATCGAGATGGTCTTCACCTCGTGCTTCGGGCCGGCGAGATCGACGACGCTCAGCACGGAGCCGACGGCGTGGGAAACGAACGCGGTCCGTCCGTCATCGGAGACCACGACCGTGCGCGGCTCGCGACCGACCTTCGCGTCGGCCTTCACGGCGAGCGTGCCGGCGTCGAACGCGGTGAGGCGCCGGCCCCAGCCCGAGGTGACGAGCACCGTGGCGCCGTCGGGCGTCGTGGCGATCGCGACCGGCTCCGATGCGGTGCTCGCGCCGCACACGCGCGCGAGCGGAGCGTCGGCGCGCGAGGCGGCGAGGACGACGAGCTCGTTCTTGTCGCGCAGCGTCGCGAGCACGCGACCGTCGGCGGTCACGAGCACCTGCGACGGCGATGCGCCGAGCGGCGTCTGCGCGAGGAGCGTGCGCGCATCGAGATCGACGGTGAGGATCGCCTTCGCGTCCTCGTCGGCGATGAACGCGACGCGCTTGTCGCCGACGTGCGCGAGCGCGAGCGACGAACCGGAGGACGGCGAGCCGATCGATCGCGCGGCCGAGGCCGCCTTGCATGCTCCGCCCGTCGTCGGAACGATCGGACCGGTCGCGACGTTCGGAGCCATCGCACCGGCGCCCGCGCCATGGCCACCGCCGCATGCGGCGAGCGCCGCCGATGCCAGGACCAAAACCAAGAGAGCCGCCCCGCGCCGCGTCTGGAGATTTCGCACGGAGGTCCTGCCTGCACCGGCGATGCCGGCGAGATAACCGAACGATCCTGCGGAGTCGCAGGATGTACGGGCGTCGTCGCGTTCACACGAAGTGCAAGGCGATGCACCCAAAAGAACCCGGAGAGCTAGCTCACGGCCCTGCGACGCAACGCGACCAGTACGAGAACCCCGTCGGGCCCTGCACCGCGGAGCCGTCTCCGAACTCCACCGTCCAGCGCGGGATCGAGGTGTACATGCGCACCGAGTAGTCGCCGAACGCTCCGTTCGAAGCCGGGTCGCGTTTCGTCTCGTCGACGATGCTCGCGAGCTCCTTGACGGTGGGCAGGCGCATCGTGCGGCCGCCGAGGACGAGCGCCTTGCAGCGAGCCTCCGCGTTCGCGTACGGACCTTCGGTCTCCGGCGGAGTCTTCTCCCAGACGAGACCCGTCGTCGGGTCGGTCACGGTGTCCGCCGTCAGGACGAACTGCTTCGCAATGGGCGCGCCGAGCGCGGCTCCGCCACGCACGCATCGCGCGACGCACGTCGAGGTCGTCTGCATGCCGCTCACCGCAGCGACCGTCACGGCGAAGGCGCTCGTGGTCGACTGCGCCAAACGCGACGACGTCCAGAAGCACTGCCCGACCGCACCCGACACGGACGAGAACGCCGGTCCGGCGACGGTCGTCTCGTCGAACCCCGGCTTGAACGACATGATGCTGATCGCTTCGATGCGCGTCGGCAGGCGCCAGTCCGACTGACCGTCGTAGACGAGCGCATCGCAGTACGCGGTCGCGCCGTCGAAGTCGCGCATCGTGGTCGGGACCGTGTCCTGCCAGGCGAGACCGGTCACCTTGTCGACGACGATCGCGCCGTCGGCACCGTTCGTCAGCATGTAGCTCGCGTCGTCGGGGGCGTCGGCGGGGGTAGGCCACTGCGGCCATCGCGGATCGCCGTTGCCGGCGCCGGGCTTGCCGCTCGGTCCGCCCTCACTGCCTGGAAGCGAGCCGGTGCCGTCGGGATCCGCGGCGCCGTCGCCGTTGCCGCCGCTCGATCCCGGAGGGCCGCCGTCGGCGTCCGCGCCGTCGGGCGCCTCCTTCAGCGAGGCGCACGCGCCGAGGCTGCTCGCGAGGAGCGCGGCGGCCGCCAGCACGGGAAGAAGCGCGCGCGAGGTCATCGGGACGATGGGGTAGCACGAGCGAGACGCCGTGGTGACTCGCGGTCCTATTTAGAGTAATTACTCTAGCCGCCGGCGCCCCTCGCCGCCCTGGAAATAGCCATGAAGTCCCTCTCGTGTTTTCGCTCGCTGGTCGGTTTCTGCGCCTTTGGAGTGGCCGTTTCCGCGGTCGCTTGCGGCAGCTCCTCCTCGTCCGGCGACTCGGCGAGCTCGGACGCGCCGGGCACGGATCCGAGCGGCGGTGCTTCGCCGGGGACGACGGGATCGTCGGGCTCCGGGTCGGGTGGGGGAACGGGCTCGAGCTCGGGCAATCCGGGAGGCGCGACGGACGCAGGCGCTGCCGACGGCGCGACCTCGTCGCGCGCGAAGTGCGGAGCCGCTCCCTACAACTGGCTGCCGAGCACGACGATGGGCGACGTCCTCGAGAGCTCCTCGAAGGCGTCGCACACGCCGCTCGAATTGAACTACGCGATCATCGAGGCCAAGAACCAAGGCGCGTTCAAGACGAAGCGCTTCGCGAAGCTCGGTACCAAGTCGCGTCTCGTCCGCTACCAGACGCAGGACCGCGGCAAGCCGATCGACGCGACCACGTTGATGGCGTACCCCGACGTGACCGACGCGAAGTCGTATCCGATCCTCCTCGTCCTCCACGGTACGGCGGGCTTCACGGACGCATGCGCGCCGTCCGGCGGCGTAGCCGAGGACGCGCTCGGTGGATTCACGAACGAGACGTCGCTGCTGCTCTCGCTGTTCGCGTCGTTCGGTTACATCGTCGTCGCGCCCGATTACATCGGGCTCAAGAGCCTCGGCGCTCCGACGGGCTTCCTGCATCCGTATCTCGTGGCCGAGCCGACCGCGATCGCGTCGCTCGACGCGGTGCGCGCCGCGAAGAAGCAGCTCGCCGGCTCGAACCTCACGCCGGGTGACGTCGTCGTGGTGGGCGGATCGCAGGGCGGACACGGCGCGGCGTTCGTGAACCGCTTCCTCCCGCACTACGCGCCGGAGCTCGTCATCAAGGGCTCCGTGTGGGACGTGCCGCCGACCGACATCCTCGGACAGGCGAAGCCGGCGCTCACGGCGTGGAAGAACGCGACGAAGAACCTGATCGCGCTCACGACGACGTACGAGTCCTGGTACGGCACGACCACAGGCGGGCTCGCGTCGGCGTTCCTGCCGCCGTACGACACGTCGATCCCCGCTGCGCTCGCGACGAGCTGCTCGCCTTCGAGCGCGTTCGCGAACGCCACGCGCGAGACGATGTTCACGTCC
>JAQBQJ010000305.1 GCA_028287065.1 Labilithrix sp. | reverse complement strand
GAGCGAGAGCGAGAGCGAGAGCGAGAGCGAGAGCGAGAGCGAGAGCGAGAGCGAGAGCGAGAGCGAGAGCAAGAGCGAGAGCGGGCGCGGGCGCGAGCGCGAGCGCGCCCACCCCCGCCACCCGCCCCGCCGCATGGCCCTTTCACCCCACGAAACCCCGAAAACCCCCTCCCGCCGGGCCTTCCGCCCGCCATGGTGCTAAGCCTCGCGGCCCCATGCGCATCGCGCTCGTCTACCCGCCCACGTGCGACCCCACCGCGCCGTACCTCGCGGTGCCCATGCTCACCGGCTTTCTCCGCGCGAACGGGGTCGATGTCCTCCCGATCGACGCCAATGTCGAGGCCTTCGACGCCCTCCTCACGCCCAATGCGCTCGGCGCGCTCCGCGACCGCCTCGAGACCCGGCTCGCCGAGCTCGACCAGAAGCCCGCGCTCGCGCACGCCGAGCAGCTCGAGTACGCCGCGCTCGTCCGCGCGCGCGGCGACGCGCAGGCCGTCCCCCACGGCATCGCTCGCGCCAAGGCGACCTTCCGCGACGAGGCCGCCTTCCACGATCCCGACGCCTACGCATGCGCCGTCGCCACGGTCGAGGCCGCGCTCCGCGTCGTCTCCGCCACGCACTACCCGCTGCACATCGACTTCACCGCCTATCGCACGCCCTTCGGGCTCACCACGATGGACGAGGTCGAGCGCGCCAGCCGGCCCGGCGCCGATCCCTTCGACGACTACGTCATGACCTCGCTCATCCCGAGGCTCCGCGAGGCGAAGGTCGACGTCGTCGGGCTCTCGGTCTGCTTTCCGGGACAGCTCCAGCCCGCCTACGCGTTCGCGCTCAAGATCAAGCGCGAGCTACCGCACGTCCACGTCACTTGCGGCGGTCCCGGCATCACGCAGATGCTCATTCGACTCGCAGGTCATCGCCTCGCACGCGCGCTCGGGCCCTTCGACTCCGCCTGCGTCTTCGAAGGCGAGCACACGCTGCTCGGTCTCGTCCGCGCGCTCGAAGCGAAGACGCCGCTTCGCGAGTGCAACAACGTCGTCGTCCGCGACAAGCTGATGGGCGCACGCTGGCTCTCCGGTCACGGCATGGAGGACCTCAAGGTCCTCCCGCCGCCCGACTTCGACGGCCTCCCGCTCGCGACCTACTTCGCGCCGCGCCTCGTCCTCCCGTACGACCCCACGCGCGGCTGCTACTGGGGAAAGTGCACGTTCTGCCACTACGGCCTCGCGGAGGTCGGCACCGCCGCCTATCGCGAGCGCGAGCTCGCCGGCGTCGTCGACCATCTGCGGGCGCTCTCCGAGAAGCACGGCACGCGATACTTCTACTTCTCGCAGGACTCCGTCGCGCCGAAGACGATCGTGAAGCTCTCGCAGGCGATCGTCGATGCCGGTCTCGACATCCGCTGGGCCACCGATCTCAAGCCCGAGAAGTACCTCACGCAGGAGCGCGCGGACGTGCTGCGCAAGGCGGGCGCCGTCGCATGCGCGCTCGGCGTCGAGTCCGGATCGCCGCGCGTGCTCGAGCTCATCGACAAGGGCGCGCCCGTCGAGGTCGTGTCCACCGTCGTCGATCATCTCGCCGCCGCCGGCATCGCCGCCGAGGCGATGTGCTTCACCGATTTCCCGACCGAGACCCGCGACGAGGCCGTCGCGACCCTGGATTTCCTGGGCGATCGCAGCGATCGGCTCGCCGTCTACATCGTCGGCGAGTTCGGTCTCACGCACGGCTCGCTCGTCGCGCAGTCGCCCGAGCGCTTCGGCATCCGCGAGACGTGGGAGCTCGAAGGCGATCACCTCGGCCTCGGGATCTTCTTCGCGCCCGAGCACCCCTGGAAGACCGACGACGAGCGCGCCGACGTCAACGAGCAGCTCGACGAGCTGTCGACGGCATGGGCGCTCCGCACCTATCCGTGGGCCGGCGCGGTGTCGACCGCGCATACCGTCCTCTATTACGACCGTCACGGCGCGAGCGTGTTCCGCGATCTCGCCGCGCGTGGTCTTCGCGAGGAGATCCTCGGCACGCCGAAGAAGCCGCTCGTGGCCGATCTCCGCTTCGATCCTCGCGCCGCCTCACGCGCCGAGGAGCGCGAAGGCGCGATCTGGTCGACCCTCGTGAACGATCAGCGCCGCATCGGTCGCGCGCCCTACGAAGAGCTCGCGAATCGAGCGCCCGCGCTCCGCCCGAAGCCGGTCCGCATCGCCTTCATGGCCGGCGAGGAGCCGACGCCGATCGCTCGTCCCAAGTCCGCGAAGGTCCGGGGCCGCCGCCCGTCGCACGCCTCGAACGCGACGCGCTCCTGAAAAACGAACCGGGGTTCGAAAACGAACCGGGGTTCGAAAACGAACCGGGGTCAGGAGAGCCACGCGATCGTGACGCCGTCGCCGCCTTCGCCCGGGTTGCCGGCTCGGAAGAAGCGGACGTAGGGGCTCGACTTGAGCTCGCGGCGGACCGCCTCCTTCAAGGCGCCCGTGCCATGGCCGTGCACCAGGAAGCACACGTGACGGTTCTCGTTCAGCGAGCGATCCAGGAACGTCACCGCGAGCGCGATCGCGTCGTCGGCGCGGAGGCCACGCAGGTCGCAGGTGTTGTCGGAGGTCTGCAGCGCGACCTCGAGGCCCGACGGATCCCGCGACGCCGGCGCGGCACCACCCGCCGGCTTCGTCGCGCCCGCCGCCGCCTTCTTCTTCGGCTCGGCCTCGTCGCGCTTGTCCGTCGCGAGACGTAGCTCCGCCGCCGGCAGCACGAGTCGCATCGCGCCCGCCTGAACGCGCACCGAGCCGTCGCCGAGCATGTCGAGCACGTCCGCCTCCGCCCGCAGGCGAGGGACCCACACGCGCGCGCCCTTCTTGAGCGTCGCCGCATCGGCGACCGGGCCTTCCGGCGCGCTCGTGCCACCCGTCGCCTCGCGCACCATGAACGGCTCGAGCTCGCCGCCGATCGCGACCTTCGCCGCCACACGATCGAGCGCTTTTTCCGCCTCTTTCGCCGATGCGACGTCGAGCTTCTTCGCACGCAAACGCGCCTGCACCTCGCGCAGCTCCTCGCGCGAGCGACGCACCGCGCCGAGCAGCGACTCGGCCTCCTTCGAGAGCTGGCGCTGCTCGCGGTCGCGCGCGTTGTGGAGCTCGGACTCGAGCGACGCGCGCAGCGTCTCCGCTTCCGCCTCGCGCTGCGCTGCCGCCGCGCGCGCCAGCTCCAACGCCGCGCGCTCGTCGTTCAGCTTCTTCACGACGCTCTCGAATTGCAGGTCCTCGCGCGAGAGGAACCGCTCCGCCCGCTCGATCACCGTTCCGGGGAGGCCGAACTTCCGCGCTACCGCGAGCGCGCTCGAGCTGCCGGGCACGCCCTGCGCCATCCGGAACGTCGGGCTCATCTCGGCGAGGTCGAAGCCCATGCTCGCGTTCTCGAAGCGATCGTCGGCGAGCGCGAGCGCCTTCAGGCCCTCGTAGTGTGTCGTGACGACGACCGCGCCGCCACGCGCCGTCAGCGAATCGAGCATGCCGGCGGCGAGCGCCTCGCCCTCGCGCGGATCGGTGCCGCCCGCGAGCTCGTCGAGGAGCACGAGGGCGCCGGGCTGCGTGTCATCGAGGATCCGAACGAGGTTCCGCACGTGCGCGCTGAACGTCGACAGGTTCTTCGTCATGTTCTGATCGTCGCCGACGTCGCTCAACACGACCTCGAAGATGCCGACCGTGCTGCCTGCTGCGCACGCGACCGGAAGGCCCGCGCGGATCATGAGCGCGGTCAGGCCCATCGTCTTCAGCGCGACGGTCTT
Organism: Labilithrix sp.; assembly: GCA_028287065.1. Classification (GTDB taxonomy): domain Bacteria; phylum Myxococcota_A; class Polyangia; order Polyangiales; family Polyangiaceae; genus Labilithrix. Next base: position 2,499 of record JAQBQJ010000305.1, on the reverse strand, counting down.
GCCGCCGGCATTCGGTCCGCTCACGACGACCGCACGCCGCGCCGCGATCGACAGATCGCTCGGCACGACGGCCTCGAATGCGCTCTCCGCAGCGACGTCCGTCGCGTGCGCCGAGCCGGTGTGCTGCGGCATCGCCTCGATCATGTCGAGGAGCAACAGTGGATGGCGCGCGCTCGACAGAGCGAGGCGCGCGTCGTCCGTGAGCTCGGGGAACGCGAGCCGGAGGTCCTGGGCGAGACGCGCCGTGGCCGCGCGCACGTCGGCGCGCGCGAGGGCGTCGATCGCACCGATGACGCTCGCGAGCGACTCGCCGATCCGCGCCGACAGACGCGTGTAGATGGCAATCTCCTCGCGCTGCACCTCCGCCTCGAGCACCTTCAGGCGATTGCCCATCGGAATGACGGCGCGCGGCTCGACGAAGAGCGTCGCGCCGCTCGCGCTCGTCGAGTGCACGATGCCCGGGAACCGCTCGTGCGCATCGGAGCGCACCGGGACGACGTAACGCCCTTCGCGCTCGGTGACGTAGCGATCCTGGAGGATCGCCTCGTACTTCGACATGAGGTCGTCGAGCCGAGCAAGCATGCGCGTGCGCGCGGTCTGGTACTCCGAGCGGAGCTCCTTCAGGCGCGGGCTCGCGCGATCGGAGAGGAGTCCGTCCGGGTCGAACGCCGAGGCGAGCTCGTCGGCGAGCGCATCGAGCGTGGGATCCGTCGAGCACGCTTCGTAGAGCGCGCCCGCACGCGAGCGCCGCACGGACAGGTAGCGGCGCAGCAGGCGCGCGGCGCCGAGCGCCTTGCCGATCTCGCGGATCTCGACCGGCGCGAGCACACCCGAAGCACCGACGCGTCCGATCGCCGACGACACGTCCGCCAGCTCGACCACGGGGAGCGGTTCTGCGGCGGCGAGCAGCTCCGTCGCCTCGCGCGCTTCGGCGAGCAGGCGGCGCGTCTCGCTACGCGTCGCGGCGAACGGCAGATCGCGGGCGAGCTCGCGACCCATGTGCGAGACGCAACGCGACGCGAGCGCCCCGAGCAGACGGTTCCACTCGAGGTCGCTCCTCGTCTTGTCGGGACAGGGATCCCGGAGCTGATCGGTGCTGGCGAGAGTCACGGCGGAGAAAGGAAAGGGTAGGGGAATGCCGTCGGAGCATCCTCGGGAACGTGGTGTTTAAGGCGCCGGCCGGGGTAAGTCACCGGGGCCCGGCGAAGAAATGCGACTACGATCCGGAGGCGAGAGGATTTCCATGCGGAACACCGCGTTCGTGCTCGGGCTCTTCGTCATGGCGAGCATCGGTTGTGGGAAGAAGGAAGACGCGCCTCGAGCGGCGGCTCCGCCGCGAGCCTCGAGCGCAGCGCCGGTCACCGTCAAGGTCGCGCTGCCGAACGCGAAGGGGGTCGCGACCCCGAACGTCGCGACCGACGGCGGCACGTTCGTGAGCCCGACCTCGCGCTAGTGCGCCCGTAGCGCACAGCGACAGCGACCGCGGCCGCGTCGTCAGCCGCCGGTCGAGCCCGGACCGTTGCCGCCCGTGCTGCTTCCGCCCGCGCCGCTCGGCATCGGGTTCGCTTCGCGTTCGAGGTAGCGGAAGATCGTGCGCGGATCGACGCCGAGATCGCGTGCGGTCTGCGTGCGGTTGCCGTTGTTCCGCTCGAGCACCTCGAGCACGTATTTGCGCTGGAACTCCTCTTTCGCTTTTTCGAGCGGGAGGATGTTGTTCTCTCCGGCCTGGTCGAGCTCGAGGTCTTCGACGCCAAGCAGCGTCTTGTCGCAGAGCACGAGCCCCTTCTTGATGCGGTTCTCGAGCTGCCGGATGTTCCCCGGCCAGTTGTGCTTCCGGATCGCGCCGAGCGCTTGCGGCGTGAAGCCTTGCACCGCGGAGTGCAGCTCCTCGGCGTACTTCGTGAGGAGCGCCTTCGCGATGATGAGGACGTCGTCGCCGCGCTCGCGGAGCGGCGGGCAGAAGATGTTCACGACGTTGAGGCGGTAGTAGAGATCTTCGCGGAAGCGTCCGCCCTTGATCTCCTCTTCGAGGACGCGATTCGTCGCCGCGACGATGCGGATGTCGACCTTCTCCGGCTTGCTGTCGCCGACGCGGAACACGACGCGCTCCTGGAGCGCACGCAGCAGCTTCACCTGGAGGTTGAGCGGCAGCTCGCCGATCTCGTCGAGGAAGAGCGTGCCCTTGTCGGCGGCCTGGAATTTACCGGGCCGCGAGGCGTTGGCGCCGGTGAAAGCGCCCTTCACGTGACCGAAGAGCTCGCTCTCGATCTGGTTCTCGGGGATGGCGCCGCCGTTGATGACGATGAACGTGCCGTTCACGCGGTTCGAACGGCGATGTAGCTCGCGCGCGATGAGCTCCTTTCCGGTGCCGGTCTCGCCGGTGATGAGGACGGAGATGTCGGTCGTGGCGACCTTCTGGAGTTTGCGGAACACCTCCATCATCGACGGGCACACGCCGATGATGTCGCCGAAGCGCTTGTCCTTCAGCTCGGCGGCGAG
>JAQBQJ010000287.1 GCA_028287065.1 Labilithrix sp. | reverse complement strand
TCTTGCCGCCTGCCGCGGCCGGAGCCTTCGCGCCGAGCTTCGTGTGCGAAGGGACCTTGCCGCCGGTCGCGAGCGGAGTCTCGGTGATGGTGGCGGCGCTGTTCGTCGGAGGCGTCGCGTCGTTCGTGCCCGCTCCGTTCGTTCCTGCGTTCGTGCTTGCTGCGCCAGCGCCCGCGGCGCCGACGGGATCATTGGCGCTCGGTGGCGGACCGGACTTGTCGGAGGCGGCCGGCGGCTGCGTGACGATGCCGACGCTGTTCGTCGCGGCGGCGGCGTCGCGCTGTCGGCGGACAGCGACGGTGACGCCGGTACCGATGCCGGCGAGCGCGAGCCCGATCGCGGCAGCGCCGACGAGCCACTTCCACTTCGACGAGCCGACGCCCGGGACGGGCTGCGAGGACGTGAAGGGCGCTGCGGTCATGCCCGCGGGGTTCGGAGTCCGCGAGCCGTAGCTCTGCGCGTTCGCATCGGCGCCGGCCATCGAGCCGCGATGCTGTCCGGGATGGCCGCTCGAGCCGTGCATCCCGTTGCCGCCTGACGACGATGCTGCGATGGTCGCGGACATCGGCGGACCCATGTGCGGCGTGGGCGTCGTGCCGCGTCCGCTGGCACCGATGCCGGCGGCGAACGCGAGATGCTCGGAGAGCTCGGTGACGTTCGAGAAGCGGCGCTCCGGCTCGCGCTCGAGCGCGCGCATGAACCACGTGTCGAAGGCCTGCGGAAGACCCGGCACCGAGTGCGACGGAATCGGGATCGGCGCCGTGCAGATCTTCACCAGGAGATCGCCGACCGACTCGCCGTCGAACGGCAGACGGCCTGTGATGCACTTGAACGCGATCACGCCGAGCGACCAGACGTCGGTGCGATGATCGACGTTGCGTAGACCGCGCGCCTGCTCGGGAGACATGTAGAACGGCGTGCCGAGCACGGCGCCGGTCTTCGTGCTCGACGTGATGCCCGGGCTGTGGGGGCTGTTCTGGATCTTGGCGATGCCGAAGTCGAGGACCTTGGCGACCTCTTCGTCGTCGTCGGTGTTGCGGACGATGAAGATGTTCTCGGGCTTGAGATCGCGATGCACGATTCCGCGCTCGTGCGCGCGCGCTAGACCGCGAGAGACCTGCTGGAGGATCTTCGCCGTATCCTGGAGCGTGAGCTGGCCGAGGCGTTCGATGCGCTTGTCGAGCGGCTCGCCGGTGAGCAGCTCCATGACGATGTACGGCTTGCCGTCGTCGGTGACGCCGTGGTCGTAGATCTGGATCGCGTGCTTCGACTGGATGGTCGCTGCGGCCTTCGCTTCCTTGTCGAAGCGACTTCGGGCCTCCGCGCTGTTCGCGTACTCGGCCTCGATGAACTTGATCGCCGAGGGCGTGCCGAGCGAGGCGTGCCGTGCTTCCCAGACGGACCCCATGCCGCCGCGTCCGATCAGCTTCACCAGCTGGTATTTGCCGCCGACGAGGCCGGTCGACGGGGGAACTTCGGAGGGGCTGCTCATGGGATTCTAAGAGGTTCGGCGCGCGGTCGTTGCGGGGTCGCTCAGTTGAGACGCACGAGGGTCCCGAACGGTTCAAAGACTACCGTGGCAGCGGCCGAAAGGGAAACCGCGGCCGTGGCGCTTTGTTCCTCCGTTGCGAGGCGCGGCAAGCGCTCCTACGGTGTGCGCCGTGCCGCGAGCCAACGCAACCCCTTCCGCCTCCGCCAAGCCCGCACCCGCGGCTTTGCCGACGAATGCGAGCGTCCTACCCCCGCCGGGGAGCGACGACGTCCTCTATCTCATCGATCTCTCGGGGTATGTGTTCCGCGCGTACCACGCGCTTCCGCCGCTCTCGAACTCCAAGGGCGAGCCCACGCATGCCGTCCTCGGGACGGTCAGCATGATCCAGAAGGTCGTGAACGATCGGCGCCCGGCGATGCTCGCGGTCGCGATGGACTGCCGTGGCCCGAGCTTCCGTAAGGACCTCGACGTCCGTTACAAGGCGACGCGCCAGGCCGCCCCCGCCGATCTCTCCGGCCAGATGGCGAGGTGCGAGCAGTTCGCGAAGGCCTACAACATCCCGATCTTCCAGTGCGACACGATCGAGGCCGACGATCTCATCGCGGCCGTCGTCGAGCGCGCGACCGCGGAGGGGATCCGCGTCGTCATCGTAAGCGCCGACAAGGACCTGATGCAGCTCGTCCACGACGGCGACGATCGCGTCCTCATGTGGGACTCGATGCGCGACAAGACGTACGGGCCGCCGGAGGTGCAGACGAAGTTCGGCGTGCCTCCGAGCCAGCTCCGCGATCTCCTCGCGCTCACCGGCGACACGTCCGACAACATCCCCGGCGTGCCGAGCGTCGGCCCGAAGACCGCCGCCGATCTCTTGAAGGAGTACGGGACGATCGACGGCATCTACGCGAACCTCGCGAACATCAAGCGCGCGAAGCTCAAGGAAAACCTCCAGAACCACGAGACCGATGCGCGCATCTCGCAGGTGCTCGTCACGCTGAAGCGCGACGTCGACATCAAGTGGGACAAGGAGGGCCTCCGCTACGGCGGCGCGAATACCGAGGAGCTCCGCAGGCTCTTCCTCGAGCTCGAGCTCACGCGCTTGCTCGATCAGATGACGGCGGCGCAGGCTCGGCTCGAGGCCGGCGGACGCGCGAACGTCGGCGACAAGGGCGCAGGCCGCGCGGTCGCGATGGTCGCGGCTGCCGCGCGTCCGTCGCAGGCGAGCGCGCCCGCGCCGGCGCGAACGCGCACGTACAAGCATGTCCTCGACGACGCCGAGCTCGCCGCCTTCGTCGCGCGTGCGAAGAAGGAGGGACGCGTCGGTGTCCACATCGCGACCGCGGGTCCCGATCCGATGCGCACGCCGATCCTCGGCGTCGCGCTCTCGGTCGCCGCCGGCGAAGGCATCTACGTCCCGGTCAGCCATCGCTACCTCGGCGCGCCCGCGCAGCTCTCGTGGGAGAAGGTCCGCGATCTGCTCGCGCCGCTCTTCGAGGACGCGTCGGTCACGAAGGTCGGCTACGACCTGAAGCGCTCCGAGAACGTGCTGTGCCGCTTCGGCGTGAAGCTCGCGGGGCACGTGTCCGACCCGATGCTCGCGGCGTATCTCCTCGATCCCGAGGCGCCGAACGACCTCAAGGACCTCGTGCGCCGCGAGTTCGGCACGGAGCTGCCAATCTTCGACGAAGGTACGGGAAAAAAGGCCGATCGTGTCGTCTTCGACCAGCTCGACGTCGAGCGCGCGACGACGTTCGCCGCGCCGCAGGCGGAGCTCGCGTTCGCGCTCTCGGAGCAGCTCGATCCCCGCGTCGCCGAGCAAGGGCTCGGGAAGCTGTACGAGGACGTCGAGCTGCCGCTCTCGCGCGTGCTCGCATCGATGGAGCGGAAAGGCGTGCTCGTCGACACGAGCAAGCTCGCGACGATCGCGCAACGTGTCGAGAAGGAATGCGAGACGCTGGAGGCGAAGGCGCAGGAGCTCGCAGGACGGAAGTTCGCGATCCGCTCGCGCGATCAGCTCGAGGCGATCCTCTTCGACGAGCTGCAGCTCCCGGTCGTGAAGCGCACGCTGAAGGGCGGTCGCTCGACCGACGCCGTGGTGCTCGACGAGCTCGCCGACAAGCACGCGCT
>JAQBQJ010000252.1 GCA_028287065.1 Labilithrix sp. | reverse complement strand
CCATCTGCTTCTTGACGCGCGATCGGATCTTCTTCTCCACCTGGAGAATCTCGATCTCGGCCTGCATCAATTCGTGGAGGCGCTCGAGCCGCTTCACCGCATCCTCCATCTCGAGGAGAGCCTGGCGATCGGTGAGCTTGATGGTCGGAAGGTTCGCGACGATCGTGTCGGAGAGACGCGCCGCATCGTCGATGGTCTGCGCGCTCATCAAGACTTCGGGTTGAACCTTCTTGTTCAACTTCACGTACATCTCGAAGGCGGCCTGCACGCTGCGCATCAAGGCCTCGACCTCGACACCCTTCGCGCTCTGCTCGTTCACCTCTTCGACTTCGACGAGGAAGTACTCTTCGGTCTGGGGGAACTTCTTGATCTTGGCGCGCTTCTTTCCTTCGACGAGCACCTTCACGGTGCCGTCCGGAAGGCGAAGCAGCTGCATGATCGTGCCGAGCGTGCCGACCTGGAAGATGTCGTCGGGCGTGGGCTCGTTCGTCTTCGCGTTCTTCTGAGCGGCGAGGAAGATGTCCTTGTCGCGCGCCATCGCCGCATCGAGTGCGTTGATCGATCGCTCGCGACCGACGAACAGCTGGCTGACCATGTGCGGGAACACGATGATGTCCCTCAGCGGAAGGAGGGGGACGCTGCGCCTCTTCACATCGCGTCCAGGCTTGCCGTCGTCGCTCTTGAAGAACATTGCGTAGGGTTTTACCCCGAAAACACGCGTTCTACCAACCTCGTCCGAGGCGAATATTCCCGGTAGTTTGCGTGGTCCGCTCGCTCGACCGGAGTTCGCCGCACTTAGCTGGACAGCACCGCCGCCATCTCAGTCTTCGGCCCCCCCCTTCCCGGCGCTGCGCGGCGTGGTGGGGAGCACGAGGGCGGAGGGCGGCTCGCTGCGGGAGCCTCGCACGACGACGCGACGGAGCGCCAGGCTCACGGCCTCCGCCAGGCTCGACGAAGAGGTCTTCGCGAGAATGTGCTTCACGTGCGTCTTGAACGTCGCATCGGCCATACCGCTGAAGGCAAGGAAACCTTCGCGTGTTCCACCGGCGATGAACCACGCACAGATCTCGTGCTCACGAGGCGAGAAACGGAAATCGCGGGTCACGGCATCGAGCCGCTCCGTGAAGTCCTTCGCGAAGCCGTGCTCGCGCGCGATGACGCGCTGCAGGAACGGCGCTAGCGCTCGCTCGTCGACCGGCTTCGACAGGATGACGGCACCGAGCGAGGCCACGCGGTTGACGATCGCCGGCTCGATGCTGCCGGTGATGAGCGCGACCGGTACCGTGGCGTGCTCGCGAAGGACCATCGACAGCAGCTCGGTTCCACCGTCGCTCCGGTCGGTGAGCGACTGATCGAAGATGAAGCCGCAGAACCGGGTGCGTCCCTTCAGCTCCGCGACCGCCTGCGCGAACGACGAGGCGTGCTTCACCGGACGGTATCTCGAGACGATCCGCTCGAGACATCGGAACACCGCCGCGTCGTCCTCGACGACGAGGAGCTTGCCGTAGGGCACGCGCGTGCGGAGACCGCTCGCCGTCATGACGTCTTCACCTCGTCCGAGAGACGCGCATGCATCTCGCGGAGCTGGCGCGCGATCTCCGGAAGTGCCGCGCTCTTCGAGAGCCATCCGTCGGCTCCGACGCGCGCGGCCAGGGTCTTCAGCTGCGATCCATCGGCCGCGGAGAACAGCACCACCCGTGCGCGGCTCCCCGCGCGCACGAATTTGCAGACGTCGTTCGGGGTCGTTCCCGGCATGTTGACGTCCACGAGGACGAAGTCGGGCAGGAAGCGCGCCACGGCGGCAGCGGCGCCGTCGGCGCTCGACGCCGTCTCCACGACGAAGCCTTCGTGACCGAGCGATCGCTGTACCAGCTCGAGCTGCATGGGGTCGTCGTCGACGACGAGTAGCCGGAGATCCACCTCGGTCATCGCCTCTCGCTCCGCGCCTTGTCGGCGCGGTCCTTATCGTTGGATGACAGATGTCGCCGGATCGTGGCGATGAGCACGTCCCGCTCGAGCGGCTTCGTCAGGTACTCGATGCAACCGGCTTCGCGCGCGCGAGTGCGCTCGTCCTGGCCGGCGTGCGCGGTGACCGCGATGACGGGGATGTGCCGGAGCGCCGGGTTCGCCTTCATGCGACGCGTCGTCTCCCATCCGTCCATCCGCGGGAGGGACAGATCCATGAGCACGAGGTCCGGGAGCTCGCGCGACGCGCGATCGAGCCCTTCCTCTCCGTCCTCGGCTTCGATGATCTCGAAATCACCCGAGAGGTATCGTCGCACGATGTCGCGGTTCTGTGGTGCATCCTCGACATAGAGGATCCTCGACATGGCCGTCGTCTCGATGACGCGACGCGCGGCGACGAGCTGGCGTGCCTCCTTCACCACCTCCTCGACGGCGACGCCGTCCTTGCGAAAGACGCGCGCGAGGCCTTCGCGAAGGACGTTCTGCTCGCCGTCGGTCAAGTCCTTGCCGGTGAGCACGACGATCGGCACCTTGTTGCCCTCTGCGCGTAAAGTTCGCAGCACCTCGAAGCCGTCCACGTTGGGCATGAGCAGGTCGAGGATGACCATGGCTGGGTTGACGACGCGCGCCTTGAGCAGCGCCTCCTCGCCGTTCGCCGCCTCGATGGTGGTGAAACCTGCTCTACGCAGGTTGCGCGAGACGATGTCGCGCGTGTCGGCATCGTCGTCGACGATGAGCACGTCGCCCATCGTGGGCTCGATCGACTTGCGCACCACGTCGACGAGCCGATCCGGCTCGATCGGCTTGACGAGGTACTCGCACGCGCCGAACGAGAAGGCGCGACCGCGCTGCTCTTCCACGGAGAGCATGATGACGGGGATGCCTGCCAAGCCGGGCTCGCCCTTGAGGCGCGCGAGCACGCCCCATCCGTCGAGCTTCGGCAGGTGGATGTCGAGCAAGATGACCGACGGCCTCAGCTCGCGCGCCGCGGTGAGACCTTCGATGCCGTCGCTCGCGCTGTACACCTTGAAGCCGTCCTCTTCGAGGCGACTGCGCAGGAGCTGATGGATCATCACGTCGTCGTCGATGATGAGCACGGTCGTCTCGCGGTTTGCCTCCGGCGAGTATTCGATCTTCGTGACTCCAGTGCCGCGCGTCTCTCGACCGCGATCGATGGCGCGCGAGAGCACGACGGTGAACGCCGAGCCGCGCCCCAGCGAGCTCGTCACTTCGACGGATCCGCCGAGCAGCTTCGACACCTCGCGCACGATGGCGAGGCCAAGGCCCGTGCCTCCGACGCGCCGGCTCGGTGAGCCGTCGACCTGGCGGAACTTCTCGAAGATGTGCGGGAGCTGATCGGAGGGGATGCCGCTGCCGGTGTCCTCGACCACGATGACGAGCGCGGGGCCCTTGGCCGTCGCGGTCAGAACCACCTCGCCCGTGTCGGTGAACTTCGTGGCGTTCGAGAGCAAGTTGAGGAGCACCTGCTTCAGCTTCAGCGCATCGGTGAAGACGTCCTTCGCGCCCGCGTCGACGAACGTGCGTAGCTCGACCTGCTTACCGCGCAGCGTCTCCCGCACGGTGGAGGCGCACTCCTCGACGAGCGACTCCATGTCGACGTGCTCGTTCACGATCTCCACACGACCGGCCTCGATCTTCGAGAGATCGAGGATGTCGTTGATGAGCGCGAGCAGCGTGCGCGCGTTCATCTTGATGACGTTGAGGTCACGGCGCCCGTGCGGCGTCAGGCGCTGCCCTTCTTCGCGCAAGACGAGATCGCAGTAGCCGAGGATGCCGTTCAGCGGCGTCCGGATCTCGTGCGAGAAGTTCGCGAGGAACTCGCTCTTGAGGCGCGCGGACGCTTCGATCTCCTGGCCGCGGATCTCCTCGAGCTTCTTCGCGCGCGCGAGCTCGCCGGCGAGGCGATCGAGGTCCTCGTTCTGCTGGCGCGTGATCTCCATCAGCAGCGAGCGCTGCTGGAAGCTCGCCAGGGCCTTCGCCGCGGCGATGGTCTTCGCGTCGAGCTCCTTGCGGAGGCGGGCGTTCTCCGCCTGCAGCTCGTCGACGCGGCGCTCGAGCGAAGCGCTCATTCCGACCTCCCGAACACGAGCGACGTGAGCGTCGTGTTGATATGGAACCCGCAGTAGATCTCGAAGTGAACGTTGAGCCCCACGCAAGGGGGTGCGGCCGCGAACGTGCGCGAGAGCGCGCCGACCGCATCGGTCCCCTGCGCGTACCAGTAGCGACCGCTGCAGTGGAAGAGGATGGCGGCTTGCGCGTTCGTCACGCGGTGCGGCACCTCCGTCTCGAAGAAGCGCTTGGTATCGCCGACGGGGTCTCCCATCTTCACGAGCTCGAGCTCGCAGCCCTCCTCGAGCATGTTCGCGAACAGGATCGACCCGTCGTCGAGCGGCTTCCACGGCGCGCGAATGAAGTACTCGCGTCCCACGCGCAGCGCCGTGGGCATGACCGCGAAGCCGTTGGGCCTGCCGAACTCGAGATCGCCGACGCCCACGCCGAGCATCTCCGCGTACCGCTTCGCCGCGGGTTTTCCGTCGATCTCGATGGCGCGGTTCGTCGCGACGTCGACCTTCGTGAGGCGCAACGTGCGACCCGTCGGATGGTACCAGTGCGACCGTAGCGCTCCCCACGGCGCATCGGTCTTGAAGAGCGTGACGATCGCCGCATCGGTCACGACCTCGCCGTCGACGTGCAGCAGCGACGACTGCTTCGACGGGTCGGTCTCGTGGTCGGACGCGCCGCCGCCGACGGCGACGAGCCCCTGGTTCTTCGCCATCACCCCGAGGAGCAGCTCCTCTTTCTTGTAACGAAACGCGTCGTCGATGACGAGCGCGACATAGCGCTTCGTCGCGATGGCGTCTGCGCGTACGCCGAGCTCCTCGCACGCGCGCGTGATGGCGGTCTCCCCGGCCTCGACCGGGCTCTGCGCGAGGTTCTTGCCGAGGCCGATGCCGACCTCGAGATCTCCCGAGAGCGCACCGAGGACGGCCGTCCCTCGGTGGATGCCCTCGCGATCGATCTCGCCGCCGGTCGTCGAGCCGATGAGCCGGACGCCCGGTAGTCGAGCTCGCACCGCACGGTTCAACGCCGCGTGATCGCGGTCGCGCGAAGCGAAGAGCGTGAGCAGCTTCGGCGAGACGGACCCGAGCTGCTGACACAAATCCTCCGCCGCCTCTTCGGCGCCGGCCTTTCCGGTACGTGCGGTGACGAGCTGGACACTGGGCATCGAGACACTCCTCTAGGTGTACGTGGGAAAAATCAGTGCAGTCCGCTGCCGGGATGGCTCGTGTGACAGCTGGACGTGCACGAATCGAACGACTCGCGACCGCCGCCGACATACATGCTCTCGACGGGGCCGAACTCTCGGACGTGGGACTGCGGATAGGACTTGTGACACGACAGGCACGCGGCCTTGCTCGTGCGCTGCGTGCTCGCTTCGGTCAGGTGACAGGTGGAGCACTTGGTGACCGGAGCGTCGACGCGCTTCGATCGCGAGTGGATGAAGTGCGTGCGGACGAAGACGGGTCCCTCGAGCTCGAAGCCGAGCGGGACGTGACACGACGCGCAGGCCGCGCGGTTGTCGTTGGCGTGGAGGACCTTGCCGAGCGCGGACGGCCCGCTGTGGCAGCTGTTGCACGGTCCGGTGCCGAGCGTGGCCTCGGTGTGAGCGCGCGTGCCGACCTGGATCTCGACCGTGCGCGAGTAAGGGACGTCCTCGCCGAGATAGGTCCTCCGACCCTTCACCGTGACGAGATAGGTGCCGGGCTTCGCGTCGTCCGGCAGGTGGTAGCTCCAGGTGTCGGCGACGGGCGCGTCCCAGTTGCCGCCGAAGAGATCGTGCGAGGTCGGGATGGTGCGGAACTGCGCGTAGACGCCGTCGCGCGATCGAGTGCCCGTCGTCTGGACGTCGTCAGGCCCGAGGAACGCCTCGATGTCGATGATGCTTCGCACCGCCTGGATATCCTGCGCGGGGCCGATGATCTGGCTCATGAGCATTCGCTCGCGGTGCTTGCGGCGGTAGTACGTCGTCGTCGGATCGAAGAACGCGCGGTAGTACTGGATGCCCGGCTCGTTCGTACCGAAGACGACCTCGTTGTACGTGGGCAGCGACCCCTCGGGGTGCAGGCGCTTGCCGGCGCCGTCGCGAAGCGTGATGCGATACCCGATGTCGCTGCCGGGCGCGTACGTGCCGTCCGCGCGCGGCGGCGTCGTCGCCGTGAGATCGATCGAGAAGCCGTAGCCCCACTCCGGCGAGGCGACGTGCGTGACCGGTATGCGATAGGAGTGCGCCCCGCCGCTCGACCAGGAGAGCTCGAGTGACGCGGTCTGCGGGCTGAGCACGAAGGTGCGCTCCGGATGCATCGCGATCCGGAGCTCGACGAGCGCCTCCTCCTGGAAATTCCGGGCCCCGGCGCAGCTGCTGGTGCTCGGACAATCGAAGGTCCACTGGATCGCACGCAGGCGCCGGTCGAAGAAGTCGTCCGATCCTTCGCGATGCGTGTCGAGGCCCGCCTCGTACGTCAGCGCCGGCCCGATGGGCGCGCCCGTCGACGAGCGCTGCTGCAGGGTGAAGGCGCTGCGCTCCGCCATCCACGCGGCGTCGCGGAAGAACCGCTGCCGCGTGAGGGTGCCGTCCGCGTTCGGCGTGAGGAGGAACTGCTGGTCGACGAACCGCGTGCCTCCCCACGCGAGGTCGCTGAAATCGCCCTGGCGCGAGAGGCCGGACACGCCCTCGTCCTTCGTCGAAGCGATCGCTGCGCGGATGTCGATCTGGTTCAGATAGAAACGCTGCCCGCCGATGACGCGCAGCGGGACGGGAGTGCCGTTGTCGATCTCGACCGCCAGTCCGACGGCGTCCGTCGCGAGCGCGGCGGCACTCCGCTTCGTGACGATGCCGTCGTCGGCGGTCGCTGGTGGTGGCCCGTCGTCCCCGGTGCACGCGGCGACGGCCGCGGCCAGGAGGACGGCTCCGACGAGCATGGGCTTCGATTTCTTGCGTTGACGATCCTTCGACATGGTCACCTCTCTCGCTTCGAGGGTTGAGACGGAATCTGAGCTTCGCCGTCGGTGCCGGCGGCCTCGCGCGCGACCACGGCGACGGCGCGTTCGAGCTCGAGCAACGCTTGCTCGAGCGCAGTGCGCTTCGACGGCACACGCGCGGCATGGAGCTGCAGGGCGGCGACCTCCGCGTTGCGCGCGAGCGCGAGGAGGTCGCCGAGACCGAGCAGCCCCGCCTCGCCGGCCATCGAGTGGAGCTCCCGCGCGAGATCGAGTGCGTTGTCGCCCTCCACGGCCGCCGCGACCGTGAGGCCATGGTGGATGCGCTCCTTCGCGAGCGCGGCGAAGCGAGGGAGAAACTTCCGTTTGACGTCCTCCATCGTCACCGGGCCACCTCCGTACGCAGGGCCTGGCGGATCGAGGAGACGAGAGAGCCGAGCCCGTCGCGCTTCGAGACGTACCCCCATGCCTCGGCGGCGATCGCGCGGCTCGCGAGCTCCGCGTCGGGCAACGTCGAGAGCAGCAGGATCGGGACCTGCACGCCGTAGGCGCCGCGGAGCGTCGCCGCGAGGTCGTCGCCGAACGCCTCGGGCATCTGCACATCGACGACGATGACGTCCGGCGCGTTGGCGCTTCGCTTCGCTTCGAACGAAGACACGTCCGCCGCGACGTCGACCTCGAATCCGGCGGACTCGAGCGCGAAGCGCGTCACCTCGAGCACGAGCGGGCTGTCGTCGATGACGAGGACCCTAGGCCGCGCCGGCATCGTGCGCCTCCTCGTGCGTCAGGAACTCGAGCGTGTGGAACAGGTCGCGGAGGACGATCGGCTTGTGCAAGAAGAGATCGGCGCCCGCCGAGAGGCTCGCGCGGCGCACGTCGCTGCCGCCGATGCTGATGGCCACCACCGACGTCGCCGCCAGTCGTGGATCGCCGCGCAATCGCTCGATGAGGGACGCACCGTCCTCGTCCGGCAGGAAGTAGTCGACGATCACGAGATCGAAATGATCGGCGCGGAGCTTGATCCAAGCGGTCGGAACGTCGCCGGCGTGCTCGAGGAGCACGCGATTGCCTCGCGAGACGAAGTACTTCTGGAGGGCGTACTCGAACATGTCGCTCACCAGGCGGTTGTCCTCGACGAGGAGAACGCGAAGGTCGCGCTTCGGCGTGCCGGTCGTCGTCGAGGCGACGAGGCGCTGCACGACGTGACGGATCTTCTCGCGCTGCTCCTCGGAGGCCCCGTCGAAGCTCGCGACGAAGCCGGTGGGAGTGCCGGGCCCGCTGCCGATGCGGACCTGCGCCACCGACGCGCGGATCGCGACCGCCTCGATGGCGTGCGGAAACGAGAGCTTCAGATCGACGCCGGTACCGACCGTCGGCAGCAGGTCGCTGATCACGAAGACCGACTCGTCGGTGAGCTCGATCGCGCAAGCCACCTCCTCGACGTCCCCGAACGAGATCTCGGCGCGCAGCACGCCGGTTCGGCCCCTCGGAATTTCTGTCACGGGGACTCCGTCATGCGGTGGGAAGAGGGGGGAGGCATCTCGGCGAGCAGTCGCCGGGTCACCTGTTCGAGCTGGACGACGAAGCGCTCGAGGCCGTGGCTCTTCGAGACGTGACCGTCGGCATTCGAGCTGCGCGCGAGCTCGGCGAGATCCGCGTCGGGCATGCTGGAGCAGAGCAAGACCAGCACGCTGGCGCCCTTCACCGATCCCTTCAGCCGCGCGCAGAGCTCGTCGCCGCGCATGTCGGGTCGTTTCACGTCGGCGACGATCACGTGCGGCGACCAGTTCGCGACGATCGATCGCACCTCACCGAGCGCCACGGCGAGGCGCAGATCGAAGCCGCGCGACGAGAGCAGGCTCTGCATCAGCTCCAGCGTGATCTCGCTGTCGTCGATCAGGAGCAGCTTCGGTCGCGGTCCCATCTCGACCGCTTCGCGCGAAGGCGGTCGCGTCGTCCGCGACGACGGCGCCTCCGCGGGCGGCAGCAGTCGCCTCAGCAGCGAGAGCACGAACTTGCCCTGCGGATGCCGCGGGATGTGCGCCGTCGCGCGACAGGCCCATTCGAGCTCCGTGAGCTCCGTGCTCGGGCGGTCGCCGTAGAGGACGATCGGACAGCGGTCGTTGACGATCGCGCGGAGCGCGCGATGGTCGTCGAGGATCTCGCGCCACGTTCTCGGCACCGAGACGTCGAACAGGAGAACGGTCGGCAGCGGATCCTCGAGATACGGCGCAAGGACGCGGATGTGCGGCGCGCCGATCGTCGGGTAGCCGCCACGCTCGAGCAGCGAGCATGTCGCAGCTCGTCGCGCGTCGTTGTCGTCGAGCACGAGCACGCGTCGACCTTCCTCGGACCGCTCGAACATGTCGCTTCTCCCTCGGCTGGCTTGCGAACGCATTACTTCTCGGGGCTTTGGCGGGCTGCCGACGACGGTTGGTCCATCCGCGTCGAGATAGAGCGCCGCGCGTACTGCTGCGATCCGACTGCATGGTCCCAGCCCGGCTCCCGGCTGCACATCCCTCCTGGGGAGGATGGCCTGCGGGGGAGCGACGCAATGTCGCACCTTGCAACTGCCGGATAGTGCTCGCGAATCGGAGCCGCCTCCGAACAGGCCTCGGAGAGAGACGACCGTTTGCGCACACCCTCGCCGATTTGCCGCGTTGCGATCCCGCTCCGCGGCGGGCCATGGTCAGCGTCGTGCCGTCGCGTCGCGCGCGGTGTGCGGGAGGAACGATGAACACCAAAGACGACGACAAACGCGCGGGGAATCTCCGCGCGGCCCTCGAGCAACCCATCTTCAACCGCGCGCTCGGCAAGGAGGTCGGCACCGGCGTCCTCGACTACGAGGTCTATCTGAAGACCAACGCGCTCTACGCGCTGCAGACGTGCTCGACCGAGCTCACGGTCCCCGACGAGCACCTGTTCCAGGTCATGCATCAATCGCAGGAGCTGTGGCTGAAGGAGATCGCCTTCGAGGTGATCTCCGTCATCGACGCGCTCGACGACCGGCGCATCCACGAGGCGTGCGGCCTCCTCGATCGCATCGTCGTCATCCAGCAGTGTCTCGCCAACGAGATACGGATCCTGCAGACGCTCACGCCGGACACGTTCCAGGAGATCCGCCGCAACCTGGGGAACGGGAGCGGTCTCGAGTCGCCTGGCTACAACCGCGTGCTCATCGCCGCCGATGCCGCGGAGCACGCGTTCGACGCGCTCGTCGAGCGTTCCGGCCTCGCGCTCCTCGACCTCTATCGCGGCGGCGAAACGAGAGACGAGATGCGCGACGGCCTCAAGCGCGTCGCCGAGCTCTTCGTCGATTGGGACGAGGCCTTCCAGGCCTGGCTCGTCGCGCACTTCATGCTCGTCCGCCGGACCATCGGCGTTCATCGCAAGGTCCGCGCGCTCGACGGCTTCCCGACCCAGGCCCTCGCGCCGCGCATGACGAAGCCGCTCTTCGCGAAGCTCTGGGACGTACGCGTCGAGCTGACGCAGAGCTGGGAGCGCGACGGCGGTCATGCCCCGGGCGCGCCGCGGCCGAGCGCCGGCGGCGAGACGGCGGTCGCGCCTCCGGCAGCTGCGCCGCGCTCGACGGAGCGGGCGCCGCCGCCGCGCGTGACCGATCGGCCCTCGGCGCCGGACGCGGTACCGGAGCCGTGACGCCCGAGGCGGCACGCGCCGAGTTCCCGCTCCTGTCGTCGTGCGTGTATCTGAACAGCAACTCGACCGGCGCGTTCCCGCGAGCGGCTCGTCATGCCGCGGAGCGCTACTACGACGTCGTGGCGCGCTGGCGCGACGACGCGTGGGAAGGCTTCCTCGGGTCGATGCGCGATCACGCCGACGAGGTCGCCGCGCTGATCGGCGCTCCGCCCGGCAGCATCACGCTCGACACGAGCGTCTCGAGCCTCCTCGGACGCCTTCTCTCGTGCTTCGACTATCGCGAACGACCGCGTGTCGTGACGAGCGACCTCGAGTTCCCGAACGTCGAGCTCATTCTCGGCGCGTTCCGGCGCTACGGCTGCGAGCCGTTCGTGGTCCGCTCCGAGGACGGAATCGCGATCGACGCAGAGGCGATCGCGGAGACCATCGACGAGCGCACGCACGTCGTCATCGTCTCGCACGCGACGTTCGCGACGAGCGCGCTCACCGATCTCGGGCCCATCGTCCGGCGCGCGAGGACGATGGGCGCGCTCGTCGTCGTCGACGCTTACCAGAGCCTCGGCGTCGTTCCGTTCGACGTGAACGCGCTCGACGTCGACGTCGTGCTGGGCGGCTCGCACAAGTGGCTGTGCGGAGCCATCGACAGCGCGTTCTGTTACGTGCGGCCCGCGCTCGTCCGGCGCCTGGAGCCCGCGGCGACCGGCTGGATGGCGGCTCGCGACCCGCTCTCGTTCGCGCGCGCGCAGGGGTTCGCCGACGACGCGCGCCGCATGAACGCAGGGACGCCGGCCCCCCTTCCCTCGCTCACGTCGCGCGAGGGATTGCGCATCGTCCGCGCCGTCGGCGTCGAGAGAGCGCGGGAGCTGTCCGTCGCGCGCACCACGCGCATCATCGAGCGCGCCGATGCTGCCGGCATCACCGTCGCGACCCCACGCGACGCGCACGCTCGCGGCGGCGTCGTGAACCTCGCGCTGCCGCGTGGCGCGGAGGTGGTGGCGGCGCTGGGCAGGGACGGCTTCGTCTGCAGTCATCGCGAAGGCGCGCGGATCGCGCCGCATTTCTACAACACGGACGACGAGATCGAGCGATTCATGGACGCGCTCGTCGCCGTCGTCGGTCGCGTCGAGGCTCGATCGTGACCGCCCGTTCGCTGCTCAGTCTGCTCTTCAACGCGAGCAAGGGCCTCGACGTCGTCACGACCGCGCTCGACCTCGGGATCCTGCAAGCGCTCGACGCCGGACCGGTGACGCTGCGCGAGGTCTGCGCGCGGACGGGCGCGAAGCCGAACCGGATGTACAAGTTCCTCGATTGTCTCGAGAGCATGGGCCTCGTCGAGCGCCGGCAAACGTCGGACGAGCGCCTGGATGCGAGCTACCGATCGTCGGAGCCGCTCACCGAAGCGGCGAGCGCCGTCCTGGGCCCGACGTCGATCGAGCGCGATCGCGATCGCTACGACTGGCGCGCCATCCACGGCCAGCTCCCGGCCGTGCTGCGTGCCGAGCGTTCCATCGACAGCTTCGATTGGCCACCGAAGACGCCCGAGCAAGTCCGGAGCTTCGAGGGGAGCATGGCGGCCGGGTGTGCGCCGATCCTGGAGAGCTTCCTGGCGGCTCACGCGCAGATCTTCGAAGCGGATCGGCCGTGTCGATGGCTCGACGTCGGCGGCGGCGACGGCACGCTCGCGCTGGGCGTCCTCGACGCCGTCGCCGGTGTGACCGCCGACGTGTTCAACCTGCCGAGCACCGGGGACCTCGTCGCCGAGCGTGCTCGGGCATCGCCGCATGCTGCGCGGCTGCGTCTCGTCCCCGGCGATTTCTTCGCCGACGAGCTGCCCGGCGGCTACGACGTCGTGTCGTTCGTCCGCGTCCTGCACGATTGGGACGAGCGCGCCGCGCGCGAGCTCCTCGCGAAGGGCGCCCGCGCGCTCGCGCCTGGCGGCACGTTGGTCCTCTGCGAGGAGTTCCGTACGCGCGAGCGTCTCGCGGTGCAGTTCTTCTGGACGTACTTCCTCATGGGCGTCGACGCGTGTGAGAGCCGCTTGCGCGACGTCGACTTCTACCTCCGGGAGCTGTCGGCGCTCGGCTTCGCGAAGACGACGGTCGTGCCCGGCTCGTTCGACCTCGTCGTCGCGCGGCATGGCTCGCCTGCGCCGAGCCGACCGGATCGATAGCGCCCGAACCGTCCACCTACCAGGTGACGTCGAACACGATGCGTCGATCGGGATCGATCGTGACGTCGACGCGCGGCTCTTCGTCGAAGGTCTGCACGAGCCCTTCGACGAGACCGAGAGCCTGCTCGGCAGCGCCGTGATAGCGCGGGTACGTGACGGCGACGCGGCGAGCGCCGAGGCGCTTCGCGCTGCACTCGGACGCGCGCGTCACCATCTTGAAGAGATCCGGGAAGCGCAGGAGCAGCGCGCCCGGTTCGCGAACGAGCGCGAAGGCGACCTTGCCGAGCGTCGACTCGGAGAAGACCTCGATCTCGCCGCGCGCGAGGAGGCGGAACGCCTCGCGGGTCGAGCCGGGAAACCGTGCGCGCGCGACGCGATCGAAGACGCGCACGTAGTCGCGCAGCGAATAGCTCTCGAACGCGTGATAGCGACCGTGCTTCGCGGGGTCGCTGAGCGACGGCAACAGCTCCTCCCACTCGGCACCGAGCGCGGCGACGTAGCGGTTGAAGAACATGCCCTTCGTCGTGAAGTCGGCGGGGATGCTCGCGAGCGTAGTCTCGACATCGACGTCGCCCTGCAGCGGAACGTCGGCGATCGTGACGAAGCGTTCCGACGTCACGCGACGATCGGGAGATTCACGCGAGCTCGGCTTCCTTCGTGTAGACGATGAGAGGCGCCTCGCCCTTCGTGATCACTTCCTCGTTGATCACGACCTCCTTGATGCCGGAGCGGGAGGGCACGTCGTACATGATGTCGAGCATCGCGTGCTCGAGGATGGCGCGGAGACCACGGGCACCCGCGTTGCGGATGAGGGCTTCCTTCGCGACCGCGGAGAGGGCGGTCTTGCTGAACTTCAGCTTCACGCCGTCCATGTCGAAGAGCTTCTGGAACTGCTTCACGAGCGCGTTCTTCGGCTTCGTGAGGATGTCGATGAGCGCGTCCTCGTTGAGCTCGTGGAGCGTGGCGATGACGGGCAGACGTCCGATGAACTCGGGGATGAGACCGAACTTCAGGAGGTCCTCGGGCTGGACCTGCTGGAGAAGCTCGCCGAGCTTGTAGTCCTTCTTCGACTTGATCTCGGCGCCGAACCCGAGCGTCTGCTGGCCGATGCGGCGCTGGACGATCATGTCGAGACCGACGAACGCGCCACCGCAGATGAAGAGGATGTTCTGCGTGTCGACCTGCAGGAAGTCCTGCTGCGGGTGCTTGCGGCCACCCTTCGGCGGGACGTTCGCGATCGTGCCTTCGATGATCTTGAGGAGGGCCTGCTGCACGCCCTCGCCCGAGACGTCGCGGGTGATGCTCGGGTTGTCGCTCTTGCGGCTGATCTTGTCGATCTCGTCGATGTAGACGATGCCGCGCTGCGCGCGCTCGACGTCGTGGTCGGCGTTCTGCAGGAGCTGGACGATGATGTTCTCGACGTCCTCGCCGACGTAGCCGGC
>JAQBQJ010000197.1 GCA_028287065.1 Labilithrix sp. | reverse complement strand
GAGCACGCCGCGGGCCGCGCTCACGCGCATCCGCACGCGACGCCCGATCGCCGGGTCGAGATCGCGCGCCATCGACGCGAGGCGGCGCTGCTTCTCGTCGCGCGCACGACGCGCCTTGGTCACGCGCTCGGCGAGGTCTTTGGGCGCATCTTCGAGCTCGAGCACGAGCAGCTCCGCGGCGCGTGGGTCGCCTTGCGACAGCTCGAGCTCCGCCATCAGCACCACGGCACGACGCAGGCCGTCGTGCGCCGACGCGTTGTCGGGCCACGCACGCAGCGCCTCGCGGAAGCCGAAGCGACACTCGCCGAAGAGGTGATAGCGCTGCTGACCGCGCTCCTCCTGCGCGCGCGTCTTGTCGCGCGCCTCGACGCACGCGAGCTCGAGCTCGGCGAGCTTCGTCTTCGCGTCGGCCGCGAGCGCGATCGACGCCCGATGCTCGAGGAACGCCACGAGCGCGAGACGCAGCTCGTCGACGTTCGCATGGCGATGCGCCGGGTCAGGATGGTCGCACGGTCGATCAACTCACGTCGAGGACGACGCGCATGCGCGCAGCGCCCGAACGGACGCGGTCGACGGCGTCGTTCGCGCGTGCGAGCGGCATGTGCTCGACGATCGGCGCGATCCCCTCCGCGGCGGCGAGGGCGAGCATGCGCCTCATCGTCGCCGGGCTGCCGATGACGCTGCCGGTGATCTTCTTCTGCTCGTCCATCAGCGGATCGGCAGAGAAGCCGAGCGGTGCGCCGGGCACGCCGACGAGGCAGAGCGTCCCCTCGAGATCGAGCACTCGGAACCAGTCGTCCCACGCGAGCGACGCGTGCGTGGTGACGAGGAGCAGGTCGACCGCGCCCGCGGGCAGCGGTCCGCGCGCGTCGACGAGCTCCGACGCGCCGAGGCCGAGCACGAGGTCGCGCTTCGTCGCATCGGGATCGAACGCGACGACCTCGGCGCCGAGCGCGCGCGCGAACCGCACGGCGAGATGACCGAGCCCGCCGATCCCGACCACGCCGACGCGCATGCCGGCCTTCGCGCCGAGGCGTTCGAGAGGAGAGAACACTGTGAGCCCGGCGCAGAGCAGCGGCGCGGCGCTCGCGAGATCGAGCGGCTCCGGCAGCTCGAAGCAGAAGCGCGCATCGGCGCGAACGCGTGTCGCGAAGCCTCCCTGCCGCCCCATGCACGTCCGCACCTTGCCGCCGGTGCACAGGTGCTCGCGCTGCGAGCGGCACGGGACGCAAACCCCGCACGATCCGCACTGCCACCCGATCCCGACCATCGCTCCGATCGCGAGGCCGGCCGCGTCGCCGGCGCGTGCGACGCGTCCGACGATCTCGTGCCCGGGCACGAGCGGGCGCGCGACGTCGCCCCAATCGCCGTCGAGCAAGTGCACGTCGCTATGACAGACCGAGCAGCTCACGACGTCGACGTCGACGTCGTACCCCTCGGGCGCGGCGCCCTCCTGGATCGCGATCGCCTCGAGCCTCTCCCCCGCCCTCTTCTGCGCGAACGCCTGGATCATCACCCTCCCGTCCTTAGTTCGATTTCCCTCCCGCCTCCCGTCCTTAGTTCCGGCGTCGGTCCTTGGTTCCGGCGGGGAAAAAGCGTGCGATTTCGTGATGCCATACATGTAAGAGACTGTCGCGTGCCTCGAGAGTTTTCGGTGCTAGTGTCCGCCCCTCATGCACATCAAGACCTCGCGCAAATCGGGCGGCCGCACCGTCGAGTCCACGTCGCTCACCGAGGAGTTCGTCGCGAAGGAGCTCACGCGTCGTCAGATGGTGCAGTCGGTCATGCTCGCGACGGTCGGTACGTGGCTCGGCGCCGCCGGGCTCGCGGGCTGCACGAACGAGACGAAGGTCGTGGACGGCACTCCTGCCCCCGCGCCCACCGGCACCGCGCCCGGCGACGGCACCGATCCGAACGCGCCGCCCGCGACGCCGAAGCACCTCGTCGGCATGGGCTACGACGAGACCGATCGCAACAAGGCGCTCCAGGCCGCGCTCGCCGAGACGATCGGCCTCGGCATGATCAAGCCGGGCCAGTCGGTCTACCTGCGCGTCAACAGCAACTCCGGCGACGTGTATCCGTACTCGACGTCGCCCGAGACCATCCTCGCCATCGGCGGGATGCTCAAGGACATCGGCGTCACCGACATCCGCATCGGCGACCGCTCCTTCTTCGGCGACACGGGCACAGCATCGAACCTCGTCGCGAACGGCATCACCGGCGCCGCGAAGAAGCTCGGCACGAAGGCGATCGTGTTCGACGAGGACGACGCGGCGATCGAGTGGATGGCGCTGCCCGCCGGCTCGACGAAGGACTGGAAGGGCACCATCCGTCTGCCCACCGCCGTCACGACCGCCGATCACCACATCATCCTGTCGTGCGTGAAGACGCACTTCATCGCGAACGTGACGATGTCGCTGAAGATCGCGCTCGGCCTCGTGCACGCCGAGGACCGCGCGCGCGACGGAAACCTCAAGAACCACGACACCGCGATCCTGTTCAACCAGGTCGCGCAAATCAACAAGGGCTTCACGCCGTCGCTCGTCGTCGCGGACGGCTGGGAGGCAGTGATCTCCGGCGGCCCCACGATGAACGACAAGCCGCAGGGCGCGCCGTCGACGTGGAAGGGCGGCATCACGGGCAAGCCGCAGGTCTTCATCGTGAGCACCGATCGCATCGCGGCGGACGTCGCCGGCATCAGCGTGCTCCAGACGCTGAGCCCCGCGTACGAGACGGTGATGAAGACGAAGCCGTTCGCGAACCCGATGATCAAGGCGGCGATCGCGGCCGGCGGCCTCGGCATCAGCGACGCGAGCGCGTTCGACCTGTCGGGCCCGACGGTGCCGAAGCTGGCGACGTATCTCGCCAAAGTCACGGGCTGAGCAAGAGCGACCCTTTGCGGGGGCCGATTGATGCGTCCCCGTTCGCAAAAAAAAAGACGCTCGATTCCGCGGGGTTGGCCGGACCCCATGCACACCCCATGGAGTGGCCTCCGGGAGGGCCTCTCCCCTCGAGCCGCGCACGAAGCGCCGATTTTTTGTACGCGCCTCGCGCGGGACGAGACGCGTGGTCGCGGGGTTGACACGCGATCTGGCGTGATTAACGGTCGATCTCGACAGCCGTCCGGCTCCTTCAACAAGGAGGTAGAGGAATGTCGGAGCGTCGTGATCCGTTTCATGTCGAGCGAACCCCTGACGCCGCGCGCATCGCCGTCGCACGAGCGCGCAAGCGAATGATCGAAGCCGCCTCGCGCCCGATCGCCGTGAAGTGGCGCGCCATGCGCCGAGGCGACCGCATCGGCAGCCCCCAACGCGAACCCCCGCCGCGCGAAACTGCCTGAGCGTTCGTCAGCTGCGCCGCGCCGCTCGCCACTCCTGCAGCTCGCTCGCCGAGCG
>JAQBQJ010000192.1 GCA_028287065.1 Labilithrix sp. | reverse complement strand
CCAGGTCGCGTTCGGCCCATCATTCATGCTGCTGCTGCTCACGTGACGACCTGTGCTTTCGCCTTCACCGCGTTGTTCGCCTGGACCCGGCAGAGAAACGACGCCGGCCGGAGGATACGTGCACTTTGCATGTCTGACGTGGCCGTGCGCTCGTGGATCTGCGAGTCGTAGACTTTCGTGTGGTCGATGCTCTCGAAGCGCACGCGCTCGAGCTCGGACGTCATGATCGTCGCGAGGAGCGGCGCGGCCTTCGCGACCACCTCGGCGTCCAGCTTCGCGTCATGGGCGAGCGTGTAGAGCTGCCGGCTCACCTCGAGACCGACGCGCATCTTCGCTTCGCCGTCCATGGCGGCACGGAAGAAGAAGTTGAGCCCGCTCGCGAGCGTGAAGGCGAGCTCGCCGACGTGCCCGTCGTGCGCGAGCAGCGTGCCGAGCTCGGAGAAGAGGAGCCGGAGCGGAAAGGTCCGATCCTGCGGCCGCGCGCCGAGGATGGAGTCGTCGAGTATGTCTCCCAAAACGATCCTGTTGAGGAGCAGCGTCGCGCCCGTGCCCGTGCCCGTGCCCGTGCCCGTGCCCGATCTCTCCTCTTGGCCCGGCAGCTCCCCGATCGCCTCCGCGAGCACCTGCGCAAACTCCGTCCGCTCGATCGCGGAGAGCACGGCCTGCTTGATGCGCTCCTGATCACTCATGGAATTCGCCGGTGCCCTCTCACGCCCGATCGACGTCGAACACTCCGGTGTCGAGCCAATATTTGTCGCTCGCGGCCGTTTTCAAGGAGAGAACGAAGTCGGTGGCCTCGAACGAGAACTGGTTCCTCTGGCTCGCTACTTTCCCGACCTGGATGTTGCCGTCCCGCGTCAGATCGAACGTGATCGACACGCGATCTTCGAGCAAGGCGGCCTCGACATCCGGGTTGGCGGGCCTTACCTCGAACAGAGGCGAGCCCTCCATCTCCTGCGAATCGACGTTGCGGAAGCCGATCCGCATGCCGTGCGTATAGACGAACGCCTGGCTGTTGTTCCCCTTGCGGAACAGCTCGTTGGCGCGCGCGATGTGCGGCTCGGTGTCTTGATAGAGGCCGTAGATCGGCTTCTCGGGCGCGGGCGCGATCGTGTCGATCAGGAACCCGGGGAGCTTGTTCTTGCTCGCGAGGTGCAGGACCGATGCGCCCGCCGTGACCGTCGACTTCGGATCCTTGATGTGACCCTGGTCCTTCCACTTCGACGGGTACCACTCCCCGACGCGATACCGCGCCATCGACTTGATGCGCGGCGGCGGCACCGGCATCTCCTTCGTGAAGAGATCCTTGATGCACGGCAGCGCCGCGGTTCGCCCCGCGAGGACGAGGAGGTCGACGTCGAACTGCGCGAGGATGTCGGCGTAGCGGCGTAGTGGCTCGCGAAGCACGCGCTCGATGGCGCGCTCGACCTAGCGTGCGTCGAACTTCAGGAAGAGGTTCTCGATGCCGGGGAATCCAGGGACCTCGCTCTCGAGGAAGCGGTCCGCTTCGCCGAGCACCTGCGCGGAGATCCCGGGCAGGCCGAAGATCTCGAAGACGTACGTGAGGAGGTACATCTTCTCGGGCGCGCTGTCGGGCATCGCGAAGCCCTCGGCGACCGCCCAGTAGCAGCGCGCGAGCGGCAGCCAGAGATACGGCACGAGCCGCGCGCGGAGCGTGCGCCACGCCGAGCCGTGACCCGCGTCACCTTCGCCGAAGAGATGGAGGAGCTTTCCCTTGCTCGCCTGCGTCGGAAGCTGCGCGACGATCTGCGGGAAGATCACGTCCTCGACGATCGCGCGGCAGACCTCGTCGCCGGCGATGCTGACGCCGTCCTGGAAGAGGCGCGTGATCGACAGCGACGTGCCGGTGCCGGGGAGCTTGTCCTCGTATTCGGCGATCATCACGTCGCTCGTGCCGCCGCCGATGTCGACGGACGCGACGCGCAATTTGCCGGGCGAGCCGTCCTTCGGCGTGCTGCCGTACACGGAGATGAGCTCCTCCATGCTGCCGCTGAACGTGCCGGACGCCTCCTGGTAGACGAACACCATCTGCGCCGCGAGCGCCTCGTCGACGAAGAGGAACGGATCGAACGCGTTGTTCGCCGCGTTCCAGTTCGGACGCAGGTCGGGGCGGATGTTGAGCACGTGCGACGCGAGGATGACGGCGTTGCGGACGAGCGCCTCGTAGATGTTCCGCTCCTCGGTGCGCATCGCGGACGGATACGTGAGGACGAGGTGCCGGAGGACACGGGGGTTGCCTTCCTTGCCCTGGAAGATGCGGTACTGCGCGCCGTTGATCTGCGCGAAGGCCTGGCAGAGGATCTCGACGAGCGCGAAGAGCATCATCGAGCGCGGCGCGTACCGGGGATCGGCGGGCGTCTGCGGGCCGTCCTCGCGGAGGAACGTGCCGCCCGAGTCCTCGGGCACGTACTTGAGGATGCGACCGAAGACGGGCCGATGCTCGCCGCCGCCCTGCGGACCCGAGGCGACCTGACCGACCTTCTGCGCGAAGTGCCAGCGCTCGTCGGTCTGGCGATCGTCCCAGAGGTAACGCTTCGGACCCGAGAGCGTGCACTGGTAGCGATGCGGCGTCTCGAGCGCGCGGTCGAGCGCTTCGCGGCCCATGCGCGCGACGCTGGGCCACTGGAACGAGTCGCCCGTCGCGGTGGGGAAGACCGCCTTGTCCCAGGGGCTCGGCAGGAACGTGATGCGCGAGTCGAAGCTCTCGGAGCTGGTCTCGACCGGGTTCGAGAGGTTGCGCATCTCGAGCGGCACGCCGAACACGCCGGAGTCGCGGCCCTCGACGAGGAGCGCGGTCGAGCGCGAGTTGCCGAGATCGAGCACGAGCGAGACGGGGATCGGCTGCGACGTCTCGATGCGGGACAAGCGGATCTTGGGAAGGAGAGGCGCGAGCGTCTCGAGGAGGGCGGCGAGCTTGAAGAGTGCCTTGTCGATCCCGGCGCGCTCGAGTCGCCGCACGAGCTCGCGCGTCTCGGGATGATCGAAGAACTGCGCTATCTCGGTCTTGTCGAGCGCGCGGAAGGGACGGCCCTCGTCGCAGCTCGCGTCGAGATGACGTCCGCCGGAGCCGCTCTGCTCGAGGGTGTCGACCGCCATGACCGCGCGGACG
The DNA here is from genome assembly GCA_028287065.1 of Labilithrix sp. Lineage (GTDB taxonomy): Bacteria > Myxococcota_A > Polyangia > Polyangiales > Polyangiaceae > Labilithrix. The sequence goes on along the minus strand of JAQBQJ010000192.1, from coordinate 14,127 downwards.
CCGCCGCCGGCGGTCTCGGCGAGGAACACCTGCACGGCGAAGGGGCAGGAGAGCTGGAACGGCACGGGCAGCCAGCGGTTCGAGAGCTCGCCGAGGTGATCGTGCGCCGAGATCTCGACGTCGGGCTCCTCGCCGGCATTCGCCCGTCGCACGGAGAACGTCGAGGGTCCGGAGGCCGCTCGCGGCCCCGTGCCCGTGCCCGTGCCCGTGCCCGGCGCGGCCCCCGGCTGCATCACGACGAAGCTCGACACCGTATCCGGCAGCCCGCGCGGCATCGCGACGTCGTGGAGGATGATCCCCGTGTTGAAGAACAGCTCGAGGACCTCGACCGCCGCGGCGCGGTGCGCAGGCAGCACGGCGTCGGCATTGCCGCCTTGCCCGTCCGACTCGAGGTCCGGGCTGCTCCCGAGGGAGACCTTCTTCTTCACCATGTCGCGAGCCCGATCCTACGCCGATCTCGCGGTTTCTGTCCCGCGCAACGACCCGCGTTTACTTGTCCGCGGTTCGCGCCGCGTTCTCCAATGGTCGCCATGAAGAAGTCGCTCCTTGTCGTGGCCGCCGCCTCGATGCTGGCCGCCGCCGCTCCCGCGTACGCCGAGCCGCCGAGGGTCGAGGTCCAGGAGGTCGCCGACACCGGGTCGATGCCGAAGGGCGCGATCCTCTCGCACGACGGCAAGAAGTTCTACGTCACGAACTTCGGTCAGCTCGACAAGCGCAACGTCACCATCTACGACGCGCACACGCTCGCGGAGCTCGACCACATCGACGTGCCCGGCGTGATCGTCGAGAGCGCGCTCTCGGCCGACGGCAAGACGCTCTTCATCTCGAACTTCCGCCACAACTCGGTGATGTTCGTCGACATCGCCTCGAAGAAGGTGACCCACGAGATCAAGACCGGCACGCACCCGAAGGTGCTCGTCGCGTCACCCGACGGAAAGAACCTCTTCGCGGCGAACTGGGCGTCGAAGTCCGTCTCGCAGATCGACATCGCGAAGGCCGAGGTGGTGCGCACCCTCGACGTGGGCCGGCAGCCCCGCGGCATGGTCATGACGAAGGGCGGCAAGCTCTACGTCGCGAACTTCTTCGGCAACTCGATCGACGTCTTCGAGGGGAAGGACTTCGACCAGACGCATCGCCTCGCGGTCTGCAAGTGCCCGCGGCATCTCGCGGTCTCGCCCGACGAGAAGACGCTCTACATCTCGTGTCTCAACGCCTCGCAGCTCCACGCCATGGACATGGCGAGCGAGACCATCATCCACAAGGTGCAGATCGGGAACGCGCCGAAGAGCATCGACGTCTCGCGCGACGGCCGATACGTGTACTCTGCAGATTACGGCGAGAGCCGCAGCGTGTCCGTCGTCGACACGCACGACTGGACGGCGCGCATCCTGAAGATCCCCGGGATGGATCGCGGCTCCGGCGTCGCGGTCGGTCCGGACGGAAAGCACGCGCTCGTGACGGGCTGGTACGACAAGCACGTCTACCTCGTTGGCTTCGAAGGCATGGGCGGCCATCCCGAGGAGGCGAAGCGCAAGATGCGCCGCTGGCAGTTCCTCCCGCACCACGAAGACGGCGGCAACGGCGCCTGAGCGGCGCTCCGGTCCGTCCGCGCTCGGCCTCCGCCGCCAAATCAGGCACTTAGCGCGTTGCGTTACTCAACCATTGACGCGCTAGGTCATCCGAGTTACCGAACAGTCGGTAACCAATGAATCCGACCAAGCGAAAGCGCTCCGATCCCGAGGAACGGAGCCGGGCCATCCTCGAGACGGCGGCCAAGCTCATCTGCGTGAAGGGCTTCGCCGGGACCGGCATCCAGGAGATCGCCGAGGCCTGCGACCTCACGAAGGCGGGCCTCTACCACTACATCCAGAGCAAGGAGAACTTGCTCCTCGAGATCATGAGCTACGGGATGGACCTCTTCGAAGAGCAGGTCCTCTCGCAGGTGATCGAGATCGCCGATCCGCTCGAGCGCCTGAAGACGTGCATGGCGAAGAACATCCGCCTCGTCACGCGCGGCTGGAGCAAGGAGATCACGATCATCCTGCACGAGCACGCGACGCTACACGGTCCGGCGGCGAAGAAGATCAACGCGCGCAAGAAGCGCTACGTGCGCTTCCTCGAGAAGTCCTTCGCCGAGGCCGCGGAGAAGGGCCTCATCCGCAAGGTCGATCCGAAGGTCGCCGCCTTCTCGTTCCTCGGCATGGTGCTCTGGATCTACAAGTGGTGGAAGCCGGACGGCGAGCTCACCGACGATCAGGTCGCCGAGGGCATGATCGATCTCCTCTTCAAGGGGCTCGAGCCGCGATGAGCCGCTGGACAACGCTCGCTGCTCTCGCCGCGTCGATCCCCGACGGCTCCTCGCTCGCGACCGGCGGCTTCATGCTGGGTCGTGCGCCGATCGCCGTGATCCTCGAGCTCGTTCGACTCGAGAAGCGCGACCTCCGGCTCATCTCGCTGCCGAATCCCTTTCCCGCCGAGCTGCTCGTCGCCGCCGGCTGCGCGTCGCGCGTCGACTTCGCGTTCGCCGCGCTCAGCATCGCGGGCCGCGTTCGCTCGATGCCGGCGCTGAAGCGCGCCATCGAAAAAGGCACCATCGCGTGGGCCGAGCACGACGGGTATCGCGTCGTGCAGCGGCTCCGCGCGGCGCAGATGGGATTGCCGTTCCTTCCCGCGCCCGACGTCGACGCCAGCGCGCTCAGCGCTTCCGATCCGCCCGGCTACGTCGAGGACCCGTTCACCGGACGCCGAACGCCCGTCGAGCGTGCGTTCTATCCGGATGTCGCGATCGTGCATGCGCACGCCGCCGACGAGCGAGGCAATCTCTTCATCGAGGACCCGACGACGGACCTCCTCGTCGCCGGTGCTGCGCGGCGTGTGGTCGCGACCGCCGAGGTGCGCGTCGATCGCCTCCCGCGCGTGACGATCCCGTCGTTCCAGGTCGATCTCGTCGCCGAGCAGCCGCGCGGCGCGCTGCCGACGGGATGCGTCGGCCGCTACCCGTACGACGAGGCCGCGCTCCTCGCGTACCTCGAGCTCGCCGAGGCGGGGCGCGAAGGCGAGTGGCTCGGGCGAATGGCGCGTGGCGCCGAGGAGGCTGCATGAAGAACGAGCGGAACGACGATCGCCTCACCCGCGCGGACACGGTCGTCGCGTGGATGGCTTCGCAGATCGAGGACGGCGCCGTCGTCGCGACGGGAGTCGCGTCGCCGCTCGCGATCCTCGCGATCGCCGTGGCGCGTGCGACGCGCGCGCCGAACCTGACCTACCTCGCGTGCGTCGGCGCGGTCGATCCCGACCTCTCGGAGCTGCATCGCTCGTCCGAGGAGCTCGCCTATCTCGAGGGCCGCTCCGCGGAGCTCACGATCCCGGAGCTCTTCGACCACGCGCGCCGCGGTCGCATCGACGTCGTCTTCTTCGGCGCCGCGGAGATAGACGGACACGGCAACACCAACATGTCGTCGGTCGGCGATCCGTTGCGACCCACCGCAAAATTTCCGGGCGTCGCCGGCGCGTCGTCGTTGCGACGATGGGTGAGGCGTCCCGTGCTCGTGATGCCGCGGCAGAGCAAGCGGTCGCTCGTCGAGGACGTGCAGATCGCGTCGACGTCGGACCCGGACCGGCGCACGAAGCTCATCACGGACCTCGGGATCTTCGACGTCGGCGCGCCGCACCCCACGCTGCTGTGCGTCCACCCGTGGACGACCGAGAGCGATCTGGCAGAGCGTACCGGCTTCGCGTACGCGACCTCACCGTTCCTCGACGCGACCCCCGCGCCGGACGCCGCGACGTTGCAGGCGATCCGTTCCATCGATCGAAACGACATGCGGCAGACGCTCGTCGGCTGACGCGACCCGGAGACGTTCATGAAAGCAGTGGTCCTACGCGAGCTCGGCGCAGCCGCGAACCTGACGCTCGCAAGGCTCCCCGACCCGGAGCCCGCGCGCGACGAGGTGCTCCTCGCCGTGCGCGCCTGCGGCGTCTGTTACCACGACATCATCGCGCGCCGCGGGGATCTCGGCCCCCTTCCGCTGCCCGCGGTGCTCGGTCACGAGGTCGTCGGAGAGGTGCTCGCCGTCGGCGAATCCGTCACCGGCTTCCGTGTCGGAGATCGCGCCGCCACGCTCCAGCGAATGAGCTGCGGAGAGTGCGCGCATTGCAAGGCGAACCGGAACAGCCTCTGCAAGGTGGACCGCCGCTTCTTCGGCGAAGAGATCCGCGGCGGCTACGCAACGCGCATGACGGCGCCCGCCATGGGGCTCGCGCACGTCCCGGACTCGCTGTCGTGGCCCGACGCTGCCACCGTGTGTTGCACGACGGGCACCGCCGTCCACGTGTGCCGGACGCGCGGCCGCGTGAAGGCCGGAGAGACGGTGCTCGTGACCGGCGCGAGCGGGGGCGTCGGACTGCAGGCGGTCCAGCTCTGCACGCACGACGGCGCGCGCGTCATCGCGGTCACGTCGAGCGAGAGCAAGGTGAACGCGCTCGTGGACGCGGGCGCGTGGCACGTCGTGGTCTCGCGCGATCTCGCGTTCGCCAAAGACGTCAAGCGCATCACCGCCGGCGACGGCGTCGACGTCGCGATCGAGATCGTCGGAAGCGCGACGTTCCCGCAGACGTTGAAGTGCATGGCACCGGGCGGAAGGCTCGTCGTCGTCGGCAACCTCGACACCGGCACGTTCCAGCTCAATCCAGGGCTCGTGATCGTCAAGGAGCTCGAGATCCTCGGAGCGTACGCGACCACGCGCGGCGAGCTCGAGACGGCGCTGGAGCTGACGGCGACGAAGAAGGTGAAATCGTGCGTCTCCGAGGTCGTTCCGCTCGCGGACGCCGCACGCGCGCATTTCCGCCTCGAGAATCGCGAGATCGCAGGCCGGGCCGTGCTCGTCCCGGACGCGGAGTGACCCCATGTTCCACGAAAGAAGCGGAGTCGGAATGAAGCAGCAAGTCGGCATCGAAGCGATCGCGGTGGCGATTCCTCGGCGGTACCTCGCGATCGAGGACCTCGCCGTCGCGCGCGGCGTCGCGCCCGCGAAGTACACCGTCGGCCTCGGCGCCCTCGAGATGGCCGTCGCCGATCCGAGCGAGGACACCGTCGCGCTCGCTGCGACCGCCGCAACCCGGCTCCTCCGAGCGCACGACATCGACGTCTCGCAGATCGGCATGCTCGTCGTCGGCACGGAGACCGGCGTCGATCACTCGAAGCCCGTTGCCTCGTTCGTTCAGGGCCTCCTCGGCCTGCCGCGCACGATGCGAACGTTCGACACGCAGCATGCCTGCTACGGCGGGACCGCCGCGCTCATGGCGGCGTGCGACTGGATCGCGTCCGGCAGCGCAGGTGGAAAGAGCGCGCTCGTCGTGTGCTCGGACATCGCGCGCTACGGCATGCAGAGCGCCGGCGAGCCGACCCAGGGCGGCGCGGCGGTCGCGATGCTCGTCTCGGCGAGGCCCGAGCTGCTCGCGATCGACCACGGCACGAGCGGCGTGTTCAGCACGGACGTGCACGACTTCTGGCGGCCCATCGGTCGGCGCGAGGCGGTCGTCGACGGCCATTACTCGATCGAGTGCTACCTCGAGGCCGTCGCCGGCGCGTACCGCGCGTGGCGCGAGCGCGCGACGGCTCGCGGCTTCCTGAACGACGCGAGCATGCCGCGCTCGGAGCAGCTCGCGCGCATGATCTACCACGCGCCGTTCTGCAAGATGGCCAGGAAGGCCCATCTCCACGTGCGCCGCTGCGAGCTCGAGGAGCTCGCGGGAGCGCCGCTCGATGCCGCCGCGCTCGCGCGCGAGGAGCGTGAGGGCGCCGCGAGCTTCGACGCGCAGGTCGCCGCGTCGCTCCTCCTCGCGAGCCGCGTGGGTAACACGTACACGGGTTCGCTCTATCTCGGTCTCGCGAGCTTGCTCCATGCGCAGGGCACGGAGCTCGCGGGCCAGCGCATGGGTCTCTTCTCGTACGGCAGCGGCTGCTCGTCGGAGATGTTCTCGGGCGTGGTCGGGCCGCGGGCCGCCGAGATCATCGCGGCCGCACGCCTCGACGAGCTCCTCGCGGACCGCACGCGCATCGACATCGTCGAGTACGAGCGCATCATGCAGCTTCCGCGCGAAGGCACGATCGCCGCCTCGCCGGTCCCGGGCACCTTCGGGTTCGCCGGCGTGCGCGACGACCGCAGGACCTACGCGGGCAGCGCCGCCGTGGCGTGAACGCGCGTCAGGGATCGCAATCGCCGGGGGTCGCGGCGGCGCCTCCGCTGCTCGCGCCGCCCCCGCCGGGCGAGCCCGCGCCGCCACCGCCGGGCGTGGCACCGCCGCTGCCTGCGCCGCCGCTCGGGCTCCCGCTCGCTGCGACGAGCCCGAAGAACTCGGCGGCCTTCTTCGTCGAGCACAGCCCCTCGTCGAGGACGAACGCCCCGGCGGTCCCGCACCCGGCGGTCGGATCGACCGACACGCCGTGCGCCATGCCCTCGATGAGCCAGCTCTCGACGCGCGTGACGCCCTGCGCGTCGCGGAACTCGTCGTGCTGCGCCTTGCCCACTTTGCTCGTGGCCGCGGGCTTGTCCGAGATCCCGTTCACGTCGGTCCACTGGCGCACGAGCTGCGCGAGGTTCGTCGGACGAACCGTGTAGTCCGCATTGCCCTGCCATATCGCGACGCGAGGCTTCGCTGCGCCGAGCTTCGGGACGAGCGCTCCCCATTGCGCGGGCGTCTTGTCCTTGCCGCTCATGCAGGCGTACGCGTCGTTCTGCGTCGTGGCGCACGCATACGGAAGACCGGCCATGATCGCGCCGGCCTCGAAGACGTCCGGATACGTCGCGAGCATCACCGCCGTCATCGCGGCGCCGGCGGAGAGGCCCGTCACGTACGCATGCGTCGCGCCGTACGTGGTCTTCGCGTACGCGACCATCGACGCGATCGACCGTGCTTCGCCCTTGTCGCGCGTGGTGTTCGCGGCGTCCCACCAGCGGAAGCACTGCGAGCCGTTGTTCTTGGACGTCTGCTCCGGATAGACGACGACGAAGCCTGCCGCGTCGGCGACGTCGTTCCATCCCGCGGCGACGTATGCGCTCGCCGTCTGCGTGCACCCGTGCATCGCGACGACGATCGCGTTCGCCTTTCCGCTTGCAGGTGCATGGACGTACATGTTCAGACCTGCGGGATTCGCGCCGAACGCGGCGACGGGCGTGAGCGCGCCTCCTCCTCCGGCTCCCGGCAGCGTGGCCTTCGTCGTCTTCGGAGGACACACGCGCGCGATGCTGTCCTCCGTCGATCCAGGATTGCTCGCGCATGCCGCGAGGAGCGGCGACGCGCAGAGCGCGATGAGAACGTCCCCCCAGAGACGTCGTGTTTGCATGAACGGCTCTCCAGCACCGCACATGCCATTCGACGCACTGCAACAAAACCGGTTCGTCGTCGCGCTTCGCGTCCGTCGCGACGCACGTCGCGCGCGACGGCGGCGCGTCGTTTCCGACGCGTGCACGCTCCGGAAACAATCGTTGCATCAACGACTTACGTACACGCACGCACGGCTGCGCCGAGGGTGCGAGATCACCGATGCGGGCGCGGGCTCCCATTTCTTTCGAAGGTGGCGTGTCACACTTCGCGGGGGGCGGCCGACGTCCTCCACGTGCACGTCCGGATGAGCACCGTCACCAAGCCCGCCGCTCGACCCTTCGACCCCGACCTGCGCTCCGCGCTCGTCGCCATGGTGCGAAAACGCGTCCCCGAGAGCGAGGTCGAAGACATCGTCCAGCAGGCGCTCGCGGAGGCGATCGAGTCGCCTCACGCCCCGGCGGACAGCGAGTCGCTCCGTCGCTGGATCTTCGGCGTCGCGAAGAACAAGGTCGTCGACTACCACCGTCGCGCGGGTCGCGAGAGCTTCGATCTCCCCGACGTCGAGGGCACGCCGGCGCCGCACGTCGAGGCCGATCTCCTGCGGTGGGCCGAGAAGAACCTCCCCGAGGGCGCAGAGAACAAGAAGACGCTCGACTGGATGCTGCGCGAAGGCGAGGGCGAGAAGCTCGAGTCGATCGCCGCGTCCGAGAAGCTCCCGCCGCCGCGTGTTCGGCAGCGCGTCAGCCGCCTGCGTCGCCATTTCAAGGAGAACTGGCAACGCGAAGTTGCGATGCTCGCGGCGCTCGGCGTGATCGTCAGCGCGGTCGTGATCTTCGTGCTCCACAAAAAGGACCCCGAGATCATCACGCACGACGTGCGCGAGGTGGGCGATCCGCGCGCAGAGCCGATGCGTCGTCTCGCGCTCGAGAAGTGCGCGAGCGGCGAGTGGAAGCCGTGCGTCGACGGCCTGGACGAGGCGCGTCGCCTCGATCCTGCCGGCGATGCGCGACCCGACGTGCAGCAGGCGCGCGAGGCAGCCGGCAAGGCGCTGAACGCTCCTCCGGCTCCGTCTGCGCTTCCCACGACGGCGCCGCCGAACCCGGGCCCTTCGAGCGACCTCGCCCCGCCGCCGTCGCCGATCGACTCCGCGTTCAGGCAGACGGATCGCAAGGCGAAGGCTCCGGAGAAGGCGCCCGTGAAGCCGCAGTCGACGGAGTCGCTGACGCCGTCGCCGTCGCCGTCGCCGGCGCCGGCGCCCGTGCCGACCGCGCTCACGCCGCCCGAGCCGAGCAAGAGCGACGGCCCCATGCAGCAGAAGACGGTGACCAAGCCGCAAGGCAAGAAGGCCGCTCCGACGAAGACCGGGTCCGCCGGCTCGTTCGGCGGCAGCGATTTCTCGTCGGATTCGCTCGGTTCGAGCGGCGGGTCCGGCAACAAGAAGTAGGTCGTGCTACAAAACTCGGGTGACTTTGGCGAACGTGGCGCGCGCGATCGGCGCCGTGGCGACTGTGGCGACGGTGCTCGTGCTCGCGGCGTGCAGCTCCGATCCCGCCCCCGAGGCGGCGGCTGACTTCTGCGGGGTCGCGAAGTCGTCGAACACGAAGTGCAAGGAGCCGACCGAGTGCGACACGCAGCTCGGCTCCGACTGCTCGTCGCTCGACAAGGCGCTGTCGGCGAGCACGCTCTCCGCCGCGAAGGGCTGTCTCGAGTCGGGCATCTGCGGGGTGTCTTCGTGCATCGCGCGCGCGCAGAAGGGCGCAACGCCGTCCGCGGCGCACAAGACGCTCGCCGACGACTTCTGCACCTACTGCGCGCCGAACCTCGAAGACTGCGTCGCGAATTTCTACAAGCGCGGGTCGAAGTCCGCAGGCCTCGCGGTGCTGCCGTACTCGGAAGAGATCGTCAAGGCGATCGACGACGAGTGCACGGGCAACGACGGCTGCCAGGCGAAGTTCGCGAAGTGCGCGCGCGGCGTCATCGAGGCCACGGTCCCCGAGAAGCTCGACCCGACCACCGCCGACTGCGTGGCACAGGCCTTCGCGAACGATGCCGCGGAGACGCCCGTGGGTCCCGACGGCAAGCCCGCCGTCGTGACGTGCACGCCCGCGAACTGCGACGGTTGCTGTCGCGACGACAAGTGCGAGCCGGGCGACACCTCTTCGGCGTGCGGCGTGGACGCGAAGGCGTGCGAGATCTGCTCGGCGACCTCGAAGTGCACCGCCGGCGCATGCAAGGAGCCCTGCGGACCGAACACGTGCCAGGGTTGCTGCGACGGCGACACGTGCGTGCCCGGCACCGCGAAGACCGGCTGCGGTGAGAAGGGCGAGGCCTGCGCGAAGTGCGACGGTCAGTTCGTGTGCTCGAACCACTCGTGCATCGACGGCTCCTGCCAGGCGACGTGCACGAACGGCTGTTGCTCGGCGACGGGCTGCCAGCCGGGCAACACGGCGAAGGCATGCGGGACCGGAGGCGAGGGCTGCATCGACTGCGGCGTCGGCCGAACGTGCTCCGCGGCGGCGTGTCAGCTCGATCGGACGTCGCTCTGGGACGTCTACATCTCGTTCGCGGTCGTGCCTGCGAAGAACAAGGACGGCGCGGCGTGGGACGTGCTCGAGGGCGCGCCCGATCCGCTCGTGTTCGTCTACACGAGCGAGGGCTCGAGCGTGCACTCCGGTCAGACGAGCGTGATCACCGACTCGACGTTCCCGTTCTGGGCGGAGACGCCGCTGAAGGGCGTCAAGGCGAGCGAGCTGCTCTCGTACACGTCCGTCGATCTCTGGGACAGCGACGTCGACTTCGACGACTACATGGGCGGCTGCACGCTGCCGCTCACGCCGGCGATCTTCGACGGTTCGCTGCAGAGCTACACGTGCCCGGCGACGGCGAGCAGCGTCGAAGTCAAGATCTACTACCGCATCAACCCGCACGCGCCCTGACGGGATACAGACGCGAGGCGACGAGCGATGCGTGGAAGAGCATCGCATCGAGCCTCGTGTACGAGCCGTGGCCGAGGCCCGACGACAGGATGCCCGCGAGGCCCTTCGCGCCGTAGTCGACGAGGACCATCTCGCCGTGTGGCGACACCTTGGATTCGCCTCGTAGCGAGCGAAGCACCTCGGACGGAGCGAAGCCGCGCCCGAGCGCCTCGTCGAGCGTGGCGTTGAGCTTGCGATCGCCGGACGCGAGAGCAGGGAAGTCCGAGCCTGCGCCGCCGAGCCTGCGGACCCAGTCGTCGTCGTGCACGACGTGGAGCGAGCGAACCGCTTCCAGCTCCGCCCACGCGTAGCGGGCGGGCGCGCCGAACGTCACGAAATCGAGCGGCGAGTGCTCGAGCGTGGCGATGTCGACGTCGAGCGCGCTCACGTCGAGCGCGCGCGCGCGAGCGACGTCGACGATCGCTTCACCGGCGAGCGATCGAGAGAGCAGCTGCGTGACGAGCGCGAAGACCTGACCGGCGTGGCTGTGTCCGAGGACCAGGATTCGCCCGCGCGGCGCGCCGAGCTCCGCGTGCGTCGCGAGGACACGCACGAGGCCGAGCGCGCCCTCGAGCCGTCCGACGTGGTGGTTCTCCGAGGACCACACGAAAGACGTGCACGGGATGCTCTTTCCGATCGCCTCTTCGAAGAGGCGCACGTACGCAGGCCCGAAGTTGCCGAGGTCGCCGAGCATGCGATCGACGTACGACCGCGTGTGGCGCCGGAGCTTGTTCGCGAGCTCGCGTCCGTTCGGCAGCGCGCGTTCGACGGTGCCGAGCGCGGAGAGCGGATCCGTTCCGACGAACGACCCGTGCGCGAAGACGACCGCCACCACGCCCTCGTCGCTGAGGCGCGTGCCGACGTCGCGCATCGCGGCGCGCCATTCCTCGGCGTGCTCCGCGAGCACGGCGGAGCGCGTGCCTCGCGGAACGACGGCGTCGAAGCGGAGGATCGAGAGTCCGGGCTGGGGTACCGCAGGCTCGTGCACGTCGCGCCGCTCGTCTTGTGCAGCCTGCGTCGTCTCCGCCGCGGGCAGCGGAGGTGCGGCGGGACGGGCGTCGAGCGGCGACGCCTCGAGCTCCGTCGACCCGCGCTCCGGAGATCTCTCCAGGCGCACGAAGAAGAGGAGACCCGCCGCGACGACGGCGACGACCGCTAGCAGCAACAAGACCCACATGCTGAGCGCAAGGCAAGCTAGCACCTCGCGCCGGGCGCGCAACGCAGTGCGTCAAAGTACCATGATCACGCGAGGATCAAGGGAGGTTCGTGACCTTCACCGGATAGGCCGAGTCGACCTTCGTTCCGTCGCCGAGCTGGCCGCGATCGTTCTTTCCCCAGCACCACACCGTGCCGTCTTTCTTCAGCGCGCACGCGTGGCGAGCGCCGGGCGCGATCGCGGCGACGTTGCCGAGCACGCCCGCGCCGTTCGGACCGCGTACCGGAACGGGCACGAACGATGCGCCTGTTCCACCGTCGCCGAGCGCCGCGAGATCTGCGCCCCAGCACACGACCGTCGCGTCGTTCTTCACGGCGCAGCTCACCCGCTCGGCGACGCCGATCGCGATCGCGCCCGCTGTGCCGGCGATCGCCGGGCCGGCGAAGTCACGCTGTGCGAGCGCGACGGGATCGGCGCCGAGCTGTCCCACGTCGTTGAGGCCCCAGCACACGACGCCGGTCGGGCGGAGCGCGCACGTGTGCTTCGCGCCGTCGCTCGCGATCGCGGTGACGCCGTCGAGCGCCGTGAGGAGCGTGGGATCCGTCACGACGATCTGCGCGTTCAGCTCCGCGGCGCCGGCGCCGGGACGTCCGAGCTCGCCGCTGCCGCTCGCGCCCCAGCAATGCACCTTGCCGTCCGCGAGCGCGCACGAGTGGACCTCACCGGCGACGAGGCCCGTCGTCTTCGGCAGCGCGCCGAACATGACGTCGACGAGCGTAGAGGCGCACTGGTGATTGGCGTTCGCGTGGTACGCGTAGAAGAAAGGCGCGGTGCACGTCGGATCCATCGCGTTCGGGCGACCGAGCTCGTTGAACGTGGAGTGTCCGAAGCACGCGATCTTCCCGTTCGCCTTCAGCGCGCACGTGTGTGGGCCACCGGCGGCGACGCGCGCGACGTCGAAGTTGCCGATCGCGCGCGGCGCGACGCGATCGAGGTTGGCAGCGGCGGGCGGCTCGGCCTGGGACCCGGTGTATCGCTCACCCCAGCAGAAGACGATGTCGCCGCGGCGCGCGCACGAGTGCCACGGCGCGAGCGAGACCTCCTCGAGGCCGTCGAACGGGAGACCTGTCTCGTCGACCGTGATCTTCACGGCCGTCGCGACGTCCTCGGTGAACGCGCCGGCGCCGGTCTTGCCGTTGCCGAGCTGCCCGTGATCGTTCGCGCCCCAGCAGTAGAGGCTGCGCGTGGGGCCGGCGATGACGCACGTGTGATCGCCGTTGCCGACGAGCGCGTCTGCTTGTTCGCCGGAGCCGGTCGCGATCGCTCGGACGACGACGGGCGAGGCGTCGGCGTCGGCGCCCGCATCCAACGCGGCGTCCGGAACGAACGAGTCGACGAGGAAGCCGCCCTCGTACGGCGAAAGCGTCTCTTCCTCGGGCGCGTCGACCGGGAAATTGAAGCGAGGGCCGGCGTCGCGCTCGGCCTCGTCGCAGCCGCCGAACGAGAGAGTCATCGCGAGGACGGCGAGCGGCGCGCCGGTCACGAAGAAGAGTCGACCGGCAATGCTGCGCCGATGTCGGCCCGTGTTCGTCGGTGGCTGCATGCGTTTCCCCTTGGCCCCTGCGCGATCCTACGACGACGATCGTCTTCAGAAACAGAAGAACGTGAGGCCGGCGCCGGTGGAGCCCTCGGGCAGCACGGTGAGCGACTGCGAGCCCTGAACGCCGGTGCGAAGGACGGGCACCTCGTACGAGGCGCTGAACGCCTTCGACGGGAAGATCGCGGTCTGCTCCACGCCGTCGAGATCGAAGGAGATGTACGTCGTCGATCCGCGAGATGCGTTCGTGAGATGACGTTCTTTCATCTGGTCGGGCGTGCCGTAGAAGACGCGGAAGCTCTCGTAGGTCCAGTCCGCCGCCGGGCGCGTTACCACGAGTCGATGTCCGTCTTCCGTGGTCGCGTCGTACTCGGTGACGACGTCGCCGGGGAGGTTCTGGAGCTGGAGGCCGGCGAGCACGTCGACTCCGACGAGCTCGAGGACGTCGCCCTGCTGACCGACGTCGAACGACTTCGTCTGGAGATCGCCACGGAAGACCCCCATTCGGGTGGCGACGTCGCCGGATCTCTCGATCTGGAGCGCGAAGGGCGCGGCTGCATCGCGCACGGTGGCGGTGATGGACACGGCGCCTGCTTCGCCGCCGACGGTCCCGGAGCCGGTGACCTCTTTTCGGTGCAGGACATTTCCCTGCGAGACGAACGCGCGGTAGGTGGGCGCGCCGTCATCGAGCACGTACAGCGTGCCGTCTGCGTGCCGCCCGGCGCCGAGCACGTGGGCGAGCGCGATCGGCTGCGCGACCGAATCGAACGGCGAGCAGGCGCGCGTCCCCGCGGTGCTTGCCGCCGCGCTCGAGCCGGTGGACGCGACATCCGCCGAAGACCCACTGCACCCGACGCCCGCGATCAGGAGCGTCACCGCGAGCGAAGTCTTCATGGCTGAAGTGTGCACGAGAGGCGGCGCCGCGGCAATTCGTGCCACAAAACGACGACGGCGCGTCGCGAGAGCCGCGAACGCGCCGTCATCCGACACGTGCATCATGCACGTGTCATCGGAGTGGGCTCAGCGCCGGTCGCGGCCACCGCCGCCACGTCCGCCGCGATCGCCGCCGCGTC
>JAQBQJ010000191.1 GCA_028287065.1 Labilithrix sp. | reverse complement strand
TTCGCCGCGAGCGAGGCCCGCGCGACCTTCCGCACCAGCGGCACGACGGTCGGCACGCGCGGAGAGCACGCGATGCGCGACGTCGCGACCTACGACGCCGCGGCGATCGCCTTCGGCCGGCGATGGCTCGCACGCGATCTCGAGCAGCCCGTGCCGGTGCTCGTCCTCGGCCCCTCGCCGGACGAGGCCCCCGATTCGTCGCTCGTGCACATGTGCGCCGCGTTCGTGCGTGCGTTCGGCTCCGAAGCGAGCGCGGCAACGACGTACCTCGTCGACGCCGACGGCGTCCTCGATCTCGCGACGTTCGACGAGCGTGTCGCGGTCGCCCTTGCACGCGCGGAGCCGATGCTCGTGCTCGGAACTTCGTTCGCATTCGTGCACTTCGTCGACGCGGTGGGGAAGGCGACGTTCGTCCTCCCGCGTGGAAGCCGCGTGATGCAGACCGGCGGCTACAAGGGAAAGACCCGCGAGGTGCCTCCGGACGTGCTGCGCGCCGATCTGGCGCGCGTGTTCGACCTCGACGTTCGCGCGATCGTCGGCGAGTACGGCATGACCGAGCTGTCGAGCCAGTTCTACGAGCAGACGCTCTTCGAAGATGCGTCGCCGGCCGGCGTCTACGCGGAGCCGCCGTGGGCGCGCGTCGTGCCCGTCGATCCCGACACGCTCGCGCCCGTCGCCGACGGCAAGGTCGGCATCGCGAAGGTCATCGACCTCATGAACGTCGACAGCGCCGTTGCCGTGCTCACCCAGGATCAGGTACGGCGCGTCGATTCGGGCTTCGAGCTCCTCGGTCGCGCCGCCGGTGCGCCCGCACGTGGCTGCTCGATCGCCATCGACGAGATCATGGGTCGAGAGCGCGCATAGGCGGCTAGGATCGACCGATGACGCGGAGCGCCGCCGATCGCATCGCCCACGTTCGTCGCTTGCAGCAAGCAGCGCGCGTCGTGATCGCGAAGCGCGCCGTCATCGTCCCGGCCATCGTCGAGTCGACCGGCCTCTCGGCAGAGGGCGTCGAGCTCGCGCTGTCACGCCACATCGAGCTCGAGGCGACCGACGACGATCTCGCGAAGCTCGTCGCGTACGCCGGCGACGTCACGCGTGTCGCCGTCTTCCTCTCGGCGAACGTCTTCGTCGGTGCGCTGCGCGCGATCGCGGTCGCTCGCGCCGCGTCCGACGACGTCGTCGTACGCCCTTCGCGGCGCGATCCAGCGTTCGCGCGCGCGCTCGTCGAGGCGGCCGTCGCGCTCGGCGACGATCGCCTGCGCATCGACGAGGACCTGGACGTCGCGGCCGTCCCCGACGGCGAGATCCACGTGTACGGGCGCGACGACACGATCGCCGAGATCCGCGCGAAGGCCTCGCCTCGCGTGCGCGTACGCGGTCACGGAAGCGGCATGGGCGTCGCGTTCGTGTCGGCGGGCGCCGATCTCGCCGTCGCCGCGCGAGGGCTTGCCGACGACGTGATCGTCTTCGATCAGCGCGGCTGCTTGAGCCCACGCATCGCGCTCGTGCTCGGCGACGAGGCGCGCGCCACGTCGTTCGCGGGCGCGCTGCACGCCGAGCTCGATCGACTCGCCGGGATCGTGCCGCGCGGAGCCGTACCCGCGGACGAGCGCGCCGCCGCCGGTCGGTACGTCGCGACGATGACGTACGCATGCCGCGCGCTCACGTCCAGCCAGCATGCAATCGGGATCGCGCCGCCGGGCGCGCCGCTCGTGCTCCCACCGCCCTATCGCAACGTGCACGTCGCCGCGTGCACGTCGATCGACGAAGCGACGAAGCTCCTCGCGCCGCTCGCGCCGGGCGTCGTCACGGTGGGCAGCGACGACCTCGCGTCGGCGCGCGCGGTCGCGCCGCGCTGGGCACGCCTCGCTGCGTTGGGCGCGATGCAACGCCCGCCGCTGGACGGCCCGGTCGACCTCCGCGAGGCCTGATCTGACGCGGCCGCAAAGAAATCGGCGAAATCGACCTCGCCGATGTCGATCCGGCGCCCCTTGGATCGTCGCTCCGATGAGGCCACGATGGCCGCACCATCCAGGAGACCGGCAATGCAATTCATGATCGTGATCAACATCGACGAGAAGGCTTCGGACAAGGCAACGGTCGAGCAGCAGAAGACGATGCACGCCGACTACATGAAGTACACGGAGGAGCTCCAGAAGGCCGGCGTGATGCGCGCCGGCGACGCACTCGAGCCGAGCTCCAGCGGAGCGCGCGTCTCCTTCGAGGCGGGGCGCAGGATCGTCCGCGACGGGCCGTTCACAGAGGCGAAGGAGGTCATCGGCGGCTACTACCTCATCGACGTGAAGTCGCGCGAGGAGGCGATCGAGTGGGCGGCGAAGTGCCCCGGCGCGAAGCTCGCGAGCGTCGAGGTCCGCTCGGTGAGGATCTTCACGAAGTGACGTCCGCGCGCCCCGCGGCTGTTCGTCACCGGGCGGTATTGGCTCGGCATGGCATTCGGCCCCGGGGCAAAGCGAGAGCTCGTCGACGGGACCGCGGGAGATCGTCGCTCGCGCCGTCCGCATCTTGCGGGCCCATCCCGACGCGAGGAACGCGACCAAACCGTCGTTCACGGGCCGCGCGCGGATCGCCCCTTCGCGCGACAAAACCCACGCGGAATGGATGCGAGCGCGCCTCGTTCCGTACGGCGCAGGCTTCGCGTCGCCGCTGCGCGCCGTGCGCTTCGTCGGCGCGCGTCATGAGGCTCGAGATCGCACGCGCGGGAGACAGTGTAGGCCGGCACGATCGTCGCTAAGGCGACGACATGAGCGCACAACCAAAAAGCCCGCACGCGCTGGAAGCGGCAGACGCGATCCATCCGCAGTGCACGCTGCGGGTGCCGTGTCCCGGAAAGGCTCACCTAACGGGCGACGAATGTCTCATCTGCGATGAAGACAACGACGGCACCATCTCCGTCATCGTGACGGACGGCGAGCTCGACGCGCTCGGATGTGCGGCCCAGGGGAGGCCCGTGGACTCGTTCATGTCACCTCGACTGCACGCGCTCGGGCTGCTGCGTGACGTCGAGGGCATCCCCGTGCCGACGGAGCGGGGCTACGCGCTCCTCGGTGGACCTTTGCTGCGCCCGAACTGATCGCGCGGAACCTCCGCGCGCTCACGCGAGCGGTCGCGTCTCGCCGAGGTCCATGATCCACATCCGATCCTTCGGATGCCCGCGTTCCTCGAACCACGCGCGCAGGCGCTCCGGCGGCTCGCCGAGCGGCTCGTCGGTGAGCTTGAACGTGCCCCAGTGCATCGCGACGAGGTTCTTCGCGCCGAGGAGCTCCCACGCGCGGCCTGCCTCTTCGGGGCCCATGTGCTGCCTCTTCATGAACCACGTCGGGTCGTAGGCGCCGATCGGCAGCATCGCCCAGTCGATCTTCGGGAAGCGCTCGCCGATCGCGGAGAAGACCTGCTCGCTGAACGCGGTGTCGCCTGCGTGATAGCTCGTGCCCTCGCCGGGGACGCTCGACTCGTAGACGAAGCCGCCCCAGAGGCGGCGGTTCTTGTCCCACGGGGCGCGCATCGACCAGTGCTGCGCCGGCACCAGCGTGACCTTCAGATCGCCGACCTGATGCGACTCCCACCATCCGAGCTCGACGACGTTCGGCAGACCGGCGCCCGTGAGCACGTCCGCGTTGTCCTTGGGAACGATGTAGAGTGCATCTTTTCCGATCGACTTGAGCGTGGGGAGATCGAGATGGTCGTAGTGCGAGTGCGAGACCGTCACGACGTCGAGCTTCGGGCACAGCGCCAGCGCAACGCCGGGCGGCGCCATGCGCATGATCGTGTGGATGCGCGTCGACCAGATCGGATCGGTGGCGAGCAGCTGCCCGCCGAGCCGCTGCACGAACGTCGCGTGGCCGATCCACGTGAGGTGCGGGGAGCGGCTCGTGAGCGCGGTGCCGTCGTTCTCGCGACGCGGCATGCTGAACGGCGTGCGATCGCGACGCCGGCGGCCGGCGACGCGGTCGGAGACCTGCCACTTGAACAGCGAGGCAATGCCCTGATCGGGCACGGTGCCGTCGAGGTTCTTGTACGTCCTCGTTCCGCGCACTCTCAGTCTTCGCGAGAGCGCGGCTCGCCGCCGGAAGCAGGACCGGAGCCGGAAGCAGCGCCGCCCTTGACCGGGATGATCTGCACGCGACGGTCCGGGCCTTCGCCGTGGCTCTCGGTGCGGACCTCGGTGATCTCCTTCAGCGCCATGTGCACGACGCGGCGATCGCGCGCGCTCATGGGATCGAAGGTGATGATCTTGCCTTCCTTGGCGACGCGGCGCGCGAGCTTGCGCGCCATCTCGGCGAGCTGATCCTCGTGACGCGCGCGGTAGCCTTCGGCGTCGACGGCGATGTGCTTGCGCGGCTCGCCCGGCTTGTGAGCGATGCGCGTGGTCAGGTACTGGATGGCCTCGAGGACCATGCCGCGCTTGCCGATCACGCGGCCGGCGTCGGGGCCCTCGATCTCGAGACGAATCTCGTCGGCCGAGCCCTCGCCGTCGTCCGGCGCGAGCGTGACCTCGGCATCCATGTCCATCTTCTCGAGGAGCATGTCGACGAAGTTGAGCGCTCGTTCCGTCTGCGGATCGAGAGGTCCCTCGTCGTCGTGATCGCCGTTGTCGGCGGAGGCTGCTGCGCCTTGTTCTTGCTCGGTGTCGGACACGTGATTTCCCTTTCAGACTTCTTCAGGAGGCGGCGGCCTTGGCCTTCTTATTACCAGGACTGCCCTTCTCCGTGACGACGATCCCTTTCGGATCGTTACCGCGCGGAGCGATTCGCTCGACCGCGAGCTGCTGCCCGATGCCGAGCAGGCTGTTCGTGAGCATGTACACGCCGAGCGCGGCCGGCAGGAACAGCATCATGACCGTGAACACGGCCGGCAGCATGTACATCATCATCTTCGCCTGCATGGGGTCCATGCCCTGCTGCGGGACGATGCGCTGCTGCACGATCATGAACACGCCGAGGAGCAGCGGCAGCACGTAGTACTTGTCCGGCGCCGAGAGGTCGGAGAACCACAGGAATTTCGTGTGGTACATCTCGACCGCCGTCTGCAGCGTCGTGTACATCGCGAACCAGACCGGCATCTGGACCAGCTGAGGCAGACACCCGCCGAACGGGTTCACGCCGTGCTTCTTCCAGAGCTCCATCATCGCGAGGTTCTTCGCCTGCGCGTCGTCGGCGAACTTCGCGTTCAGCGCGTCGACCTCGGGCTTGAGGCGGCGCATCGCGATCGTCGTCTTGATCGACTTGTACGTGAGCGGGAAGAGCAGCGAGCGGAGGCAGATCGTCATCACGATGATGGCGAGGCCCCAGTTGCCGAACGTGATGTGGTCGTGGATGAAGTCGAGGATCTTGACGAGGACGTTCGCGACGGGAGCGAAGAAGCCCAGGTTGAGGAGCTCGCTGAGCTTCGGCGTTCCCCCCGCTGCGTGCGCGAGCACGTCGCGCTCCTTCGGACCGAAGAAGGCGATGTCGTGGTACGTGGCGGAGCTCTGTGCAGCGAGCTCCTTCGCGGGGTACGTGAGCTTCGCTTCGTAGATCGCAGCGGCTTCGTCGGCGTTCGTCGCCTGACCGGGGAGGAGCGCCCAGCCCTCGGCGAGGAGACCGCACGTCGGCGCATCCGACACGACGCCCGGGTCGGCCGGCGCGGGCTGCGGGACGAGCGCCTGCGAGAAGTAATGGCTGTTCACCGCGGCGTAGCGATCGACGCCGGCGACCGTGAACGCGCCTGCCTTGAAGTCGTCCTTGCCCTTGCGGACGACGTCCTTGCCGACGGCGCACGAGAGCTCGGTCGCGAACGGCGAGACCCTACCGAGGCTCCCTTTGATGTCGGCGTTCTTGCGGAACGCGAACGTGCCCATCGAGAGCTGGTGGCGCTTCGGCGTGCTCGCGAGGTTCGTGACGGTCGTGTCGACGTTCAGCTCGAACGGACGCGTCGAGCTCGCCGCGATCGTCTTGACGATGCGGACGTCCTCGTCCTCGTAGCTGAACTTGCAGCTCTTGTTCGCTTCGGCGCCCTCTCCGCGATCGAGCTTCCAGAGGAAGCGATCGTATTTCACCTGGCTCTCGGCATCCTTGCCGCGGAACGTGGTGCGGAGGTTGCGCCAGCGCTCGTGGTCGGGCGTGGTCGAGAGGTCGTGCGCTTCGGAGCGCGCGTAGTTCGGGTCGGTGAGGAAGTAGTGCGTGATCGCGGCGCCGCGTGACGAGAGCGTGGCCTCGAAGCGGTTGCCCTTGATGGTGCAGAGCTCACCCTCGGGCGGCTGGTTCGGCTCGCCGGGCTTCACGGGAGCGTCGAGCGCGTCCGGCACGAAGCTCGGGGCCGTGACCTGCGGGATCTCGGGCGCAGCCGACACTTGCGGCTTGTCGTTCGAGCCGGTCACCATCGGCCACAGGAACTTGTAACCGAGGATGATCACGATCGCGATCAAGCCCCATCGCAGGACACTGCTTCGTTCCATTCGGTGCTTTCGGAGCTTTCGGAGCTGCGCGGCTCAGGCGGGAGGAAGGTCGACGCCGCCCGGGTGAAACGGGTGGCACTTACACAGGCGTCTGACCGAAAGCAAGCTGCCCCGGGCTGCGCCGTGGGTCTCGAGACACGCAACCGCGTACCGCGAGCACGAGGGTTCGAACCGACAGACGCGGCCGCGCGCGTTCACCAGAGGCGACACGATCTGCTGGTAGAGCCGGACGAGGATGATGAGCGCGCGAGCGAGCATCGATGCCCGAACATGAGGCCGCGGAGCGCGGCGCGCCACCACCTCGAGCGTCGATT
Source organism: Labilithrix sp. (assembly GCA_028287065.1). Taxonomy (GTDB): domain Bacteria; phylum Myxococcota_A; class Polyangia; order Polyangiales; family Polyangiaceae; genus Labilithrix. Next base: position 2,605 of record JAQBQJ010000191.1, on the reverse strand, counting down.
CCGCCGAGACGCGGCTCATTTCTGCGCTTTTTCCGGAGCCGCGGAGAGGACCGCGGCGCATCGCTTGAGCAGCGTCGGGCGCGCACGTTCCCACTCGGATCGCACTTCGGCCAGGCCGAGCTCGGCGGCGCCCGAGCGCGCGATCACGACGAGGTCGATGCCGTCCGGGACGAGGTCGGGCCAGAGACGGAAGCACTCGCGGCACACGCGCTTGATCCGGTTGCGCTGCACGGCGTTGCCGATCTTCTTCGTCACGACGAAGCCGACGCGGGCGCAGCCGGGACGCGCATCGGCGAGCGCGTCGCGCGGCTCACGCGACGCGACGAGCATCACGAAATGAGGCGTCGACGCGCGCTGGCCGACGGCCTGCACGCGCAAGAAATCCGTCCGACGTCGGATGCGTCGCTCTTTCCCGAACGGGAACGCGCCGGCCAAATGACGAAGCGCTCGATCTACTTCGCGTAGATCGAGACGGTCAGACGCGCGCGGCCCTTGCGGCGGCGGTTCGCGAGGACCTTCGCTCCACCCTTCGTCGACATGCGAGCGCGGAAGCCGTGGGTACGGAGGCGGCGAGTGTTGTGGGGCTGATAGGTGCGCTTCGGCTTTGCCATGACGGTCTCGGGGGGCGGCGGGAGAACCCCGCGGGAAGTGGGCCGGGGAAAAAAGCACCGTCCTGTCGCGGTGTCAAGCGCACACGGGCTCCGTCCCGCGTTCCGCCCCGTCCGGCCCCGTCCCGCGCCTTTCGGCGCGTCGTGCCCTGCGGCTCTAGGTCTTTTCTTTCTTCGATCATCCCTTACGGGTTAGGCTGAGCGCATTCGAGCGGTCCGTCCCCTCGGAGCGAAGTTCCTTCTCTTTGTGCATGAAATCATTGGGAATGAGAGCAGCTTCTCGTCGCAAACATTTCGCGCGTGCCGCCGCGAAGACCGCCGCCGCCGCCGCGTTCGCCACGGCAGCGCTTGCCTGTAGCGAGCGCGCCGAAGCGCAGGTGAAGACCTTCCACCTCGATCGCCTCGAGGTCCCCGGCGCGCCGGACGACGGGATCGCACTGTTCCGCCCTGCGACCCAGCAGCGGAACATCTTCTACGGACAGCTCGCGATCGGCTACTCGCTGAGGCCGCTGAAGGTCCGCAACATCACGTCGGACACGTCCGTCCTCGCGCGCACGAACCGCACGAGCGTCATCCAGGACCAGCTCACGGTCTACGGCAGCGCGGGCTTCCAGCTCCTCGATCGTGCGACCTTCGGCGTCACCTTCCCGTGGACCCCCGTACAGGACGGCGGAAATCCGGACTACGGTCCGGGCGGTCTCCAGGGGCCCGGCCAGACGAGGACCACGCTCCTCTCGACGAGCGGCCCGTCGGCCTCGGACCTCCGCCTCGACTTCCGCGGCACGCTGCTGCGGAGCGACGATCGCAAGTCGGCGTTCGGCGCGCAGCTCAGCATCTTCGCGCCGACCGGCAGCAGCGCGAACTTCGGCGGCGACAACGGCACCGGCGCGATGGTGATGTTCAGCGGCGAGCACACGGTGAAGTTCATCACGCTCGCGGCGAACCTCGGCATCCACTTCCGGCCGCGTCACGCGATCAACGATCCGAGTCCGAGCGGCGGCTCGGGCCTCGGCATCGGCAACGAAGCGCGCTGGGCGCTCGGCGGGTTCATCCCGATCAAGGACGGCAAGTTCCGCATCGGCGGTACGTTCTTCGGCTCGACCGGCATCGAGAGCGACAACATCATCGGCAACACCTTCTTCAGGAAGGCGAACACGCCGATCGAGTGGCAGGTCGAAGGCCGCATGAAGTTCGGCCCTTCCGACCATTGGTGGCTCGGCGCGGGCGGTGGCTCGCGGCTCTTCGTGAACGCGTACGGCGCGCCGGATCTCCGCATCATCGCGCTCCTCGGCGCCTACGTTCCGATCCTCGACTCCGACGCGAAGTCGCCCGAACGCCGCGCCGAGCAGCGCGCGCGCTGGCGCAACGAGCGCATGTCCGATCGCGATCACGACGGCATCCCGGACGACATCGACGCGTGCCCGGACGACGCCGAGGACCATCTCGGCAACGACCCGCACGACGGCTGCCCGATGCCGCCCGACCGCGACGGCGACGGCATCCCGGATCAGTACGACAAGTGCCCGGACGTGCCCGAGGACAAGGACGGCGTCGACGACGGCGACGGCTGCCCCGAGGACGATGCGGACAGCGACGGCATCCCCGACGTGCAGGACGCCTGCCCGAAGGAGCCCGGTCAGAAGAACACCGACCCGAAGAAGAACGGCTGCCCGACCTTCATCAAGGTCGAAGGCAACGTCGTTCGCATCATGCAGCAGGTGCACTTCGCGACGGGCTCGGCGGTGATCCTCCCGGAAAGCTTCCCGATGCTCCAGGAGATCACGCACCTGCTGAAGGCGAACAAGGGCATCTAGAAGATGAGCATCGAGGGACACACGGACAACCGTGGCCCCGCGGATCTCAACTAGAAGCTCTCGTGCGATCGCGCCGCCTCGGTGCGCACGTGTCTCATCCAGCACGGCGTCGAATAAGGCCGCCTCGAGTCACACGGCTTCGGTCTCGAGAAGCCGATCGAGACTAACGACACGGATAAGGGC
>JAQBQJ010000182.1 GCA_028287065.1 Labilithrix sp. | reverse complement strand
GGGTCGCGGTTCAGCCAGACGTCGCGGGCCTCGCAGGCGACCTTCGCGGCCGCGACGTTCATTGCGTAGGCGTGCTTCTCGAGGCCGTACTCCGACTGGTTGATGGTCGTGGCGTTGAACGTGTTGGTCTCGACGATGTTCGCGCCGGCCTCGAAGTACTGCTCGTGGATGCCGCGGATGACGTCCGGACGCGTCAAGCAGAGCAGGTCGTTGTTGCCCTGGAGGTCCTTGAAGTGGTCCTTGAACTGCGCGCCGCGAAAGTCGGCCTCGCTCAGCTTGTGGCGCTGGATCATGGTGCCCATCGCGCCGTCGAGCACGAGGATCCGCTCGTCGAGCAGCGCGCGCAGCTTGTCTTCCGCAGGGGTCGTCATGGCAGCGGTCCACTTAGCACAAGGCCCACAGAACCGCGCAGTTGAGCCACAAAAGCAGACGGCCCGCTTGCGCGGGCCCCCTGGTCGACGTCGTCCTTAAGCCGAGTTTTGTTCCGCGCCGAGGTCGCCCTCGATGCGGCGGCGGTCATTCCTCTAGGGCGGCCGTTACCGGACGCCTCGAGCAGCCTACCCGCGGACTCGGGCGAGTCACCCTTCACGACCCGCCCCTTTCGAGACGGATCGCACGTCCGCTTATGTGGCCTTGCTCCCGATGGGGTCTGCCTTGCCGTCCCCGTTGCCGGGGGCGCGGTGGGCTCTTACCCCGCCGTTTCACCCTTGCCTGCCGCTCCTGTTTCCAGTCGGGACAGGTGGTCTCTTCTCTGTTGCACTTTCCTTCGCGTTCCCGCGACCGGGCGTTACCCGGCATCGCGCTCTGTGGAGCTCGGACTTTCCTCCCGTCGCGCTTCTGGCCCTTTCGGACCGTGGTTCACGACCGGCGATCGCCTGTACGGCATCGACGCCGCGCAAGGTGACACCGGAGACGGCGTTGCGCAATGGGCGGTCGTGCGCATGGTGGAGCCGATGAAAACGCTGGTCGAGGAGCTCTGCTCGAAGGCCTGCGCGGGCCGTGCACCCGGCACCGAGGGCGGACTGCGCGCGCGGCAGCTCGTTCGCGATGCGCTGCGCGGCGCCGGGACCGATCCGATCGAGCAGGCGATCGGCGGGTCGAAAGGCGCGAACCTGATCGCGACGCTGCCCGGTGACATCGATCGCTGGGTGCTCGTCGCGGCGCACTACGACCATCTAGGCGGCAACGCGCAAACGTTCTATCCGGGCGCCGACGACAACGCAGCGGCGGTCGGGATCCTCGTCGAGGTCGCGCGCGGGCTCGCCGCGAAGCGCGCGGACGGACGCGGCGTGATCGTCGCGGCGTTCGACGCGGAGGAGCCGCCGTACTTCCTCACGGGGCAGATGGGCTCGGAGTACTTCGCGAAGCACACGCGCGACGCCGGCGTGTCGGTCGACGGTATCGATCTGATGATCTGCATGGACCTCGTGGGGCATGCGCTCGGGCCGGAGGGTCTGCCGGGCGACGTCCGGAGCTCGCTCTTCGCGCTCGGTGCGGAGCGAAGCACGGGGACGTCGGCGATCGTCGACGAGCTGGCCGCAAAGGAGCCGGGCGTCGTGGTGCGGCGCATCGATGCGGAGGTGATCCCCCCGCTCTCGGACTACCAACCGTTCTGGGAGCGCGAGGTGCCGTTCTTGTTCCTCACCGCGGGACGCTCGCAGCGCTACCACACGCCGGAGGACACACCGGAGCATCTCGACTGGACGAAGATGTCGGCGACGGCGCGCTGGCTCGAGTCGATGGTCCGCCGCGCATGCGCGCGCCCGGAAGCCCGCGTGGCGTTCGACGCGAAGAAGCGGGACGACGCGTCGACCCTGCGCACGTTCCTCGATCTCGTCGCGCCGCTGGCGTCGCTGTCCGCAATGGCCGCGCAAGGCGAGCGCACGGCGAAAGACCTGCTGGCGCAATGTGACGCGCGAGGCCGTCTCCCCGACGCGCTCTCCGCCGCCCCGCGCGCCCTGGTCGCCGCCCTGGAAAGCGGCCTCGCCTAACCCGGGCCTCGCCGGTTCCCACAACGAACCAAGGTGCGAACGGGGGGAGTAGCCCCCTCCCGTCCTTAGTTCCGGCGACGGAACTAAGGACGGGAGGAGGGGCGCGGGGGGCGGACGAAGGCGAGCGCGGTGACGAACGGGAGGACCACCAGGCCGTAGCGGCCCGCGCCGAAGAAGACGACATGGAGGAGCGCCGTCGCGAACAGGACCGCGGCGGTGATCGGGACGATGCGCGGCGTCCGCATCAGCGCTCTGCCGCCCAGCAGGACGATCGCGAGCGCGCACGCGACGTACGCCAGCGCGCCGCCTTCGAGGAAGCACGCGATCAGGCCGAAGCCCGTCACCGCTTCGCGGAGCAGCCGGCGCGGGCCCTCGAGCTTCCGCACCGCAACGAGCGCCGCCAAGAGCAGCACGCGCGACGCGATCGTCTCGATCGCGCCGAGCGCGACCTTCGCCCGATACGGGAAGCGATCCGGATTCGCCACGTGCAGGTACCACGGCGCTGCGCCGAAGTAGTCGAGCGTCACGCGCAGCTTCGCCGGGGCGCGGGCGAGCCACGCGACGGGATCCGCGGCGATCGTCGCGCGCGCGGCGCGGCCGAAGCAATCGTCCTTCGCGGCCTCCGCGAAGACCTCCTTGCACGCGTCCGGAACCGCTATTTCCTGCCAGCCGCCGCCCTTCGTCTGCGTCCCGATCGCGAGGTTCCAGCCGCCGTTCACGCTCACGAGCGCGCATCGATCCATGCGCACGCAGTTCCGTGCGGTCCACGGCGCGCACACCGCGACCGCGATCGCCGTCATCACGATCGCGCTGGAAATACGGCTCCGCAGCGACGCGCGCGCCGCCAAGAAACCGAGCACCGGCGCGAGGACGAGCGACTGCGGCCGCACGAGCGTCGCGATCCCCATCATCACGCCGCACGCCGAGAGCCAGCCGAGCCACGCACGCCTCGTCGCGTGGGCCGCGCTCGCGACCCCTGCACGATCCGCGAACGCCGCCGCGATCACGAGCAGCGCCGCGGTCACGCCCTCCGTCATCAACGCCGCCGTGTACGGCACGAGCGCAGGGTGAAGCGCGACCACCAGCCCCCCGGCGAGCGCGAGCCTCCGCGACGTCGCCCGCGAGAGAAGATCGTACGCGGCCCACGCGCCCGCCGTTCCGACGAGCGCGTTGACGATCATCGCCACCACCGGCTTCGCGCCGAAGATCGCGTACGCCGCCGCGATCAGCGCCGGATAGCCGACCGGGTAGTGCGCCGCCGGCGTGACCACGCCGTCCGGCCACAGCCACGTGTACCCCTGCCCGCTCGCGATCCGCGTCGCGAGCAGATGGTAGTACTCGCCGTCGGCCTTCGGCGGGATCGCGGCATGTGCCCACGCGACCACGCCGAGCCTCGCGGCGAGCGCGACGCACGTGACGACGATCGCGTCGCGTCTCGTCACGAAAGGAGCCTCAGCCTCTCGAGCGCGACGACGAGCTCGCAGGCCGGCAGACCGACGACGTTCGTATACGAGCCGTCGATGCGCGCCACGATCCCGGCCCCGAGCCCCTGCACCGCGTACGCGCCGGCCTTGTCGGTCCCTTCGCCGCTCTCCGCATAGGCGCGGACCTGCGCCGCCGTCAGCGGACGGAACGTGACGCGCGTGATCACCGTCTCCTCGTGGAGGACGCGCGCATCCCGATCGGGCGCGCCGATCGCGAAGCGCGTCCAGACCTCGTGCGTGCGTCCGGCGAGCCGTGCGATCATCGCCGCAGCGTCGTCGACGTCGGCCGGCTTGCCGAGGATCGCGCCGTCGTCGATGACCGACGTGTCGGCCACGAGCACTGCCGACGTCGCCCGGAGCTCGGCGGTAGCGTCCGGCGGCGGCGGATCGGCGAACACCGCGCTCACGGCCGCGAGCTTCGCGCGCACGATCCGCTGCAGATAAGGAGCAGGCGCCTCGCCTTCCTCCGTCGTTTCGTCGGCGTTCGCGACGTGAACCACGAAAGGAATGCGCAGGTTCGCGAGGATCTCGCGTCGCCTCGGCGATCCGCTTCCGAGCAGGAGGACCATCACGCGGTTTCTTTTCCCAATGATGCCGAGGAGTCAACTCTGGTATGGTGCGCCGCATATGCGATCGTGGCGGGTCGGTGCCTGGTGCACGCTCACCCTCGGGATCGTTTCGAGCCTCTTCACCGGGCTCGAAGCGCAAGCGAAGGAGTGCACGAACCCCCTCGTCAACACGTGCATCAACAGCGACACGTTCTGGCCGAATCCAGGCCCCACGCGCTTCGCGACGGTCGCCGGGACCGAGACGGTCGGCGAGGGTCAGGTCGGCTTCGGCCTCATTGCCACGTACCTGTCGAGGCCGGTCGTGCTCCGGGTCGCGACCCCCGGACCGGGCGGTAGCGACCAGTTCGTGGTCGACAACCAGGTCACCGGCAATTTCCTCTTCGCCTATGGCGTGACGCAGCGGCTCCAGCTCGACTTCGCGCTTCCCGTCACGTTCGTGCAGACCGGCGCCGGCACGAGCCCGCTCACGGGCGGCGACGATCTCCACGACACTGCGGTGCGCGATCTGCGCTTCGGCTTCGCGTACGCGATCGTTCCGCGCGATCGCGTCTCGCCCGACGCGCAGGCGCAGAAGTCGAGCGGAGCGCTCACCGGTCGCATGACGATCTCCGCGCCCACCGGCGATAGCAGCGACTTCGCAGGCGAGCGCAGCGCCGTGTTCGCGCCCTCGCTCGCGGGCGACTACCGCATGGGCATCGTGTTCGCGGGGCTCGAGGTCGGCGCACGCCTCCGGCCCGTCACCGAGTTCGCGGGCGCACGCATCGGCCCGCAGCTCACGACGGCGCTCGGCGCCGGCGTCGACGTCATCGACCACGAGCGTCTCTCGATCATGGCCGAGGCGCGCAGCTACGTGAACTTCGCCGAGCAGCACGACACGGCGCAGTCCGCCTTCGGCATCTCGAGCCGCCCGAACGGAAAGTCGATCACGCCCGCGGAGTGGATGCTCGCGGTCCGCACCGCGCCGCTTCTCGCTGGCGACATCTCGTTCCTCGCCGGCGGAGGTGGCCCCATCCCGATCGGCGATCCCGCGATCACCGTCCCACGCTTCCGCTTCCTGCTCGGCGCCGTCTACGCGCCCACCGCGCGCGACACGGACGGCGACGGCATCATCGACAAGAACGACTTCTGTCCGAGCATCGCCGGAAAGCGCGGCGGCGAGCGCCCCGGCTGTCCGGCGGAGGCCCCACCTCCGCCCGACGCCTCGGCACCCCGCCCGGCCACACCCGCCGAGAACGAGGAAAAGAAACCATGACCGTCTCCACTTCCTCGGCACGTCACCTGATGCTGCGCCTCGCGGCGCCCGCAACGCTACCCGACGCGCTCCTCGCGACGCTCCGCGACGAGGTCGTGCTCGCCGGATGGATGCGAGCGAGCGGCGTCCTCTCGGACGTGCAGATCTCGGTCGTCGATCCACGCGGCTCGACGGCGGCAACGCCCCGCCGCATCTCGGGACCGGTTCAGGTGATCGCGCTCGAGGGCAGCATCGGCCTCGCGGGCGGCGACGTCTCGTGCGGTCTCCGCATCGTGCTCGCGCGCGACACGGAGTCCGGCCTCGAGACCATCGCCGGCGATCTCGTCGAGGGCCGGGTCGAGGCGCTCGAGGTGCTCATCACGGCGTTCGACGACGTGACCGCGACGCGCGAGCTCGATCGCTCGGGTGTGTGGGTGCTCGATGCGACGGAAAGCGCCGCACGCCCTGCCCCTGCGCCGATCGCGGCGGCGCCTGCGCCCGCACCTCCGCCTCCGGCCGCACCATTCCCGCCCGCGGTCACGCCGTCGCCCATGCAATCCGGCTTCGCCGAGGTATCGCGAGCCGCCGTCGAGCCACCGAAGCCCGCGCCCGCGCCCGCGCCGGCACCCGCACCCGCCGCGGCACGCCCCTCACCCACGTTCAGCGGCATCAGCAACGTGATGCCCGCGCGCATCGCGCGCCCCGTCGTCGCCGAGACCGAGGACGATCCCGTTCCGGAGCCCGGCGACACCGTCGAGCACTTCGCCTTCGGCCGATGCGAGGTCGTGAAGAGCGATGGCGATCGCCTCCACGTCCGCCTCGGCAAGGATCAGCGCGTCAAGGAGATCGCGCTCGAGATGCTGAAGGTCACCGCGCTACCTCCTCAGGAGGGCGTCACGAACCGCTACTGGAAGCTGGCTCGGAAGCTCTGACGCGCGCGACCTGATCGCCGACGCGGAGCTCGGTGCCGGGCTTCGCCTGCGCCCACTTCACCATCGCGATCGCCGCGGGCTTGCCGCTCGTAGGCCCGACCGTTGCGCTCTTGATCTCGCCGACGGCATCGCCAGTCGTCGTCGTCACCGGCGCGCCCGGCGCGGGCGCCTCGCCGCCTTCGAGATCGAGCGGCACGAGCTTGCGCTTCACGTGCCCGCGCTCCTGGAGCATGTACACGACCTCCTGGCCGAGATAGCAGCCCTTCGAGAACGAGACGGCGAGCTTCTCGAGCGCGGCTTCCTGCGGGTAGAGCGTCGCGTCGACCTCGGCCCCGAAGCGCGGCAGGCCGTGCTCGATCCGCACGGCGTCCCACGTCGCGTCATCGGCGACGACGCCGCCGAGCTTTTCCACCTCGGCGGCCACGCGCGCCTCGAGCGCGGCACGTTCGGACGACGGCGCCGCGAGGACGATCCCCCCGCGACCGAGCAGATCGATCGTCCCGGCGAACGGCGCAAGCCCGCGCAGGTCCCGCGCGCGCGGGCCGTGCGCGACCACGAACGCGAGGTCGCCCGACGTGAGCTCGGCATCCTCCATGATCAGATAGTGGTCGAGGGCCGGCAGGAGCGAATCGCGGAGCGTCGTGGGGACCGCGAGCGCGAGCGTGTCCTCGTCGGCGCTCGGTACGACGAAGAGATCCGTCTGGATGCGTCCCTTCTTCTCGACGAGCAGCCCGTAGGCGCCCTGCCCGCGCTCGCGCTTCGCGAGCTCGCACGTGACGAGCCCGTTCAGCCACGTCCAGCGATCGTTGCCGGTGAGCAGGAGCGCAGCGCGATCGACCGCCGGTACGACGAGGACGGTCTCGCGCGCGGCTCGTGCGGCGATGGAAGCATGGGTCATCCCCTCCTCTTGGCACGGCGGCCGCCGAAAATCGACGCCGCCCGCTTGACCGCCCCCGCCAGGACGCGTCAGGGTGACGGCCAATGCCTGGGATCGGGGTGATCTACAACCCGCGCAGCGGCCGGAACCTTCGCGATCCCACGGCCGCGCGTCGTCTCAGTGTCGCGCTCGGGGACCACGGCGTCGTGCGCGAGGCCGGCTCGATCGACGAGCTCTACCGCGTCGCGGAAGATTTCCGCAGCCTCAAGATCGACATCCTCGGCATCAGCGGCGGCGACGGAACGAACGGCGTCACGATCACCGGCTTCCTCGACGTGTACCAGAGCGCCGCGCTCCCGCAGATCGCGTTCCTGCGCGGCGGGACCATGAACACCGCCGCGAACTCGGTCGGTGTGCGACGCGGCCGCCCCAAGGACCTCCTCGATCGGCTCGTGCAAGCCTACGTCGAGCGCGCCTCGATCCCGCTCCAGAACGTCGAGCGCCATGTCCTCAAGCTGCGCGCCGAGACCTCGCCGCAGCGCTCGTTGCGCGGGACGGAGGACGCCGCGCCCGCGAGCATGAAGGCGCCGCCGCTCACGGAGAAGCACGGCTTCGTCTTCGGCACCGGCGTCGTGTGCGGCTATCTCGCCGAGTATTACGCCGGGGGGAACGGCAAGCCGAACCCGGTCGTCGCCGCGAAGACGCTCCTCCGAGGCATCGGCAGCGCGATGGTCGGCGGCGAGATGATCCGCCGCATGGCGGAGCCGTTCCGCGGCACCGTGGAGCTCGACGACGGCACGGTCTGGGAGGACCGCGACTACCTCTCCGTCGCCGGCGGTACGATCGATCAGATCGGCCTGAATTTCAGGCCTTTCCACCGCTACGGCGAGCAGCCCGGCCGCTTCCACATCCTCGGGATCCATACCTCGCCCATGGGCTTCGTCACGCAGCTGCCACGGATCTGGCGCGCCGCACCGATGCAGCCCGGCCACACGTACGAGGCTACCACCACGAGCGTCGTCGTCCGCTCGCCGAAGAGCCCGATGCGCTACATGGTCGACGGCGATCTCCACGAGTGCGACGGAGCGCTGCACGTCTCGATCGGGCCCCGCGTGCGGATCGTCGTTGGCACGTGAAGGACGAGCCGCGGACGTGATTCCCCGCGCCGAGCGTTCGAGAGCGCATGGGTAGCGTGAACCCGCGTGTCTTGCGTGTCCCGGCCGTCCTCCTTAGTGTACGGACCAGCATGCGCGCTCGGGCCGTCGTCGTCGCAACGCTGTTCGGGCTCGGCCTTTGTGCCCGAGCGGTCGAGGCACGCGCCGACACGCTGACTCCGCCCGAGTCCACGCAGCTCGCGCGCGGCGAGACGGTCGTCCGCGAGCACCGCCTCAACGACCGCGCCCCCGGTTGGTCCGCGCACTACGTCGGCGGCGTCACGTACACGGTCGTCGATGCGTCGGCGCCGGAGATCTCGAGCCTGCTCGAGGACGTCGAGTCGTACCGTCGCGTCCTCCCTCGCACGAAGCGCGTGAAGCTCGTCAGCATCGAGCCGAACGGCGATCGCCTCGTGGAGCTCGTGCAGGGCAACGCCCTCGTCGAGGCCGAGTACACGATCCGCGTGCGACACTACCCGGCCCTGCGCGAGGTGCGGTTCTGGCTCGAGCCGTCGCGCCCCCACGAGATCGACGACGCCTTCGGCTATTTCCGCGTCGAGCCGTTCACCGCTCCGGGCGGCGAGCAGCAGACGCTCCTGACGTACGCGATCCTCGTCGACGTCGGGCCCGGCATCGTGCGCGACCTCTTCGAGGGGAAGGTCCGCGCCGCTCTGCTGTCGGTCCCGCAGCTCGTCCGACGTTACGTGGCGGAAGGCCGGCATCCTTGATAATCAGCTGATTGGAATGTTCGGACGGGTCTCTGCCATCGCCATGAACACGTACCGCGAGGCGGTTCGTGCGCGGATATTGTTCGGGCTCCTCGCGCTCGCCCTGGCCACGTCCGGGTACTCGCTCGTCATCGCCGCGATGTCGGTGCGCCAGGAGACGCGCATCGTCGCCGACATCGGCGCGTCGTCGATGTCGTTCTATGCGGTGCTGGTCTCCGTCATCCTGGGCGCGACCTCGCTCTATCGCGAGCTCGAGCTGAAGACGATCTTCCCGATCCTCACGCGCCGGCTGCGCCGTCACGAGTACGTCGTCGGCAAGTACCTCGGGATCTTCGCCACGCTCCTCGTGTTCGTCGCGATCGACGGGGCGTCCGTCCTCACGATCATGGCGATCCAGTCGAAGCAGCACGTCGGCCTGACGATCGGCGTCGCCGTCGGGATGCTCGCGGTGCTCGGCTTCCTCGTATGGCGCGCGACCTATTCGCGCGTGTTCGTCGTGCTGCCGTGGTCGGTCGCGTTCTTCCTCGTGATGATGCTGCTCAGCGACGGCGCCGGTGGCGAGCGTCAGGTGCTCGTCGTGTCGGCGCTGCTCACGCTCGCCGAGGTCGCGATCGTCGGCGCGATCGCGATGGTGTTCTCGTCGTTCTCCTCGCCGTTCCTCACGGCGGTCTTCACGTCCTGGCTCTTCCTGATCGGACGCTCGTCGGACACGCTCGCGAACATCCCGGAGCGCATCTTCGGCAGCGTCGTGCGAACGATCGGGATGATCCTCGCGAAGATCGTCCCGAACCTGAACGTCTACGTTCCGCCGCGTCCGCTGCTCCTCGGGCAGCTCGCGTCGGTCCCGCTCTGGAGCTACGTCGGGCGCGCCTGGCTGAACGCGATCTTCTACGCCGCCGTGCTGCTCACGCTCAGCGCGATCGTGTTCCGGAAGCGCGATTTCCAGTGATTCGCACGCGCGCGGTCCTCGCGCCCTTGGCGATCGCCGCGCTGGTCGCGATCGTGGCGATCGCGTGGGCCGGCCGCGTGTCGGAGGGGCGCAAGGCGCTCGTCGAGGCCGACGCTGCGCTCGCGCGCGGAGACCTGACCGACGCGATCCTCGCGTCGAGGATCGCGGCCGAGGCACGCTGTCCGGGGTGCACGGCGCCGGACGAGGGCTACGCGAAGCTCGCGAAGATCGCCGAGGACGCAGAGGCGCGCGGGGACGACGTCACCGCCTTCGCGGCCTGGAGGGCGACGCGCGCGGCGCTGCTCGCGACCGCCGTGACGACCACGTCGTCCGCGCAGCGAACCCACGCCGACATCGAGATCGCACGTTTTGCGCATCGGATCGACGCGGCCGCGGTCGCCGCCGGCGCGACGCCCACGCCTGCTGCCGCCGAGGAGCGCGTGCGCGCGACGCTGACCGAGACCGACGTGCCAGGGGGCGAGACGTACGCGCTGGTCGGCCTGGGGGCGGTCGTCTTCCTCGCCGCGAGCGCGCGATTCGCGCTCGTCAAGGCCAGGCGAAGCGGCGTCGATCTCGCGCTCGCGGCCGCCGGCGCGCTCACCGCCGTCGCGGGGGCCGCGCTGTTCTGAGCAGGGGGTGTACGCGCGCCTGGCCGTGTGGCACAACCGAACCATGTTGACCGTCCCGATGGACGAGCGAAAGGTCGCACGTTGCCGCGAGCTCGCGAAGTCCGTCGCGGACGACGTGCAGCGCTACATCGACGCTCACACGTCGGTCGGCGTCGAACGCACGATCCTGCGGGCGTACGGGGTCGACGGCGTCGACGATCAGGGCGCGCCGCTCGTGAACCTCGTCGTCGATCGCTACGCCAAGGCCGGGCTGCTCGGCCGCGGGATCTCGTTCTTCTTGGGCCGCGCGCTGCTCGCGGGGGCGAAGGACCCGCAGGACGCGGCGGAGCGCCTCGCCTACGCGCCCGATCTCGACCGTGGCGAGAGCGGGCCGAACGCCGCCGACGCGCTGGCCGTGCTGCGTCCCTACACCGAGCAGGGCATCGACCGGATCGATCGCGCGCGCGATGAGCGCGAGGCCAACAAGGAGCGCGCGAAGGCCGGCCCCTCACCGCTCAAGTACGTCATCGTCGCGACCGGCAACATCTACGACGACGCGCTGCAGGCGAAGGCCGCGGCGTATGCGGGCGCCGACATCGTGGCGGTCATCCGCGCGACCGCGCAGTCGCTGCTCGACTACGTCCCGCACGGCGCGACCACGGAAGGCTACGGCGGCACGTTCGCGACGCAGGAGAACTTCAAGATCATCCGCCGCGCGACCGACGAGGCGGCGATCGACTACGGCCGCTACATCCACCAGACGAACTACTCGTCGGGGCTCTGCATGGCCGAGATCGCGTGGATGGGTGCGGTCGAGCGCCTCGACATGCTGCTCAACGATGCGATGTACGGGATCCTCTTCCGCGACATCAACCCGTGTCGCAACTTCGTCGATCAGTACGTCGCACGGCGGTTCATCGCGCGCGCGGGGATCATCATCAACACGGGCGAGGACAACTACCTCACCACCGCGGACGCCGTGGAGAAGGCGCACACGGTCCTTGCGAGCCAGTTCGTGAACGAGGCGTTCGCGAAGCATGCCGGCGTGAAGGACGAGCAGATGGGGCTCGGCCACGCCTACGAGATCGATCCGTCGATCGAGAACAGCTTCCTGCTCGAGCTCGCGCAGGCGCAGCTCGTGCGGCAGGTCTTCCCGCGTCATCCGATCAAGTGGATGCCGCCCACGAAGTTCAAGACCGGAGACATCTTCCAGAGCCACGTGCACGACGCGCTCTTCAGCCTCGTGGGCGTCACCACGCACCAGAGCATCGAGCTGCTCGGGATGTTCAGCGAGGCCGTGCACAACCCGATGCTCATGGATCGGTACCTCTCGCTCAAGGCCACGAAATACGTGTTCAACACGGCCAAGGCGCTCGGCGACGAGATCTCGATCAAGCCCGACGGGATCATTGCGAAGCGCGCGGCGCAGGTCCTCGACGAGGCGCTCGAGCTCCTCGAAGACGTCGAGGCCGAGACGATCTGGAAGGCCATCGAGCGCGGCGCGTTCGCCGACGTGAAGCGCACGCGCACCGGCGGCAAGGGCTACGCGGGCGTGTTCGAACGTTCGCGCGACTACGTCAATCCGCTGCTCACCGCGCTGGAGGCCTCGTAGCCATGCACCCGACCTCGCCTTCGAAGCCGCTGCGCGCCTACGGCGATCGCCAGAACGACGGCATGATCCAGCTCTCGTTCGTGCTCGAGATGCCGCCCTCGGCACGCGCGAAGGAGGTGGCCCGGCAGTTCGCGGAGCTGCACGGCATCCACGAGGCGCTCGTCACCACGATGGAGTCGTGCGCGGACGGCTACACGTACTTCGTCGTGTACGGCCACTCGCAGCACACGATCGACCCGTCGACGATCGACGTGCCCGAGGTGCGTACCGAAGCGCTCTCGCGCGACGACATCGAGCACCGGGTCACCGCGCGCCTCGCACGGAAGATCGTCGTCGTCGGCGCCTGCACCGGCTCGGACGCGCACACCGTGGGCATCGACGCGATCCTCAAC
>JAQBQJ010000154.1 GCA_028287065.1 Labilithrix sp. | reverse complement strand
CGCTCGGCGCGCGGCGACGCCGAGGCCCGCCGCGAGCGCGGGATCGACCGTGCCCGGCCGATGGCCCTTCTCCTGGGCGCCGCCGAGCAGCACCGGTGAGAGACGGAAGCCCGCACGCGTGACCAGCGCGCCGATGCCCTTCGGCCCGCGGAGCTTGTGCGCCGCGAGGCTCGCGGAGTCGGCGGCGGCGATCTCGGACGTATCGACCTTGCCCCACGCCTGCACCGCGTCGACATGGACGCGCGCCCCGGCGGCGTGGGCGATCGCGATCGCCTCGCGCACCGGCTGGATGATGCCGCTCTCGTGATTCACCGCCTGAAGCGTGACGAGGGCGATCGCCTCGCCACGGCCGCGCACGTCGGCGACGGCGCGCTCGAGATCGGCGAGATCGATCACGCCGCTCTCCTCGACGCGCAGCCATCGCACGCGGGCGCGGCCTTCACGCTCGAGCGCCTCGGCGACGCGCGCGATCGACGGATGCTCGAGGCGGCTCGTGAGGATCCACTTCGTGGCGCTGCCGTCACTCGTAACCGCAGAGCGCACCGCGATGTTGTTCGCCTCGGTGCCGCCGCCGGTGAGGACGACATCGCGCGGATCGGCGGAGACGAGCGCGCCCACTGCGGCGCGCGCATCCTCGACCACGGCACGTGCCGCTCGACCGTCGGAGTGGATGCTCGCCGGGTTGCCCCACGTGCGTGCGCCGGCATCGCGCATCGCATCGAGGACCTCGGGCCACGGCGGCGTCGTCGCGTTCCAGTCGAGGTACACGCGCGGGATCGGCTCCGCCATCGCGACCTCCTCAGACCGCCGTGTCGACCACCACGGTCGGCGCGCGCTTCGCGACCGAGAGGGCGAAGGCCGCGCCGCCGAGGAACATGCCCTCGATCGTCGCGCCCGCGGGGATGAGCTTCACGTCGCCGCCGAGGCCGCGAGCGACGCGCCGTGCGATCGCGAGGCCGACGCCGGTTCCGCCGTGCGCGCGCGTCGCCGAGCCATCGACCTGGAAGAACGGATCGAAGATCCGATCGACGCGCTCCTTCGGGATGCCCTGTCCGGTGTCGGCGATCACGAGCTCGTACGTGCCGTCGTGCGGACGCACGAGCACGCCGACGATGCCGCCCTCGGGCGTGAACTTCGCGGCGTTGTCGAGGAGCTGCGAGATCGCGCGCCCGAGGCGATCGCTGTCGCCGTAGCCGGGGAGCGGTCCGCGCGGGAACTCCTCGAGCATCGTGAGCTTGCGCTCCGCGAACGCGTCGGCGTGCCATGCGATCGCGCGCCTGACAGTGTCGAGGAAATCGTATTCCTTGTGGAAGAACCGCATCTTGCCGGTCTCGAGGCCGGTCACGTCGATGAGGTTGTCGAGCTGCGTGCGGAGGCGCCTCACGCAATCGTCCATCGCGCGGAGCGCCTTGCGCTGCGGCTTGCTCGTCTCGCCGAGCTCCTCGTCCATGAGCATGCGGAGGTAGCCGACGATCGGCGTGAGCGGCGTCGCGAGCTCGTGCGAAATGTTGCGGTAGAACTCGGTGCGCAGGCGCTCCATGTCGCGGAGGCGCTCGTTCGCCGACGACAGCTCGGCGACCTTCTCCTCGAGGTGCGCGACGATGCGTCCGCTCTGCTGGCGCAAGCGCTCGCCCGTTGCGTCGGGCGTCGACATCATGCGCTCGCGCTGGCCGCCGATGTAGCCGGCGACCTGCTTCGCGAAATTGCGCGCGTCGATCGGCTTCTGCATGAAGCCGTCGCAGCCGACGGCAAAGCTCGTGTCGCGATCGCCCTCGGCGGTGATCGCGATGATCGGGACGCCGTTGAGCGAGGCCTCGGTGCGGAGACGGAGCGTGACTTCGAAGCCGTCGAGGCCGGGGATGTTGAGGTCGACGAGCACGATGTCGGGCCTCTGACCGATCGCGAGACGAACGCCTTCGAGGCCGTCGGCCGCATCGATCACCTCGTGACCGTCGGCAGAGAGCAGCTTGCGGACGAGCAGCCGATTGCGCGGATCGTCCTCGATGTGCAGCACGCGCGCCAAGGCCTGCCCATCCTACCAAACCCTTTACTTTGCCAGGCGAGAAGGTAGGGTCCGCAGCCGATGGCTTGCCTGAAGCGTGGGACGATTTTCGCCGCTTTCGTGTTCCTGACGACCGGAGGCTGCTCCAAGCTGACCGAGCCCCCGAAGGAAGAGGCGATCCAGGGCGACACTCCGCCGCCGAGCACGTCGGCGAGCGCCGCGGCTCAGGCTTCGGCGACTGCCAAGCCGGCCGAGACGAAGCCCGCCGAGCCCACGCCGCCCCCGACGAACGAGAAGCTCGAGATCAAGGACCTCGTCGTCGGCAAGGGCACCGAGGCCAAGACGGGTGACTCGGTCAAGGTGCACTACGTGGGAACACTTCCCGACGGGAAGGAGTTCGACAGCTCGAAGAAGCACAATCAGCCCTTCGAGTTCGAGCTCGGTGCAGGGCGCGTCATCAAGGGATGGGATCAGGGCGTGGCCGGGATGAAGATCGGCGGCAAGCGCAAGCTCACGGTTCCGCCGAGCCTCGGCTATGGCGCGCGCGGCTTTCCGCCCGTCATCCCCCCGAACTCGACGCTCATCTTCGAGGTCGAGCTCCTCGAGGTGAAGAAAAAATGACTCGTCTCTCCGTCCTCGCGCTGGCCGCGCTCGTGGGATGCGGCGCGTCGACCGCGGCCGTCGGCACGTCGAACACCTCGACCGAGGCGAACCTCGCGTCGCAGGCCAACGAGCCGCGCATCAACGATCCGACCGCCGCAGCGGCATCGCCGCGTCCCGCGATCGCCGGCACGGCCGTGAAGGTCGGGGGTGGCCCGAAGCCGCCGACCAAGACCTCCGAAGCGGCGCCGCCGGAGCTCCCGAAGCCCGCCCCGGACAGCGGCGCGGCCAAGCAGGCCGT
>JAQBQJ010000150.1 GCA_028287065.1 Labilithrix sp. | reverse complement strand
TCCGATCTCCCGGGCAGCGCCTCGGGCTGTTCGGCTTCGGCGCGTCCGCGCTGCTCGTGCTGCAGGTCGCCGTGCACTGGGGATGTCGCGTGTTCGTGTGCACGCGCTCCGAAAAGGAGCGAGCACGCGCACGCGAGCTCGGCGCGGAATGGACCGGTGGGTACGACGACAAGCCGCCGGTCCCGCTCGACGCCGCGATCACCTTCGCGCCCGTCGGGAGCGTGGTCATCCGCGCCCTCGAGGCGCTCGATCGCGGCGGCACCGTCGCGATCAACGCGATCCATCTCGATGGCATCCCCGCATTCTCGTACGACGCGCTCTGGTGGGAGCGGAGCCTCCGCAGTGTCGCGAATTTCACGCGCGCCGACGCGCGCGCGTTCCTCGACGTCGCAGCGGAGATCCCGATACGTACGAGCTTCGACACGTTCGGGCTCCGCGACGCGAACACGGCGCTCGAACGTCTCTCCGAAGGCCACGTGTCCGGCGCTGCGGTGCTCCGGATGCCATGACGGCGCGAGCGCAGCCGGCATGCCGTTCGCATGAAGACCAGACATGACCGGCAAGCCGTCGAAGAGGATCTACCTCGTCGCTCTCGACGCGAGCGAGTCGGCGGATCAGGTGCTCGACGAGGCGTGCAAGCACGTCTCCGCGCTCGGCGGCAACTCGGAGCTCCACCTGATCCACGTCGCGGCGCACGTCGTGACCGTCGCGCCGATGGGGTTGCCGGTCTTCGTGTCGCCGGAGGGGCTGCTGGAGGGCGGCCGTAAGCTCATCGATCGCGCCGTCGCACGCGCGGGCCACTGCTTCGATGGAACGATCGTCGGTCACGTCGTGGCGGGCGAGCCGTGGCGCGAGATCACCGAGACCGCGTCCCGCATCGGCGCAGAGCTGATCATCGTGGGGACCGCAGGCCGCACGGGGCTCTCGCGCATGGCGCTCGGGTCGGTCGCGGACAAGGTGGTCCGTCACGCGCCGTGCTCGGTGCTCGTCGTGCGCTCGATGCACGAAGCGCATGCAGACGCGCACGCGGCGCCGGCATGAAGCGCGGCCGTATTTCCACCCGCGGCCGGGAACGGTATGAGGCCCCATGGCGAAGCCCCACGACCACTCCGAGATCAACGTCGACCTGAGCGCGCCTTGCGCTCATGTCCGCCCCGACACGATCACGCACGTTCATCGCCCGCCGCCCGGCTGCGAGGACTGCATGAAGATCGGCGGGCAATGGGTGCATCTCCGCATCTGCCTGACGTGCGGGCACCAAGCGTGCTGCGACTCGTCACCGAACAGGCATGCGACCGCGCACTTCAAGGCGACGAAGCATCCGATTGTCACGTCCGGCGAGGTCGGAGAGACCTGGGCCTGGTGCTACGCCGACGAGCAGGCGCTCTCGTCATGACCGCGCCGTCGCCGACCGACTGGACGGCTCGCCGATATCAGCTGTTCCCGACGCTCACGGCCGCGCAGCTCGCGCGCTTCGCGAAGGACGGTCACTGCCGCGACGTGCCGGCCGGCGAGATCCTGTTCGAGCAGGGCGACGTCGACACGCCGATGTTCGTGGTCATGGCCGGAGCGATCGAGATCATCCATCCGAGCGCCGCGGGCGATCACCTGGTCGTGGTGCACGAGGCGGGACAGTTCACCGGCGAGATCTCGTCGCTCTCCGGCGGTCGCTCGCTCGTGACGGGGCGCATGCTCCGACCCGGACGCGTGATCGAGGTGAAGCGCGCCGACATGATGCAGCTCCTCCAGACCGATTCCGATCTGAGCGAGGTGTTCCTGCGCGCGTTCCTGCTCCGGCGCGGCGCGCTCATCGCGAAAGGCTACGGCGACGTCGTGCTCGTCGGGTCGCGGCACTCGGCGGGGACGCTGCGCATCCAGGAGTTCCTCTCGCGCAACGGCCACCCGTATGCGTACGTCGATGCCGACGTCGACAGGTCCGTCTGCGGCATCCTCGATACGTTCCAGGTCCGCACCGAAGACATCCCCGTCGTCATCTGTCTCGGCGAGCACGTCCTGAAGAACCCGACGATCGAGGAGCTCGGCAAGTGCCTCGGCCTGAGCGCCTTCGTGGACGAGAGCATCGTGCACGATCTCGTGGTCGTGGGGGCAGGACCGGCGGGCCTCGCGGCGGCCGTGTACGCCGCGTCGGAAGGGCTCGATGCGATCGTCCTCGAGTCGCATGCGCCCGGCGGGCAGGCCGGCTCGAGCTCGAAGATCGAGAACTACCTCGGCTTCCCGACCGGCATCTCGGGACAGGACCTCGCGGCGCGCGCGCTGACGCAGGCGGAGAAGTTCGGCGCCGTGGTGCTCATCGCGCGTTCCGCATCGCGGCTGCGCTGCGACAAGCGCCCGTATCGCGTCGAGCTCTCCGACGGCGGCGCGCTCCTCGCGCGCTCGATCGTGATCGCATCGGGCGCCGAGTACCACAAGCCGGACCTCGCGGACCTGCAGCGCTTCGAAGACTCCGGCGTGTATTACGGCGCCACGTTCGTCGAGTCGCAGCGCTGCGAGAAGGCCGATGTCGCGATCGTCGGCGGCGGCAACTCGGCCGGACAGGCGGCCGTGTTCCTCGCGCAGTCGGCGGCGAACGTGCGCATCTGCGTGCGCGGCCCCGGCCTCGCCGAGAGCATGTCGCGCTACTTGATCCGTCGCATCGAGGACGCGCCGAACATCTCGATCCATCCCTTCACGCAAGTCGAGGCCCTCGAAGGCGAGAGCAGCCTCGAGCACATCGTATGGCGCAACTCGAAGACCGGCGAGCGCACGCGCCTGCCGACGAAGCACCTCTTCTTGATGACGGGCGCGAGCCCGAACACGCGCTGGCTCGACGGCTGTGTCGCGCTCGACGAGAAGGGGTTCGTGCTCACCGGGCCGTCGCTGGGCGCCGAACGCCTGATCGCGGAGAAGTGGCCGCTCGCGCGCCCGCCGATGCTCCTCGAGACGAGCCTGCCGGGCGTGTTCGCGGTCGGCGACGTCCGGTCGGCGAGCGTGAAGCGCGTGGCGTCGGCCGTCGGCGAAGGCTCGATCTGCATCCAGCTCGTTCATCTGTCGTTGTCGGAATGACCTCGGATGCTGTCCGCGTGAGCGTGTCGCTCAGGCAGCGAAGCGCGCCATGAGCACGTGCGTCTCGAGGTGGATGTGGCGAAGCGTGTTCATCTCGAGCGCCGCGAGCTCGCGCATGAGGGTGCGGTAGCTGCTGCCGGCCCACTCCGGCGCCGTGAAGTCGTCGGCGAGCGTGCGCATGCACACGAGCTGCACCGCCACGTTGTCGTGCTCGTGCTCCATGCTGGCGAGCTCGGCGGCGATCAGCCGCGGATCGCGCAGCTCCGCTCGAAGCGCCGGAAAGAGCACGCCCTCCTCCTCGTAGAGGTGCGGCTGGAGGATCTTCGCCAGCTCCTGGAACGTGCGCTGGACGGCAAGCAGCTTCGGGTTGCGCTCGCCGTGCTCGCGCGCGACGTCGCCGACCAGAACGTCCAGGAAAGGGAAGGCCGCGTGCAGATATGCATGATGACGCGAGACGATGTACGAGATGAGCTCGGCCGTCGACATCGCGCGCGGGTCGGGCACCGCGACTCCAGACCGTCGCGCGATCGACTTCTCCAGCAGTGCCAGGACGACATCGACGTCGAGCCCTCGCTCGGCGCAGGCGGCGTCGACGCTGCGGTCGCGTCGACGACAGAAGTCGATCCGATGATCGCAGAAGACCCGCGCGCACTCGGGGTGATCGATCACGATCCCGGCGACACTGGAGCCGCGATGCACGGTGGCCATGATCGCTCTCCCTCGGCTCAGTGCGTCGCCTCGATCGCGTGCGGCGCGGGCGCCGCGGCCCATTCCTTCAGGCGGAGGCGCGTGTCGCGCAGCCACACGGAGTCGGTGAACACGTCGCCGGCGAGGAGCGAGGTGATCGAGCGCCGGATCGCGCTGTGCTTCTCGGGTGAGAAGATCTGCTCCATCAGCGGGCCGGCATAGAAGGCCTGCACGGCAAGGATGAACGTCTCCGCGCCGGTCTTCAGCGCCGTCTCCCATGCCGCGAGCTTCGCCGCCTCGTCGGCGTCGCCAGCCGGCGCCAGCAGGCCGAGCAGCGTCTCGGCGGCGCTCTTCGCTCCGCACATCGCCACGTGCGTGCCGGTCGAGAAGAGCGGATCGATGAAGCCGCCCGCGTCGCCGATCGCGATCCATCCTTCGCCGCTGAGCGTCGTCACTCGATAGCTGAAGTCGGCGGCCGCCTTCGCGCGCGGCCAGATCATCCTCGCGTCTCCGAGCAGCGCGGTCGCGCTCGGCGACTCGTCGACGGCCATGCGGAAGAGCGCACTGACGTCGTCGCCGGCCTTCTCGATCATCGCGGCGTCGAGCTTCGCGCGGTGCGCCTTGATCCATGCGCGCGACACGACGGCGCCGACGCTCGTGCGTCCGTCCTTGAACGGGATGATCCAGAACCAGTTGGGTCGCGCGCTCTTCGACTCGCGGAAGATGACGATGTCGATGTCGCCTTCGAGCTTGCCCGGCTGGCGCGCGACCCCCTCGTAATGCGTAAAAATGGCGGTTTGGTCGAGATCGACGATCTTCTCCGTCGAACGCGATGCGCGCGCGAAGAGCGCGTCACGGCCGGACGCATCCACGACGTAGCGCGCATCGAACCGAGCATCGCTGCCGTCGGGCGCCTTCGCGAGCACGCCGACGACGCGCTCGCCTTCGCGCACCGCGCCGGTCACGACCCAGTTTTGGCGCACGTCCGCGCCGAGCTCCTGCGCGTGCTCGAGGAGCATCTGATCGAACAGGTCGCGCGGCACCTCGAACGCGTGATCGCGGTCGTTCTTCCACGCGCCGTCGAACGAGAAGCGGTCCTTGCGCCCGAGCGCGTCGTCGTGGAAGCGCGCGCCGTA
This sequence comes from Labilithrix sp., assembly GCA_028287065.1. Taxonomy (GTDB): domain Bacteria; phylum Myxococcota_A; class Polyangia; order Polyangiales; family Polyangiaceae; genus Labilithrix. The sequence goes on along the minus strand of JAQBQJ010000150.1, from coordinate 20,623 downwards.
CTTCTGGATGAACGTCGCCTCGACCTTGTCGAGCACGCCGATCGCCTCGAGCACCGGAAGGGACTGCGGGAGCAGCGACTCGCCGAGATGGAACCGTGGAAAGCGCTCCTTCTCGAGCACGACCACGCGCGCGCCGCCTTGCCGAAGGCGAGACGCACACACCGATCCGCCCGGCCCTCCGCCGACCACCACCACGTCGAAGTTTTCACGCACGTGCGTCTCTCCTTCTTTTCATCTCGATCACGACGGCGGCCTGCTCGTCCGCGGAGAGCAGCTCTCGTACGGCGGGGAAGACGATGTCCTCCTCTGCGCGAAGATGCGGCTCGAGCACCGAGCGCAGCGGCATCGCCACGGCGTGCAACGCGGCTCGAGCCGACGTGTCGCCGGGGTCGGCGCGAAGCGCTGCCGACGACGCGAGCAGGCGCTCGAGCAGCGGGACATGCATGTCGTGTTGCTCGTGCATGCGCTCGAGCGCGGCATCGAGGGAAGGGGAGCGACCGCGGAGCCGGGGCAGGATGCTCTCTTCCTCGTCCCTTACATGGAGCGGCAGCGCGTCGATGAAGTACCGCTCGACGCGCGCGCACACGTGCACGACCTCGACGAGCGACGCAGCGCTGCGCTCGCTCACCGCGACGGCCAGGCCGCTGAACGTGCGGATCCGGAGGTGGCAGTCGAGGAGCGTCTCGACGAGCCCCCCGCGCGCACGCTGCTTCCGACCGATCGCGTGCAGCATGGTCAGTGGGCCCGGGTCTCGGCGCGGCGCCTGCGCGCGTTCATCTCCGGCGACTCCTTCACCGCCATGCCGATGAGGCGCATGCCTTCGGCGAAGTGCTTCGCGCCGATCTCGATGAGCGCGGGATTCGCCGCGCCGACGTCGGAGAAGCCGCGCTCGTTCTCCGCGACCTTGCCCCAGTTCGCGAAGAGCTTCCCCCACGGGCTCTCGATGATGGGCGCCATCCTCTCCTTCGCGAAGCGTGGGTACCAGAACATGTCGTGGTAGACGACGCTCGCGACGTACGCCCACGGGGCGAGCCAGGTCTTGAGCGACCACTCGACGGGCTTCTTCAGCGGGCCCCAGTAGATCCGGTGCTGGTTCTTCGAGGCGAACGTGAGGGCCTTGTAGGGGCCGTCGAAGTGCCAGTTCTCCTTGCCCGCGTCGACGTCGCCGACGAGCTCGATGTCCCGCGGATCGCCGACGCCGAGCCCCGCGTCGTGCGCGAGCTTCACGAACTTGCAGTCGGTCATCGGGTCGAAGCCCATCAGCTTTGCAGCGACCGCGTCGATCGCGACCTGATCGTCGGAGGCGAGGATCACGTTCTTCACGTGCGGGACCATGCAGCGCGGGCCCGGGCCGTCGCCGGCGAACGTCCCGTCCATGACGGCGAAGATGCCGCGATGGATCTTCTTCTGGATCATCAGGAGGTCGACGAGCGTCTCGTTGATGACCGGATGGGTCCAGTGCCGGTGTTCGTTCAGGAGGCCGCCGAACGCGTTCTTCATCGCGCCGGTCGTGGTGGTGAAGACGTGCGTCTTCATCGTCGGGAGATGGACGATGTTCTCGCCGATGAAGCGCTTCGGGATCGAGAAGCCCTTCGGAAAGACCTCGTTCAGGCACAGGAACTTCTTCGCGAGATCGCCGACGGCGTCGCGGACGTTGATCCACTCTTCGCCCTCGTAGAGGTGGACGTTGCGGATCCCGTACCTCTGGACGACGTCGAGCTGCTTGTTCTCGCGCTCCCCGAGGTGCGCGTCGATGACGACGGTGCGGTTGTGACACGCGTGGAGGAGGTCCTTGGCGTAGCCGTCCTTCAGCATCGCGCCGATCACGCCGTCGAGCTGCCAGGGCACGGTCGACGAGCCCGGGTAGAAGAAGTGCCACGAGATGTTCACCTTCAGCCCGGTATCGGCGCTCTTGTCGATGTGGTCCTGATACCGCGCCAGGTTCATGAGGCGGTGGTAGTCCTCGCGAACGGTCTCGGGCTTCGTGCGGAGGATGGCGACGCGGGCTTTCGGCATGGCGGTGTGCCGGGAGCTTGGGGCGGGCGCGACGTCGCGAGTACCCCGTTTTCCACGCCAGACTGTTCGGATCCGAGAACAATCCGGGTCGGCGGGTGCGTTCGCGCACGCGAACAGTGTGACCGCGGAAGCGCCCTACTCGGGCATTCGCGTGGCTCCTAGCGTCACGTCATGAGCGCCCGATCCGAGGCCGACGCCGCGCTGCGGCGTACCCGTCGCGACCTTCGTGGCCTCGTCGCGCTCGAGTGTCTGCAGACGGGCGTGGGGGTCGTCGGGCTCGGCGGCGTCGCGCTGCGCGCGATCGTGAGCCCCGTGGACGGGCGCGTGGCTCTCTTGCTCGCCGCGATCGGCGTGCTGTCGCTCGCGTACATCGTCCTCGCGATCCGGGTCCGGTTCGGGCAGGTAGCGATCCGGCGCGAGCTCTACGTGCTCGAGCTCCAGCGCGAGCCGTCGCCGACGTCACATCCGTATCGTTCGCAGGGGAGGTGACTTCTGCTACGTCACTCGCATGCGCGCGAGCCCGGACGACATCCTCGGCATGGCGTTCTTTGCGCGGGTCGTCGAGGCGCGATCGTTCAGTGATGCCGCTCGGTCGCTCGGCCTGTCGAAGTCCGCCGTCAGCGCGCGCGTCTCGAGGCTCGAGGAACGGCTTGGCGTACGTCTCCTCCACCGGACGACGCGGCGACTGGCGCTCACGGCAGACGGCGTGCGGCTCTACGAGCGCTGCGCGCGTGTCGTCGCCGAGGCCGACGAGGCCGCGGAGGTCGCCGCCGGGGCGAGCGCGGCGCCCCGCGGCGTCTTGCGCGTGCACGCTTCGGCGGCGTTCGCGCAGTCGTACCTGATCGCTCCGATCACCACCTTCATGGACCTGCATCGCGATGTGCGCGTCGAGCTCCGCCTCGGAGATCGCGTCCCCGATCTCGCGGCGGACGGCCTGGACATCTCGATCGTCATCACGCAGCGACTCGCCGATTCGGGTCTCCTCGCCAAGAAGCTCGCGACGTCCCGCGTCGTCACGTGCGCCGCGCCGAGCTACCTGCGCCGTAAGGGCATCCCGTTCCGGCCGCAGGACCTCGTGCACCATCAATGCCTCGCGCACTCCGTCCTGCAATTCGAGGACTGGCACTTCGAGACCGAAGAAGGGCCCGTCGCCATGAGGGCGGTCGCGCGGCTCGTCGTCGACGAGCGCGACTTCTTGCGTGAGGCCGCGGCCGACGGGCTCGGGATCGTCATGCTCCCCGACATCCTCGTCGCCGACCATCTCCGGAGCGGGCGGCTCCGTCGCGTGCTCGACGACTTCCAGTCGATAGAGCTCACCGTCAACGCGCTGCATCCGCACGCGCGCCACCCTCCCGCGAGCGTGCGCGCCTTCCTCGACCACCTCACCGAGTGTTTCCGTCAGCCACCGTGGGAGGAGGCGCTGTCCGTCGACGCCGCCCCGCCGCGGGCGACGAAGAGAGCGAAGGGCCGGACGCTCCCGATGACGGAGCAGGACGCGCGCCGTCTCACGACCGTTGCGTCGCTCTACGAGGATGTGGACGCGCAGGGAGTCGCACGGCTGAGAGACGTGCTCGCTCGCACGAAGCTCACCGCGGCGTCGAAGATCCCCGCGTCGACGGTGACGATGAGCTCGCGCGTCGTGTGCCGCGACGATGCCGGCGCCGAACACGAGCTCACGCTCGTCTATCCGTGGGACGCCTCCGGCCAGCGCGTCTCCGTCGTGAGCGAGAGCGGCTGCGCGCTCCTCGGAGCCTCCGTCGGGGCGACCTTCGAGCACGGCGGCCGTCGACTCAGGATCGCATCGATTCCGTATCAGCCCGAGTCCGCCGGCGATCATCACCTCTGACGCGGTCGCATCGCGGCCAGCGGGCCCTTCTGCTGGCCAAATATGTCGTATCACGATATATCGTGCTCCATGCCGTCGTCCGTCTCGCGCGCCGACTTCGAAGCGCTCGCCGAGATCCGCTACCGGATCCGATGTTTCATCGTCTTCAGCGAGGCCCGCGCCCGCGAGGTGGGCCTCGAGCCGCAACAGCACCAGCTCCTCCTCGCGATCCGCGGGCTCCGGGCCGACGTCGCGCCCACCGTTGGATGCATCGCGGAGCGGCTCCAGGTTCAGCACCACAGCGCCGTCGAGCTGGTGAGGCGAGCGGTCGACAACGGCCTCGTGATGAAGCGCGTGAGCGAGCGCGATCGACGCGAGGTGCTCCTCGAGATCACGCCGAAGGCGCTCCGCTTGCTGGAGAAGCTCACGGTCGCGCATCGAACGGAGCTGCGGTCGATGGCGCCCGGGCTCGTCGCGGCGATCGAAGCGGTGGCACCATGAGCCGCCTGGAGAAGGCTCCCTCGCTGCTCGACGAGCTCGGCGACTTCACGACGACGAAGCGCGTCCTCCCGATCGCCCTCCTCGCCGCGGTCATCGGCGCGATCAGCGCGTTCGTCGCCGTCGCGTTGCTCCGGATGATCGCGTTCTTCACGAACGTCTTCTTCTTCCAGCGTGCCAGCTTCGCCAACGTCGCGCCCGCAGACCATCCCCTGGGATACGCCGTGGTCCTCGTGCCCGTCACGGGCGCGCTCGTCATCGGAGCGCTCGCACGCTGGGGCTCCGAGAAGATCCGCGGCCACGGCATCCCCGAGGCGATCGAGGCCATCCTCGTCCGCGGCAGCCGCGTCGAGCCTCGGCTCGCCGTGCTGAAGCCGGTCGCAAGCGCGATCTCGATCGGCTCCGGAGGCCCGTTCGGCGCCGAGGGCCCGATCATCATGACGGGCGGCGCGGTCGGATCGCTGTTCGCGCAGCTCTTCGCGCTGACGAGCGCGGAGCGGAAGACGCTCCTCGTCGCAGGTGCCGCCGCCGGCATGAGCGCGACGTTCGCGTCGCCGCTCGCCGCGACGCTGCTCGCCGTCGAGCTCCTTCTGTTCGAGTGGAAGCCGCGGAGCTTCCTTCCCGTCGTCGCGGCGAGCGCCACCGCCGCGTTCGTGAGGCCGATCCTGCTCGGCGACGGACCGCTGTTCCCCGTGCCGCTTCACGCGCCGCACGCATCGCTCGCGCTCGCGCTCGGTTGCATCGCGTGCGGGCTGCTCGCGGGCGCGATGTCCGGCGTCCTGACCAAGGGCGTGTATCTCTTCGAGGACCTCTTCCAGAAGCTGCCGATCCACTGGATGTGGTGGCCTGCGATCGGCGGCGTCGCGATCGGCCTCGGAGGCTTGATCGAGCCTCGCGCGCTCGGCGTCGGCTACGACGTGATCGAGGCGGCCTTGAATGGGCAGCTCATTGGACGTGCGCTGATCGTCCTCATGCTGGTGAAGGCGTCGATCTGGGTGATCTCGCTCGGCTCCGGCACGTCCGGCGGCGTGCTCGCTCCTCTCCTCATCATGGGAGCTTGTCTTGGCGGGCTCGAGGCGCAGGTCCTTCCGGGCGCGGGCATCGGCTTCTGGCCGCTCGTGAGCATGGCCGCGATCCTCGGCGGCACGATGCGCTCGCCGCTCACGGGCATCGTGTTCGCGCTCGAGCTCACCCACGACTGGGGCATCGTGCTTCCGTTGCTCGTGGCGGTCCCCGTGGCGTATGGATTCACGGTGCTCGTTCTCCGGCGCTCGATCCTCACCGAGAAGGTCAGCCGGCGCGGGTTCCATCTCAGCCGCGAGTACGCGACGGAGCCGCTCGACATCCTCTTCGTGCGTGAGGTGATGAGGACGAACGTGGTGGTCTTGCCGGCGACGCTCACGCGCGCGGAGCTCCTCGCGTCGCTCGAAGGCGAGCACCAGGTCCGTCCTCTCTTCTACGTCGTGGACGCGGCGAAGAAGCTCGTCGGCGTCGTCACGCGCTCGCACCTCGAGTCGTGGATGGTCGGTCGGCCGCCCGACTCGGGCACGTCGCTCGATGCGCCGATCCCGCCGACGCTCGGCGAGGTCGCGCGAGAGGCAGTGGTCGCCGACGCCGACGAGCCGCTGAGCAAGGCGATCTCGCGCATGGCGCAGACCGGTCGGACCTGGCTGCCCGTCGTGGCACACGGCGACCCCCGCGAGATCGTCGGAGAGATCACGCTCGACGACACGTTGAAGGCCCGCGTGAAGCATCTCGAAGAGGAGGAGCGACGCGAGCGCGTGCTGCCGCTGGAAGCCATGCTGCCGAGGTGGCTGAAGCTCGCGCGACCGCTCAAATGACGGCGCTAGCGACGACGGATCCGCGCGAGCGCGTCCTCGCGCTTCTTCGCGCGCACGGCTGGAACGCGACCTCGTTCCAGGTGCTCGAGCACGGCTTCGCGTACTGGTTCGATCCGGTCACGGACGGATGCGTCGCGTACGTCGACACGGGCCGCGCATGGGTCGCCGCCGGGTCGCCGATCGCCGCTGTCGAGGAGCTCGCCGCGTGCGGCGAGCGCTTTGCGTCCGCCGCACACGCCGCCGGTCGTCGCGTGTGCTTCTTCGCGGTCGAGGATCGATTCGCCGAACGCGACGGAGTGGCGAGCATGCCGATCGGCGAGCAGCCGTCGTGGGATCCTTCGGTGTGGAAAGACGTGGTCGCGGGTGACCGCCGCTTGCGCGAGCAGCTCCGGCGAGCGCGCGCGAAGGGCGTGAGCACGCGTGCGATCTCGGCGAGCGACGTCGCTGCGGTCGACGCGCCGATGCGGTCGCAGGTCGAAGAGCTCGTCGTGCGGTGGCAGGCGAGCCGGAAGATGGCGCCGATGGGGTTCATCGTCGACGTCCAGCTCTTCGAGTTCGCCGAGGAGCGACGTTGCTTCGTCGCCGAGCGTGACGGGCGCGCGATCGGTCTGCTCGTCGCCGTGCCGGTTTACCAGCGTGCTGGATGGCTCTTCGAGGATCTGCTCCGGCTCGAAGCAGCGCCGAACGGCACGACCGAGCTGCTCGTCGACACGGCGATGCGCGCCGTCGCAGCCGAGGGCAGTCGGTACGTGACGCTCGGCCTCGCGCCGCTCGCAGGCGGGGTGCATCGCGGCCTTCGGTTCTTCCGCGCGCTCGGCGCCGCGCTCTACGACTTCGACGGCGTGCGTCGCTTCAAGGCGAAGCTGCGTCCCGATGCATGGACGCGGATCCACCTCGCGTGGCCAGAGGGCCAGTCGGGCCATGCCGCCATCCTCGATGCGCTCGGCGCATTCACGATGCGCGCTCGCGACGGTCACGAGCGCGCCAGCTTCGTTCGCTTCGGCCTCGAGACGATCGCGCACGCGCCCGCGTTCGCCGTGCGCGTGCTGGCGGTGCTCCTCGTCCCGTGGACGATCGTCCTCGCGCTCGCCCCCACGGCGCGCTTCTTTCCGTCCCGATACGTGCAGCTTGCATGGGTCTTCTTCGATGCCGCCGTGTTGCTCGCCATGGTCGCGCTCGGATGGAAATGGCGACGCGGGCTCGCCCGGGTGCTCGCGCTCGCGACGTTGCTCGACGCGGTCCTGACGCTCGGCGAGGTGCTCCTCGACGCGGCATTCCGGGCGCGGACGCTCTTCGACGCGGACGTGCTGGTCGTGGCGTGCATCGGTCCGATCCTTGCGACGTCGCTGCTCTGGGGCGCGCTCCGGCGCGGCCCAACGCCTTCGGGAAACCCGCATACGTCCGCGGGCCCATTACCCGCGTCCGGTTCGGGACGTTGGTAACTGGCATGACTGGTCGGGAGTTCGTCGTGGAGCTGGAACGTCAGGGGTTCGTGATCCGTCGGCGCTCGCGCTCGTTCATCTGGGTCGCGCGCGGCGATCAGACGTTGATGCTCGACGAGGACGCCACGATCCCCGACGTGTACGTCATGCGCTTGCTCGGGCCGCGCTCGCGTCCGCCGATGAGCACGCGCCGCGGCGCGCTTTCGACGCGACCCTCCGCGCGACCCTCCGCGCGACCGTCGCGCAGGCCCTGAATTCTAGCGAGCGCGCGCCGTACCGCCGCCGCCGTTGTTCGGGAACGGGTGCTCGCGCAGGAGCTTCGTTCCGAGGAACATCCGATAGCGGCTGTCGGCGACGCCCTTCTCGCACGAGCCGGACATGAACTGCGCGAGCCGCTCGTCGTACGGCTTCTTCGCGCATGTCTGCAGCGACGCGCGCACGATCTTGATCGCGGCGCGCGTGCACACCTCGGGATCGTCGAGCGCCTTCTGCGGATCGGCGAGATGTCGCTTGTCGACTTGATAAAGGCAGACGAACTGGCCGTCCTTCGACTTCGCGGTGGGCTTGAGGCGGCTCTCGTACCAGGCGATCGCGACGAGCAGCGCGGCGGTGCGCTCTTCGCCGTGGTCGTCGAACAAAGGCTCGCTCTCGGCCACGCGTGCGATGGCTTCGGCGGTCTTTTCGTAGGTGCCGCGCCATGGCGTACTCGGCTCGAGTGCGACCATCAGCCCGACGACCCACTGGACGGGGACGCTCATGGGGAACGCCCACCATTCGATCGGTTGGACGACCGTGCAAGCGGTCGATCACCTCACCTAATATTATCAGCAGCTTACGAAAGCCTTTTTGTGGCACAAAAGGCGCAAAAGCACCCCTCCGCGCTCGTCGGCGCGCTCGTAGTACGCTCCCGATCGGGATGATCGAGGCGAGCGAGACCCCATCGTTTTCGCCCGGACAGGTCGTCGCCGAACGCTACGAGCTCGTCGAGCTCCTCGGTCAGGGCGGTCACGGCGCCGTCTATCGCGCGCTCCAGCGGCCGCTCGGCCGCGAGGTCGCTCTCAAGATGATCCTCGTCGAGGCGCTCCTCTCGGAAGGGATGCTCGAGCGGTTCACGCGCGAGGCGGCGCTCGTGCAGCGGCTCGAGCACCCGAACACGGTGCGGCTCTACGACTTCGGTACGACCGAGCAAGGACTCCCTTACATCGTGTTCGAGCTGCTGCGCGGGCGCACGCTCGAGCAGGAGATCGCGCGCGGACCGCTCACGCCGACGCGCGTCGGACGCGTCACGACGCAGGTCCTGAAGTCGCTGATGGAGGCGCACGCGCTCGGCATCGTGCATCGCGACATCAAGCCGTCGAACGTGCTGCTCGTCGATTACTCCGGCGAGACGGACTTCGTGAAGGTCCTCGACTTCGGCGTCGCGCGTGACGTCGCGCCGAACGCGAGCGCAGAGGCGATCACGCACGCCGGTCAGATCATCGGCACGCCGAGCTACATGGCACCGGAGCAGGTGCATGGTCGCGCGGTCGGGCCCGAGGCCGATCTCTACTCGCTCGGGCTCGTCATGGCCGAGGCGGCGAGCGGCGTGCGCGTGTACGGCGAAGGCTCGGCGATGGATATCTGGATGAAGCAGACGTCCGCCGATCCGGTGCCGCTGCCCCATCTCGTCGTGTCGTCGGCGCTCGGGCCGGTCATCGCACGCGCGGCGAAGAAGGATCCTCGCCAGCGTTATCCCTCCGCCGAGGCCATGCTCGAAGACGTCGAGCGTGCGCTGCTCGCGTTCAGCGGGCCGACCGACCCGCTCGCGAAGCCGCTGCCGAAGCACCTCACGACGACGAAGCCCGTCGTGCACGAGATCGAGCGTGCGCCCGTCACGGCGCGGCTCACGCGCGAGCCTTCGGTGCCGCCGATGGTTGCGCCGCCGCTCACGCCGCTCGCCGTGTCGCCGCCCACGCCGCACGCGCCGACGCACTCGTCGTCGATCCCGGGCTCGATGCCGGCCTCGAATCCCGGCTCGAATCCGGGATCCGTTCCCGGGTCGAATCCTGGGTCGTCCGGGCCGTACGCGCCGACCTCGTCGCCCGCCACCGGGACGAGCGCCGCGATCGTGATCCTCGGCGTCGTCGCGATCGTGTCGCTGCTGCTCGCGGCCGCCGCCGGCACGGCGCTCTATCTCACCCGCCGCGCGCCCGTCGCGGCAGGAAGCGCGGCCGCGCCGTTCACCGCAAAGGCTCATGCGAAGCTCGGCGCGGTCACGCCCGAACGCACCGAGCGACGGCTCCGCGACGCAGGCTGGGCGATCGTCCCTTCGTCGCCGGTCCCGCCGATCGCCGGGTTCAAGGGCACGTATCTGACGGCCACGCGCGGGACGCTGAGCGCGCTCGTGCACCTCTACGAGTACGACAGCGAGTCGGCGGCCGCCCAGACCGAGAAGGTCCTTCGCATGACCGAAGGACCTGTCGTGGAACGCGACGGTGGGCGGGTGCTGTACGTCTTCGTGACGCAGGATCCGCCGAAGTCGCGCGCGCTGTTCGACGACCTCGTTCGGTGACCAGGGCCGCTCTTGACGGCATGGTTGGTTTCAAGTGACCTTCGGGCATGCGCAGATTCGCCTTGGCCCTCGCCGTTGTCTCTCTTCTCTCCGCATCTGTCTCCGCATGCGGAGGCGAGGAGCCGAAGCCCGTCGCGCCCGCGCCGCCTGCGCCGCCGCCTCCGCCGCCTCCCACCGTCGAGCCGGTCGTCGAGGCGCCGCCTCCGCCGAAGCCGTCTCTCGCGGAGATGCAGAAGGCCGGCCTCGGCACCGCGCTCGCAGGCCTGAACGGTCACGACCCGAAGATGTTCGCGAGCGTCTACGCCGACGACGCGCTCATCTCGGTGGCCGGATTGAACGAGGTGAACGGCCGTGAGGCGATCGCGCAGAACATGGCCGAGTGGTTCGAGGTGTTCTCGAAGGCGAAGCTCGGTTTCTCGCGCGTGTGGGTGAAGGGCCACGCGATGATCCTCGAGTGGGTCATCAACGGTACGCACCACGGCGAGCTGTTCGGCGTGAAGGGTACGGAGCAGCCGATCGGCCACTACGGCCTCAGCATCGTGCACTTCAACAACGACGGTAAGGTCGAGCGCGAGGATCGCTATGGCGAGCTCGGCGCGGTCATGACGCAGGTCGGCGCAGCCGGCGCGAAGGCGAAGCCGCGTCCGATCCCGGACGTGCCCGCGGCGCCCGAGACGATCATCGCGAAGGGCGACGAGGACAAGAACCTCGACGTCGCGAAGACCGTGCTCACCGCGCTGGAGAACAAGAAGGAGGCGGACTTCACCGCCGCTCTCACGGACGACGTGGAGCAGGACGGCGTGTTCCACCTCGAGACGTCGAAGGGCAAGGACGGCGCGAAGAAGTTCTACAAGAGCTTCACGACGGCGTTCCCGGACGCGAAGTTCGACGTGAAGAAGGCATTCGCGATCGGCGACTACGCGATCGTGATGTCGACGATGACGGCGACGCACAAGGGGGCGCTCGGCCAGATCCCGGCGACGAAGCGCCCGGTCGCGGTGCACCTGGTCGACGTGTTCAAGATCAAGGACGGCAAGGTCGCGCGCGCGTGGACGTACCAGAACAGCCTGGAGATGCAGCAGCAGCTCGGGCTGTTCCAGGTGACGGCGGGCAACGTCCCGGCGTCGCAAGCGGCCCCGGCCAAACCCGCCGCGACACCTGCGACTCCGGCGACGCCGGCGAAGCCGGCAGCGGGCACTGGCGGCGGCAAGGATAGCGGCGGCGGCGGCGGCAAGGGCACCGGCGGAGGCACCGGCGGCGGCGGCGGCAAGAAGTAACCGGCAGCCCGAGATCACCGCCAAGGCGCCAAGACGCCAAGGCGCCATGAGAATTCGTTTGCCGCGCTGCGCGCGGGAGAGACGAGACATGCGGCTTCTTCTGCGAGGAGCGGAGGTGCACGCGTGTCTCGTCTCCCCGCGCGAAGCGCGGCCCCCCTCTTCTCATGGCGCCTTTGCGGCTTGGCGCCTTGGCGGTCTCTCGTCTCGGTCGATACCGAAAACGATATTGACAATCATTGTCAATAAGCGCATCTAGTCTGCTGGGGCTCACGCCTCGGAGGCTCGTACATGCGTAACTTTGCGAAGCTCTTTTTCGTCGCGGTCCTCGGCGCAGGTGCGGCGATCGCGGCGTGCGGCGACGATGACGACAACGTCGTTCGGACGAGGCCCGTCGTCGGGGGTGACGCGGCGTCCGACGCCGAAGGAGGCACCAGCACGCTCGCCTGCGGCGTTCCCATTCCCGCCACGTACGACGGCGCGTCCTTCGCGCTGAACGCGAAAGACGAGCTCGATCTCAAGGCGCGCGTCCTCGCCATCAACGACAAGATGAAGACCGCGGAGGGCACGATGCCCATGCCGGTCACCTCGGCGGATCTCCAGGCGATCTTCACGGCCGGTCCGCCGAGCCTGCGCACGATCGCGACGGCCTACACGCAGGCGACGGTCGACACGTACTTCACGCAGTTCGGCGAGGGCACCACGAGGACCTGGAAGCCCGAGGACGTCGAGGCCGACGGCGGCGGCGAAGGCGGCACGAACGACGCCGGCGTGCCGGTCGGCGGAAAGTACGACAACGCATCGATCGTGAACGCGGTCGGCGTCGATCTCCGCGAGGCGACCGGGAAGCTCCTCATCAACGGCTCGCTCTACAACTACGCGCTGCAGCTCGCGGGCGGCGCCGTCACCGGCGCGACCGTCGATCGCCTCGTCGCGCTCTACGGCTCGACGCCCACGCTGCTAAACGCCGCGGACTTCGACGGCGGCACCGAACAGAACGGGCTCATCGCCGAGTACGCCTTCAAGCGTGACAGCAAGATCGGCGCGCCTGGGACGTACCGGAAGATCAAGGGCGCGCTCCTCGTCGCCAAGGCGGCGGCGGTCGCCGGCGAAGCGTGTCGCACGGACCTGCAGGGCGCGCTGAACGTCTTCTTCCTCGAGTGGGAGCGAGCCAGCTACCTGACCGTCATCTATTACCTGAACGCTGCGGGCACGAACGCCATCGCGATCCCCGCGAAGGGCCAGGCCGCGCTGCACGCGTACGGCGAGGCGCTCGGCTTCGCGCAGAGCTTCAAGGGCATTCCGCAGGACCGCCGCAGGATCACCGACGTGCAGATCGACGGCCTCCTCGCCACGATGGGCGCCGACACGCCGTATCGCCTCGTCACACGCAGCGGCGAGCGCGTGCAGGCCTTCGCCACCGCGATCCAGCAGATCGGCGGCATCTACGGCTTCACGCCGACCGAGATCGAAGAAGCGAAGAAGGCGTACTGACGATGCGGGCGCGTAGCATCTTTGCGATCGGGCTGACCACCGCGCTCGTCGTCGCCGCGTGCAAGCGCGCAGGCGACGAAGGCACGAGCACGTCCGGCGTCGACGCCGGCGGCTTCGACAAGTCCGCGCTCCTCCGCGCGTTCGGGCAGTGCGCGTTCGAGACGTACCGCGACTTCAACGCCGCCGTCCTCGAGCTCGATGCGTCGGCGAAGCGTGCCGACACCGAAGGCACGCCGGCCGCGCGCGATGCCGCGCGCGAGTCGTGGAAGAAGGCGATGGATGTGTGGCAGCGCGCCGAGCTGTTCCAGTTCGGACCTGCAGCGACGACGGGAACGCCGGGCGGCCGCGATCTCCGCGATCCGATCTATGCCTGGCCGCTCGTGAACCGCTGCGTGATCGAGCAGCAGATCGTCGACAAGACGTACGAGAAGCCCGAGCTCGCGAGCGCGCTCGTCAACACGCGCGGCCTGTCGGCGGCCGAGTACCTCCTCTTCTACGACGGTGCCGACAACGCGTGCACGCCCGCGGCGACCATCAATGCGACCGGAACGTGGGCCGCGCTGGGCGGGCCGGAGATCGCGAAGCGCAAGCTCGCCTATGCGCGTGCGCTCACGGCGGACACCGTCCAGCGCGCGCAGGAGCTCTTGAACGCGTGGGATCCCGCGCAGGGGAACTTCGTCGCGACGATCTCGACGGCCGGCCCCGGGCAGGTGTTCACGTCGCAGCAGATGGCGTTCAATGCCGTCAGCAACGCGTTCTTCTACGTCGACGACTTCGTGAAGAACATGAAGCTCGGCAAGCCCTCGGGCTTCAACCCGGGCTGCGCCGCGCCTCCGTGCGTCGGCGACGTCGAGTCGCCGTGGGCGCATCGCTCGAAGGAGCATCTGAAGAACAACCTCGCCGGCTTCGACAAGCTGCTGCGGGGCTGCGGAGCCGACGGGCAGGGCCTCGGCTGGGACGATCTCCTCGTCGCGGTCGGCGACGAGCCGCTCGCGAAGAAGCTCTCGGACGCGCTCGCCGTGACGCGCGCCGCGCTCGACGCGCTGAAGCAGCCGACGCTCGAGGACGATCTCGTGAAGGACCCGGCCGGCGTGAAGGCGCTCTACGACTCGCTCCGCACGATCGTCGTCCTCCTCAAGACGGAGTTCATCTCGGTGCTCGATCTCGAGCTGCCGAAGCGCGTCGAAGGCGACAATGACTGAGAGGTTCGCGTCGCTGACCGCGCGCCTCGTCGCGCCGAAGCCCACGGGCGTGCTCGTCACGTTCCGCGTGGCGCTCGGCGTGCTCGTGACGGTCAGCGCGATCCGCTTCCTGGTCTACGGCTGGGTCGACGAGCTGTTCGTGAAGCCGAGCTTCTTCTTCACGTACTGGGGCTTCGGTTGGGTGAAGCCGCTGCCCGCCGCATGGATGCACGCGCTGTTCGTCGGCGTCGCGCTGCTCGGCGCGTGCTTCGCGGCAGGCCTATTTTACAGGGTGGTCGCGATCGCGCTCTTCTTCGCGTTCGCGTACGTGCAGCTCCTCGACGTGACGAACTGGCTGAACCACTACTACCTCGTCAGCCTGCTGCTCTTGCTCTCGTCGGTGATGCCGCTCGGCCGCGCGGGCTCGCTCGACGTGCTGCTCCGCCCGCACACGCGCCTCGACGCATTCCCTGCATGGTGCACATACCTGCTGCGCTTCCAGGTCGGCGTGGTCTACGTGTACGCGGGGCTCGCGAAGGCCACTTCCGACTGGCTCGTGCATGCGCAGCCGCTCAACATCTGGCTCTCGGCGCGCACGAACATGCTCGGCGCGCTCACCTCGACGTTCGACGAGCGCTGGGCGGCGTATGCGTTCAGCTGGGCGGGCTTCCTCTTCGACACGTTCATCGTGGCGTTCCTCTTGTGGAAGCGCACACAACGCTGGGCGTATGCGGTGGTGCTCGCGTTCCACGCGATGACGTGGCTCCTGTTCCCGATCGGCATGTTCCCGTTCATCATGTGCGCGTCTGCCCTGGTGTTCCTGGACCCGGCCTCTCTCCTCTCGTCCCGTAAACGTGCACGTGCCCGTGCCCGTGCACGACTCTCGTCTCCCTCTCCCTCTCCCGCTCCCTCTCCCCGTCTCCACCCCGCTCACCTCGCCCTCGCCTCGCTCTTCTGCCTCCTCCAGCTCCTCGCCCCCCTCCGCCACCGCCTCTATGGCGGCAACGTCCTCTGGCACGAGCAGGGCATGCGCTTCTCGTGGAAGGTGATGGTCCGCGAGAAGAACGGCAGCATCACGTACGTCGTCGAGTCCGCGAAGGCTGCGCGCACCTGGTACGTGAGCCCGCACCGCTACCTGACCGATCGTCAGGAGCGCGAGCTCTCCACGCAGCCGGATCTCGTTCTCCAGCTCGCCCATCGCGTACGCGACGACTTCCGCGCGCAGGGGCACGACGACGTCACGGTGCGAGTCGAAGCGATCGTCTCGCTGAACGGCCGCTCGGCGACGCCGATGATCGACCCCAGCGTCGATCTCGCGCACATCGACGACGGGCTCTCGAAGGCTTCCTGGATCCTGCCCGAGCCGCAGGGTCCGCCCATTCATCTCAGGTCGGTATGGTCTTCCGGTCGCTTGGCATCGCGTTCGGGCTCGTAATCCTGCTCGCGCCTGCGGAGGCGCGCGCGGAGGACGACGCGGACGACGTCACGGTCAGCGGTACGCGTCTCGTCGAGACCGGCGGGTCGGCGCACGTCGTCAAGGACGCGCAGCTCCGTCGTTTCTCGTACGACGATCCGCATCAGGTGCTGCTCTCGGTGCCCGGCGTGTACGTGCGGCCCGAGGACGGCATGGGCCTGCGCCCCAACATCGGCATCCGCGGCGCGAACTCCGATCGGAGCAAGAAGGTGACGCTGATGGAGGACGGTGTCCTCGTCGGGCCGGCTCCTTATTCGGCGCCCGCGGCGTACTACTTCCCGCTGATCGATCGCATGCGCACGGTGCGTGTCGTGAAGGGCCCCGGCTCGATCCTCTTCGGACCGCAGACGGTCGGCGGCGCCATCGATCTCGTCACGCGCGAGATCCCGACCGAGCGCAAGGGCACGTACGATTTCGCGGCCGGTCAGTACGGGTTCAACAAGCAGCACGTGACGTACGGCGCGAGCGACGAGCACGCGGGCTTCCTGATCGAGGGCATGCGGCTCGACAACTCGGGGTTCAAGGACCTCGACAGCGGCGGAAGCACGGGCTTCACGCGCAACGAGTGGATGGGCAAGGCGTCGTACAATCCCGATCCGCGCGCGGACGTGCAGAACGAATTCCTCCTCAAGCTCGGTTACTCCGACGAGGGCTCGGACGAGACGTACCTCGGCCTCACCGACGCGGATCTGCGCGCGACGCCCGACCGTCGCTATCGCGCGAGCCGCGAGGACCGGATGGACAACCACCGGACCGCGATCGAGCTGACGCACAAGCTCCGCTTCTCTCCGCAGATCGACGTCACGACGACCGCGTACCGGCACGATTTCCACCGCATCTGGCGGAAGGTGAACGGCATCCGCGGCGAGGACATCACCGACGTCCTCGCGCACCCCGAGACGCCGCGCAACGCGGTGTTCCGTGCGGAGCTGACCGGCGAGGCGGACTCCTCCGATCCGGCCCATGCCATCCTCATCGGCCCGAACAACCGGCAGTTCGTGTCGCAAGGCGTGCAGACGCAGGTGCGTGTCGCGGCGCGCACGGGCCCGATCGCCCATCACGTCACGTACGGCGTGCGCGCGCACTACGACGAGATCGTCCGAAAGCACACGCAAGACGGCTTCCTGATGCGCGGCGGCGAGCTCGTCCCCGACGGCCGCGTGACCGAGGTGACCGCCGACAACAAAGCGATGACGCACGCGCTCGCGATGTGGGTCGTCGACGCGGTCACCATCGGGCCCGTCACCGTCACGCCCGGCGTGCGCATCGAGGCGATCCACGCGGCGTATCGCGACAACCTCACGCGCACGCACGACGGCGCGACGTACCAGGTGGTGATCCCCGGCGCGAGCGCGTACTGGGCGCTGCGGCGCGACTTCGGGATCCTCGCCGGCGTGCACAAGGGATTCAGCCCGGTGCCGCCCGAGCAGGCGCGCACCGCGCCGCCCGAGGAGAGCGTCAACTACGAGGCGGGCGTTCGCTTTGCGCGGCGCAACGCGCGCGCCGAGGTGATCGCCTTCTACAACGACTACTCGAACCTCACCGACATCTGCACGTTCTCGAGCGGCTGCGACCAGGCCAACCTCGATCAGCAGTTCGGCGGCGGACGCGCACGCATCGCGGGCGCCGAGGTTTTCGGCGAGACCGAGCTCAAGCTGCCCGACGGCTTCATCCTTCCGGCACGTGTGGCTTACACGTATACGTACACCGAGCTCTCGAGCTCGTTCGCCTCCGCCGATCCGCAGTTCGGCCAGGTGAAGCGCGGTGACGAGCTGCCGTACGTGCCGGCGCATCAGGTGAGCGCGTCCGTCGGCGTCGAGAAGAAACAGGTCGGTCTGAACGTGAGCGGCACGTTCGTCGACTCCATGTGGGAGCACGCGGGGCACGGCACGGCGAAGCCCGGCGACAAGACGGATGCATACTTCCTGCTCGATGCGAGCGCGAAGTACCGCGTGATCGAGCACGTCGAGCTCTACGTCAACGGCCGCAACCTGACGAACGACCGCTACATCGCGTCGCGCCGGCCGTTCGGCGCAAGGCCGGGCGCGCCGCTCTGGGTGATCGCAGGCGTTCGCGGCGAGTTCTGAACGTACTGTCCGGAAGCGCCCGCGCGCACTATGTTCGAGGTGTGTATCGCCTCGATGCAGTCGTCGAGAGGCTCGCGCGCGCGGGCAACGCCGCGGACGCGCCGGACCGGAGCGACGACTACCCGCGTGCCGCAGTGGCCGCGATCCTGCGCGAAGGACCGGCGGGCGACGGCGCCGAGGTGTTCTTCATCGTGCGCGCGCAGTCGCCGAAGGACCCGTGGTCGGGGCATATCGCGTTCCCCGGCGGCCGCCGCGAGCCGGACGACGAGACCCTGCTGGCGACGGCCATCCGAGAGACGCGCGAGGAGGTCGGCATCGACCTCGGCGGTGACCAGCTCGTGGCACGGCTGCCCGACGTGCCGGCGTTCATCCGGTCGAAGCGGGGGCGTCTGGTCGTGACGCCGTTCGTGTTCGCGATGCGGACGGACGTCACGCCGACGCTCAACTACGAGGTGGCCGGCACGCTCTGGGTGCCGCTCGCGAAGCTCGCGCGCGGAGAAGGGAAGGGGACGTACGCCTTCACGTGGGAAGAGAAGCCCTACGAGCTGCCCTGCTTCCGGCTCGAGCCCGACCAGCATGTCCTGTGGGGCATGACGCATCGGATGGTCGAGACGATGCTGGAGACCCTGGCCGAGTCGCCTTAGTCACGCCTCACGCATCCACCGCTTCGGCGAGAATCCGTTACAATCCGAGACCATGGCGCGAATCGCTCCTTCCTTCGGTCTCCTCCTCGCGATCGGCGGCATCAGTCTCGGCGTCGCGGCGGGCATCGGCTGCGAGGGCGACTACCTCGCGCCGGTCGATCCCAAGTGCAAGGAGACGAAGTGCACGTGCGAGGAGGATCCGTTCCAGGCGCTGTGCAAGGGGTTCAACGACCGCCCGGAGACGGGCCCGGTGGAGTTCGATGCGAGCCGGCCGGATGTGGGGGTGGGGGACGCGAGTGACGCGGCGGCGGGGGATGGGGAGAGCGACGCGGATCCGGACGCGGGGGACTGACCGAGATTGAAAAGAGAACAGGGAACAGGAACAGGAACAGGAACAAGGATTTGAATTTTCGAGACACGCGTGCCCGAGCGCGAGGCGTGTCTCGAAAAATTCACGTTCTGATTCCTGTTCCTGTTCCTGTTCCCTGTTCTCTTTTTCTCGTCTCTCCCTGTCCGCGGACACCCCTCCCGCTGTCCGGGACATAGCGTCACTCGCGCATCTCTCCGGAATCGTTGAGTCGCTGATCTGGCCCGGCGCGTGCTCGCGCAACACGCATGACGACCACGGCATGGGGTGAGGCGACGCTCGTCGAGGAGATCTCGATCAAGCAAGGCGTGGATGGGAGGGCGTTTGCGACCCTCGTGCAGCTGCTCGAAGGGGAAGGAGGCGAGCTGCTCGTTCGCTTCGCCTACTCGACCGGCGGCACGGCGCGGCGCGGGCCCGTCACGCTGCGCCGCGCGGACCTCGAGCGCATGAAGAAGGCGCTCGCGAAGGCGCCACGACTGCGGGCTGCACTCGGCCTCGCCGGGTGCTAGGTTTCGAGGGCCGGCCGACCCGCCGGCGACCATGACCACCTCGTCCGTCTGAAGATCGCCCGCTTTTTCTAGGCATTTTCACCTCGTCGGAGGTTCGGATGGTCGTGCTCGAAATGCACGGCGTCGGCGTAGCGTTCGCTGCGTCCACGCCCGTGATCCAGGATGCTCGTGTTCGTCTCGTGCCCGGTTGGTACGGGCTCGTCGGCGCCAACGGCGCCGGCAAGACGACGCTCTTGCGTGTGCTCGCCGGGGAGCTCGCGCCGACGGAGGGATCCGTCCGGCGCGAGCCTCGCGACGCGTGCATCGCCATGTGCCCACAGGAGGTGGACGCTCTCTCGGAGGACGTGCTCGCGTTCGCGCGCGGCGATGCG
This sequence comes from Labilithrix sp., assembly GCA_028287065.1. Classification (GTDB taxonomy): domain Bacteria; phylum Myxococcota_A; class Polyangia; order Polyangiales; family Polyangiaceae; genus Labilithrix. The sequence continues at coordinate 1,049 of JAQBQJ010000150.1, read as the reverse complement.
CTCGGCGAGAGCGCAGGCAAGGCCGCCGAGCTTCAGGGCCGGCTCGGCCTCGTCAGAGGCCAGCTCGATCGCTGGCCGACGCTCTCGCCGGGAGAACGAAAGCGATGGCAGATCGGCGCGGCGCTCGCGAGGGCGCCGGACGTCCTCCTGCTCGACGAGCCGACGAACCATCTCGACGTCGAGGGGCGCTCGCTCCTCGTCGGTGCGCTCCGGCGCTATCGAGGCATCGGCGTCGTCGTCTCGCACGATCGGGCGCTCCTCGACGAGCTGCCCCGCACCACGATGCGTGTGCATCATGCATGCGTGTCGTCGCATGCGGGCGGTTACGCCGAGGCCGCGGTGGCATGGGAGGCGGAGCGACGCGATCTCGAGCAGGCCCATGCGCGTGCGAAGGACCGCGTTCGGTCCGCGTCCGCGCGCCTGGCGGACGCGCGGCGAGAGCATGCGTCGGCCGACCGCGCGAGGAGCGCGAGCGCACGGATGAAGGACAAGAACGACAACGACGCACGCTCCATGGGCGCGAAGGTCGTCGCCGGCTGGGCCGAGGCACGTACGGGGCGCACCGTGCAGACCGTGCGCGCCGAGCTCGCCCGCGCCGAGCAGGCGGTGCCCGAATTCACGCGCGATCGCACGCTCGGAGGTCGCGTCTTCGCGACGTACGCACGCGCACCCTCGGCCGTGCTCTTCCACCTGAACGAGGAGCTCGTGCCTCCGGTGCTCCACGACGTACGCGTGACCATCGGCCGCGAGGAGCGCGTTCGGATCGCCGGCGTGAACGGCGCCGGCAAGACGACGCTGCTCGGCGCGCTGCTTCGCGCAGGGCCTCCGCGGGACCGCGTGCTGCATCTCCCGCAGGAGCTCGCGCCGGGGGACGTGGCGCGCCTCGCCGGCGAGCTCCGCGCGCTCGAGCCGGAGAGCCGCGGGCGAGTGCTCTCGGTGTTCGCCGCGCTCGGGAGCGATCCCGAGCGGCTCGTCTTCCGCCGCGCCGAGGACGCAGCGACGCTCTCGCCCGGCGAGGCTCGCAAGCTCGCCCTCGCGATGGGGCTCGG